>NZ_CAJHPA010000001.1:0-519351 GCF_905125285.1 Aerococcus sp. Group 2 | reverse complement strand
CCGAACACAGCAGTTAAGCTTCTTAGCGCCGAATGTAGTTGGGGGTTGCCCCCTGTGAGACTAGGACGTTGCCGTGCAATATTTTATGGAGAATTAGCTCAGCTGGGAGAGCGTCTGCCTTACAAGCAGAATGTCGGGGGTTCGAGCCCCTCATTCTCCATTATGATTCGTTAGCTCAGTTGGTAGAGCATCTGACTTTTAATCAGAGGGTCGGGAGTTCGAGCCTCCCACGGATCATTTACATGCGGGTGTGGCGGAATTGGCAGACGCACCAGATTTAGGATCTGGCGCCGAGAGGCGTGGGGGTTCAAGTCCCTTCACCCGCACTAATATAAAAGCCGGCTTAGCTCAGTTGGTAGAGCATCTGATTTGTAATCAGGGGGTCGAGGGTTCAAGTCCTTTAGCCGGCATTATATCTCATGCGGAAGTAGTTCAGTGGTAGAACATCACCTTGCCAAGGTGGGGGTCGCGGGTTCGAATCCCGTCTTCCGCTTAGCCAAATGGCTTAAAATTAAATATTATTATGCCGGGGTGGCGGAACAGGCAGACGCACGGGACTTAAAATCCCGCGGTGGTTAAACACCGTACCGGTTCGATTCCGGTCCTCGGCATAAACTTTTTATAAATAGGCACCCATGGCTCAACTGGATAGAGTACCTGACTACGAATCAGGCGGTTGCAGGTTCGAATCCTGCTGGGTGCATTACCGGGAAATAGCTCAGCTTGGTAGAGCACTTGGTTTGGGACCAAGGGGTCGCAGGTTCGAATCCTGTTTTCCCGACTTTGGGGGGATTAGCTCAGCTGGGAGAGCGCCTGCTTTGCAAGCAGGAGGTCAGCGGTTCGATCCCGCTATCCTCCATTACATTATAATTTGGCGGTGTAGCTCAGCTGGCTAGAGCGTCCGGTTCATACCCGGGAGGTCGGGGGTTCGATCCCCTCCGCCGCTATTAATGTTCGGACCTTTAGCTCAGTTGGTTAGAGCAGACGGCTCATAACCGTCCGGCCGTAGGTTCGAGTCCTACAAGGTCCATCTTGTTAATTATTTTATGGAGGATTACCCAAGTCTGGCTGAAGGGAACGGTCTTGAAAACCGTCAGGCGGGTCAAACCGCGCAAGGGTTCGAATCCCTTATCCTCCTTTACTTATTATCGCGGAGTAGAGCAGCTGGCAGCTCGTCGGGCTCATAACCCGGAGGTCGCAGGTTCGAATCCTGCCTCCGCAATTATTCAAAATTGAATAGGTCCGGTGGTGTAGGGGTTAACATGCCTCCCTGTCACGGAGGAGATCGCGGGTTCAAATCCCGTCCGGACCGTATGCGGGTGTAGTTTAGTGGTAAAACCACAGCCTTCCAAGCTGTTGTCGCGAGTTCGATTCTCGTCACCCGCTTACATTATATGGGCCTGTAGCTCAGCTGGTTAGAGCGCACCCCTGATAAGGGTGAGGTCGATGGTTCGAGTCCATTCAGGCCCATTTATAATTTGTGGAGGATTACTCAAGAGGCCGAAGAGGACGGTTTGCTAAATCGTTAGGTCGGGAAACTGACGCAAGGGTTCGAATCCCTTATCCTCCGTTATCCAATGGCCCGTTGGTCAAGCGGTTAAGACACCGCCCTTTCACGGCGGTAACACGGGTTCGATTCCCGTACGGGTCATATTTAGGTATTATCCTAATTTAAACTGGAGATATTGACATCGCGGAGTAGAGCAGCTGGCAGCTCGTCGGGCTCATAACCCGGAGGTCACAGGTTCGAATCCTGTCTCCGCAATTTTATTTTACCTAATTTTTTAGGTCCGGTGGTGTAGGGGTTAACATGCCTCCCTGTCACGGAGGAGATCGCGGGTTCAAATCCCGTCCGGACCGTTTCTTTTTCAAGGTCCGATAGCTCAGTTGGTAGAGCACTTGATTGAAGCTCAAGGTGTCGGCAGTTCGACTCTGTCTCGGACCATAAAAATATATTTTGGCCCGTTGGTCAAGCGGTTAAGACACCGCCCTTTCACGGCGGTAACACGGGTTCGATTCCCGTACGGGTCATATGTAAGCAACTCTATAAAGGGTTGCTTTTTTATTTGTCTAAATATATTTCCTAGCTTTGTTCAATTTGATAGATAAAATACACTTTATTCTGCAAAATCTGTCAAAAATTGGCCCTTTTTGATAGAATATGAAAGAAAATGATTGATTAACAGCTGGATTTCCTTTATAATATCCTATGTTAAAAGAGAAAACGATTTCAATTAATGGAGGGAGGTAGATTATGCTTACCGAAGAAAGGCAAAAGTATATTATGGAAGCCTTAACCAAAGTCCCTATCTTAAATCTTCAGGAGGTATCAAAACAGTTAGCTGTTTCTGAATCAACCATTAGAAGAGATTTTGATAGTTTGGAAAAGGCGGGGAAATTAGAACGTATACATGGTGGAGCCAAAAGAGTTCAGCAACGTAATATGGAAGCTTCCTTATCCGAGAAAAGCCAAGTGAATGTTTTAGAAAAACAACTCATTGGAAAATTAGCCGGAGAAATGGTTGCTGATCATGACACGATTTATCTTGATTCTGGTACCACGACGATTGAAATGATTCCCTGGATTATTAATAAGGAAATTATTGTTGTGACTAATGGCCTGGAAGTTGCCCAAGCTCTCTATCAATCACAGATCCACACCATTGTTGTGGGCGGTGAAATTAAAGAAAGCACGGGAACCTTGATCGGTGGCATAGCCTTATCTCAAGTTCAATCTTTTAACTTTGATAAAGCTTTTATAGGAATGAATGGCATTGATCTTGATACAGGATATACCACACCTGACATTGAGGAAGCACAAATTAAGAAGGCGGCAATTGACCATAGTCGTTACCGTTATATCTTGGCTGATGCAAGTAAATTTGACCAAAGTACTTTCTGTCACGTCTGTGATTTAGACCGAGCTATTTTATTAACTAATGAGAGCAATTCAAAATATGAAAACTATATGAAAATTATGGAGGTATCTCAATGATTTATACCATTACCTTTAATCCAGCTGTGGATTTAGTAATGCAAGTTGATGATATAAAATTAGGTGACCTAAACCGCTCCCATGAAGACCACTATGTGGCAGGTGGTAAAGGGATTAATGCATCAGTCGTTTTCCAGCGTTTAGGTAAGGAAAATATTGCCACTGGTTTTATCGGTGGGTTTTCTGGTCAATTTATTATTGATGAATTAGAAGCCGAAGGGGTTAATACCCATTTTATCGAGCTTGACCAGCCTACTCGGATTAATGTGAAGCTCAAAGGCCCACAAGAAACCGAAATTAATGCCCAAGGGCCAAAAGTCGATGCTGATAAATTCCAGGAATTAATGACCTACCTGAATGAAGAACTAACAGAAAATGATACGGTCTTTCTAGCAGGTAATGCTGCCCCTGGATTGGATGAGGAAGCTTATATCAGTATTGCTAAATTGTGCCTCGAGAAAAACGCCAACTTTGTTTTAGATTCTAATAAGCAATTACTAAAAGCATGTTTAGAATATAAACCTTTTATTATTAAACCTAACCGTGAAGAACTTGGTGAATTATTCGAAACTCAGATTGAATCAGACGCTGATTTAATAAAATATGCTAAGGCCTTACAAGAAGCTGGAGCTTTAAATGTTTTGGTATCTTTGGGTGGCGACGGAAGTTTATTGCTTACTGAAAGAGGGGATATCTACCGGGCCAATGTGCCTACAGGAAAGGTTATAAATTCTGTAGGAGCTGGCGATTCCATGTTGTCGGGCTTTATAAGTGCTTACGTTGAAAGTAAGGACTATGCAGAATCATTAAAAATCGCTGCAGCTACTGGGTCAGGAACAGCCTTTTCCGTTGGCATTACGACGAAGGACTTAGTTGAAGAATTAGTTGATCAAATTGTCGTTAAGAAAGAAAATTAAAAAGGAGGATTCAAAGCAATGAAATTATCTGATTTATTTGTCAAAGAGGCTATGGATCTCAACTTACAAACTGAAAGTAAAAAAGATACCCTAGTCCATCTAGCTAAGCGTTTCTCAGATTGTGGAGGCGTCAGTGATGCTGAGGCTTACGTGGAAAAATTAGAAGCCAGAGAAGCTCAATCCACTACTGGCGTTGGTGATGAGATTGCCATTCCCCATGCCCAACATGAATCAATCAAAGAAGCGGCTATTATTTTTGCTCGGAGCGCAGAAGGAATTGAATGGGAATCCTTTGACGGTCAACCAGCTAAATTAATCTTTATGATTGCTGCTCCAGAAGGGGGCGGTGGGGAACACCTGAAGGCCTTAGCGCAATTGTCTAAAGTCTTGTTAAAAGACGGAGTCAAAGATGCTTTATTAAAAGCAGAAAGTCCTGATGAAGTCCTAGAAATTATCAAGGCTCATGATGAAAGTGAAGAAGCAACGGAAGAAAATAGTGAAGCCAAAGCTGCTCCAGTTGAAGCGGATAAGACTGATAGTACTGATAATGATGTATATATCGTTGCCGTGACCGCTTGCCCAACTGGGATTGCCCATACCTATATGGCGGAAGAACGCTTGAAAAAAGCCGGACAAGCCGCTGGTTACCGGATTAAGGTTGAAACTAATGGTCAAAGTGGGGTAGAAAACCGCTTAACCAAAAAAGATATTGAAGAAGCGACAGCTGTTATTGTTGCTGCTGACAAACAAGTTGAAATGGCTCGTTTCGATGGCAAACCAATCATTATTGTTCCTGTTGGTGATGGCGTTAACAAGGCTGACCAGTTAGTGGAACGAGCAGCCAATGATAAGCTACCAATCTATCATGCTAAGAAAGGCCAAAATGCTGAAGAAGAAGAAGAGAGTTCAGATGGCGAAACATTAGGCCGTTTAGCTTATAAGCACTTAATGAATGGTGTTTCTCATATGTTACCATTCGTTGTTGCTGGTGGTATCTTAATTGCCTTGTCATTCTTCTGGGGCATTACTTCCGCTGATCCAGCTGCTGATGACTATAACCAAATTGCTCAAGCCTTAAATACAGTAGGTAACTTATCCTTTGCCATGATGCTACCTATGTTGGCTGGTTTTATCGGTCATTCCATGGCAGACCGTATCGGTTTAGTTATCGGGGTTATCGGTGGTATCTGTGCGGAACCAAGTAAATTTGCTGCCTTTACTGGGGTTGGAATTTTTGAAAATTCGGTTTCTTCTGGTTTCCTTGGCGCCTTGGTTGCTGGTTTCTTAGCCGGCGGTATTGTTTGGCTATTAGAAAAACTATTTGCCTGGCTACCTAAATCCTTAAACGGGATGAAATCGATCTTCCTATACCCAGTCCTTGGGGTATTGATTATGGGCTTCTTGATGCTTTTTGTGATCAATGGCCCAATGGGTGCTGTGATGAACGGCTTAATGAGCCTTATCAATAGTATTCCACCTTCCATGACCATTATTTTAGGTTTTGTGGTTGGAGCGATGATGTCTATCGATATGGGTGGTCCGATTAATAAAGCTGCCTATGTTACTGGTACTGCCCTAGTTACTGCATCTGCTGGTGCAGGGTCTAACGTGATGGCAGCCGTAATGTGTGGGGGTATGGTTCCACCACTAGCCATTGGTATCTCTGCTACCTTGAAGAAGAGTCTATGGACTGAAGATGAACGGAATAGTGCCTATGTTAACTATGTCATGGGGGCTGCTTTCATTACTGAAGGGGCGATTCCTTTTGCTGCTAAAGACCCTCTACATGTCATTCCACCACTAGCTATTGGTTCAGGAATTGCTGGCGCCTTAAGCATGTTCTTTGGCTGTGTTTCCTATGTTCCTCATGGTGGTGTATTTGCAGTCTTAGCTGGTGGGGTAACCAATGGTCTAATGTACTTAGTCGCATGGTTAGTCGGCGGACTTATTGGTGGTCTACTGCTTAATGTATTTTTAAGCCGCGCTAAAGCAAGTGAACAAAGTCAAAAAGCTGAATAGTTTAAGTAAGTCCTTGTGTGTTGCACAGGGACTTTTTTATGAAATGATTAATTTATGCAAAGACTAGTTGGCGTCACTTTTCATCTATGCTATACTTTTAGCTATTGAAGATTCTTACCTTCTTAATAACTTTTTTACACAACTCAACTCAGTTATATTTAAGAATCTTTAAGTCGCTGCACAGACTGTGCAGCTTTTTTTATTGCTTTATGATAGTCATTATAGATCAGTGATGAATACTTTTTACTAAGGGCAGGAACATTGTCATATCAAGCTTTAATTAGTAGAATATAAGGGTCAGCTCATTATGAGTAAAATAGTAGGAGGAATTGCAATGAAGAAATGGATTTTACGCCTAATGGCCCTATTAGCTGCTTTTACCCTAGTGGCTTGTCAATCAGGCAATACTGATAGTGATAAAACGGTAAAAGTAGGGGTAGTTGGTGAGAAAAATGACGAATGGGACTACTTAAAGGATGAATTGAAGGAAAAGGAAGGCATTGACATTGAATTGGTCAAATTTACTGATTATCGGATGCCAATTGAAGCCTTGGAGCACCATGAAATCGATATGCATAGTGCCTTAACCGAAATTTATATGGATAATATGAATGAAGAATCTGGCTATCACAACACCACGATCGGTTATACCACCCTTAACCCCATGGGGGTCTTCTCCAATAAGATTGAAAAGATTGATCAAGTTAAAGAGGGCGACAAGGTAGCTGTGCCTAATGATGTCTCAAATGAAAGTCGGGCACTCTTACTCCTTCAAGAAGCAGGGTTAATCAAATTAAACCCAGATAAAGGGCTCATGCCAACGGTTGAAGATATCACTGAAAATCCAAAGAATTTGGAATTCATTACCCTAGATTCCAACCAAACAGCTAGTGCTTTAAACGACGTGACGATTTCTTGCATCAATAACGATATGGCCGCTGACGCAGGCTTTGTGCCAACCAAGGATTCCATTTATTTAGAAAAGGCGACCGATAGTTCTAAGCCTTATTGGAATGTCATTGCTGTTGATGAAAAGAATAAGGATAATGAAACTTACAAGAAAATTGTGAAGTACTACCAAACCCCTGAAGTCGCTAAAATTATCGATGAAAAAAGTAATGGCTCAAGTATTCCAATTTGGGAAAGTCAAAAATAATTAAAAAAGACCTATCCCTAGCTAAGGATTCCCTTAGTTAGGTGATAGGTCTTTGCTTTATTATAAACCGTGTGTGAGAAGGTTTGGGCAATATCCCGTTTCGCTAAGGTTTAAGAGTGGACTTTTTGTTAGTCTAAATCATAAGACCACAGATCACTATGCCAGTAATCATCATCAGTTAATGATGTTTTCTTTCGTATAGTTGATCGGCGTAAAAAGTCAACCATACCTTTCGTCTCTTTAAATTCATTAGGATTATACATAACTGTTACAGAATAATTTTTATTATCTTTATCATAGATTAGAAGTGAGCCAATATTATCTATATTATCAAATGACATCGTTTCGGATTCGTTTAGTTCACTAAATTGATCGGTTATTGGATAATCAAGTTCTTTAAACAATTCAAGGATGAACCCTTTATCGACATTATAAATAGAGAAACTATTCACTCTTTTCTCATCGTTGGTGACATTTATCACACCATGGTCTTTCAATCTGTATAGTTTAAATTTATCTCTTTTTGGGGTTTCACTAACATCACCGTCTTCTTTCTCCACGTCTTTAGGGTCATATCCCGTCAATTCACATACTCTTCGTGTTGTTTGAGCAGGATTATCCTTGAGTATCCGTGGGCTTAGTCGTTTACTAGAGAATACCAACAAAAGGATAAATGGGATTAGAGCAACGAGTAATATTCTTTTGACAGGATTACCTTTAATCTTTTCGTAAATAGCAATTCCTAGTAAAGCAACGGTAAAAAGCAATGACATTGTCGCCAATGTTATTGACGTAGAAGTGCTTATCATAGATTACCTCCTTATATATATTTTAGTTTGGTAAATGGTTTATAGCATATTGAGCTTCTTCCGGAGTAAATTGTTCCCCATATTGCGATACTAACTGATCATAGACTGCTGCCTTTGACATGGACATATTTGTATAGTAACTTTTAGCCTTTTCTAAAGCGTTTCTTTCCCAATTGGCTTGAACGTGATCAATAGCATATTGAGCTTCCTCGGGAGTGAATTTTTCTCCATGCTCTGAAACTAATTGCTGGTAGAGGCCCAGCTTTGACATAGACATATGAGAACTATAGCTCTTAGCTTTTTCTAAAGCGTTATTTTTCCAGGAAGCTTTTACATTAGTAATAGCATAATTAGCCGCTTCGGGAGAAAAATGCTCTCCATGTTCGGAAGTTAGCTGATCATAAAGCCCACTTTTTGACATGTAGAAATGATTTGAATAACTCGTGGCTTTTTGCAATGCGTTTTTGTATTCTTGAGGAGTATTATCCTTTAATTTAGATTCTGAACTTTCTGTTTTGTACGTGTGATATTCGCTTGATTTTGAATGAGATTCGCTATATTTTTTAGAAGATTCAGATGTATGGCTAGATTGAGATGCTGATGTATCTTTTTTGTCTTTATGGTCCGAATATGATCCAATAAATAGGATTATAATAATAAATATTATTAAACTTATCCCTCCAAATGCATTTTTATGATTATTTTTCATTTTTTCCCTCCTTAAATTTGTTAACAATAATTATATTAGGTCGTAAAATAAAAATAAATAAAATTTTATATTAAGTAAATATGATTATTTTAAAATTATTTTACTTTGAATATATATATTATAAAAAATAAACAAAGGTGAGGAGAGGGGAGCTACTTACACCATAATTAATTGGTTGAACCTTGATAGGATACTTTAATCTTATAAAGAAAACTTCAACGTGGAATCAATTGAAGAAGGTTATATAGAAGAGATAATAGAGCAGAGAAATAGGTAACTATATATTATTTGTGCACTAATAGAGATAAGAATGCTATAAAAAAAGCACCCCGAGGGGCGCTACGTGCTGGCATGGCAATATTCATGATATAGAAAAGTTATAGAATTTCGAGCAAAAACTAGCTAATATTAGACTTTACTAAGTTTTAGTAAGTTCTAGATACACTGTAAAATAAACAATAGTCATTTTTAGACTTCACTAGGTTTTACGAAACGCACCCAGAGGGAATCGAACCCCTTAGCTTATAAAAGGCCGTCATATCAACGTTTCTAGCCGTTCAAAACAGGTATTTATGAAATTTTGCCCCATATCTTGCCCCATGACCTAGTTTTTTATTAAAAATTGGCATAGTTTGCAAAGATTTGAGCAGACTTATCACGGCTATCTTTTGAGACGTGAGTATAGACGTTCAGAGTCATTTCTAAATCCTTATGACCTAATCGTTCCATAGCATTTTTAAGCGGAATGCCAGCGTCAGCCAGCAAAGTGGCATGAGTATGTCTAAAACCGTGCATATTTAACATTGGTAGGCCGTACTTTTTACATACTTTTGATAAAGCGTTCCTAGGTTCACTATGGTTCATATAACTATTATCCTTATATTGAGAAAACACAAGCTGATTTTTATTGAAAATATTAAAACCTAATTTAGTTAATGTCTTAGACTGTTCACTTTTCCAAGACTTTAGAATGTTTAGTGTTTTATCGTCAATACTAATCACTCGAGTGCTTTGGTCGTTTTTTGTCCCTTTGAGGTATTGCGTACGTTTTTTATTAACCTTTTTGCCACGGGCTATGGCTTTGTCGATATTTATTGTTTTCGCTTTATAATCGATATCAAGCCAAGTCAACGCACGAATTTCTTCACTTCTCATACCTGAAAAGGCTAATAGGCGATAGAAAGCATACCAGCGTTTTGTTTTCATTTGGCTTAGAGCATTTAAAACATCTTCTAATTCATCACGAGAATAAAATTTTTTCTTATTCTCGTCAATAGTGTCGTATGATAATTTCTTTTTAGGAATATGTACCTTGTCACAAGGATTATCTCTAATATAACCTTGATCAACAGCATATTTAAGTACCCGTTTTGTATTATTAAATAGTCTTCTGTATTGAGCAAATTGAGGATACCAATCATTAACTTGAGATTGTATTCTTTTTGGGCTTAATTTATCGATATAGATATTACCAAAAGCCGGCAGAATATGAAGATTAAAATAATCTTTGCTTCTTTCAAAGGTGCTTATTTCAACGTCATTTTTATAAATGCTTGCCCATTCATGATATAATTCTTTAAAAGTATATCGTTTGTTTTGTTTGAAGCGATCACCTACAAGGAACTTCTTTTGTTCTTCTTTATAGTAGGCGGTCGCTTCTTTTTTAGTCTGAAATCCTCTTTTGCGACATTCAACCTTTTCACCAGTTTCCTCGTCAACCCCAAGGTAGCCCCGAACTTGCCAGAACTCACCTTGCGAATTGGTATATTTCTTGTATGTTGCCATTCCAACATGTTCCTCCTCTAATTCTACCCCCACGGCTGAATTAGTAAGCGGTTATGTTAGTCTGGTGAAATAAGAAATTATAAATAAACTTCTTCATAAGCTTTTATTATTTGTAAGTCATGGATATGGTCATTTTGATCGATATGTAAATCTGAAATAATTTCTCTATCTTGTGTTTCATCACTATCAGGGTCTTTTTTCATCTCAGCAAATACATTATTTATCGAATTAATTTGATCTTGATAGTATGCTTTCAAATCGTTAATTGAATAAGAGTCCCTTTCTTTTAAGAATTGGTAAATCGGCGGTAGTTTAAAGGTTGAAAATTTAATAACTGGAACTTCATTAAGTAGTTCAACAAATTTTCTTACTTCAGAACTTTTTACTTCTTCAAACACAAAATAATCTTCTAAAAAGCTAAAAACATTATCAAAATCATAATTATAAAAGATTTTGCAGTCCAAAAAAGTAAGATAGTCGGAGTATTCAGAAAGCAAAAACACCTTTTTTATTTCATCTAGTGATGGTTTTGCCTCTTGATTTTCGATAGCTATTAACCGTTCCTCAGTTAATGAAACATTGGGCTGTTCCATTTGATAAAGGACAGGAGCGTTTAAGTCCTTTAAAAATTCATCAACAGTCTTATTTTTACTTAGTCGAATAAACTTGAATATTTTTCCGTAATCACTAGCAGAATGCTGTTGATAGATTTCTGTAGCTTTTTTATCCTCTTCACTTTGCAACAAATCGTCAACCGATATACCGCCTAGGTCTGCTATGGCTTTAAGGGTAATGCTATTTGGGACATTTTCCCCACGTTCCCATTTAGAAACGTTACTTTTTCCTGTTTTAGATATTCCATCAGTTTTATTTCTTATCTCATCAGCAAATTGAGCGAGAGTAAGTTTCAAGTTTACTCTTATTTCTTTGATTCTATTTCCTAATTGTTTTTTATCTATTTCCATTATTTCACCTCCTAGTTAAAGCTATACTATCACAAAAGTTTCAAAAGTTGAATATCGTGCTTGCAATTATTTAACTAGCATGTTAATCTTTAAGTGTCAAAAGTAGAAAGTAGGTGAGATAATGACCAGAGTAAAACAAATGCGTTCTTATATGGGAATGACTCAGAGCGATTTAGCGAATGTTTTAGATATTTCACTTCAATCTTATTGGAAAAAGGAAAAGGGAATTACTCCTTTTACCGATGATGAAAAAGTTATCCTTAAAAAGATATTTAATAAATCATTTCCAAGCGCAACAATCGATGATATTTTTTTTAATCAGAAAGTGTCAAAAGTTTAAAGCCTCCCCACGGCTGAATTAGTAAGTGGTTATGTTGAAGTAATAGAAAGGTGGTGAGGATATGAAGCAAGAAGAACTAACATCACTAGAGCAAGAGCTCTTAGACATCTTACCTAGAGGGAAAGACAATGCACGAACAGCCAGAGAACTGACTAAGCTGTTTAGTTGCCGGCTTTCATTGCGAGTTTTTTATGGTTTAGTTGAATCTTTACGCAAAAAGGGGCTACTCATTGGCGCAAGTCGAACCGACCCTAAAGGGTATTACCTAGTTAGTGATGAAGAGGAGAAACAGCACTTCTTAGCCAGCTATGAAGCGCAGGTTAAACAAGAATTAATCACATTAAGGATCATGAAGCAAGCGAGTTTATAGGCATTAAAAAAAAGCGCTAGCCGGTAACAAGCTAACGCCTTTGGATATGATATGTGACTATATTATATCCAAATTGAGGCTTTAAAACAAACAACGAAAGGCGGTGAGGGCATGTTTATATTACTAGTCATTTTGATGGCAGGAGTTATTCATATAGGTATGGTTAACGAGCAACTAACAGAAGAAAATGACAAGCTAAAACGGGCTGTATATGGCCATGAAGAAAGGAACGATTAACCATGAGTAACAACAACGTTTTTCAATTAGAGATCCCCGAGGATTTTCAAGATCAGTTTAAAGAATCATTAGTTTATTTATACCGTGAAGCCATGGAACAGGCTAGACGGGATTGTGCCATCACAAGGGAAATGCTAACAGTGGAAGAGGTATGCAAAATGTATAACACCAGCCGCAACACCATCACGGAAAATTGGCATAAAGAACTAGGTTTACCACTTAATAAGCTAGGTAACAAGATATATGTAGAACGGAAAGTACTGAATGACTTTATCAGGTCGCACCCTTATCAATAAAAAAAGACTTACAACAAAAATGTCATAAGTCTATCAATGTATAATGCTAGCCCATCACTAAATAAGGCTTGAAAAGGTTGCTGGAACAGCCTTTTCTTTATGCATATTATATCAATTATTTTAGTGATGGGCAATTTTAGAAAGGAAATTGCCCCATGGAAAAGAAAAATTATTTAACCGCAGAACAAAATCAACAGCTAGCCGAAAAATTAAGTCCTACTTTGACACTCATTAAATATCATCAAGCGGTTGAAGATCTAATATTAACCGCAGGAGCTTTTGCTACTAACGAAGAGCAGTTAAAGCAAATAGATAAACTTGAAGAAGAATTGAATGGAATGTTCATTGAATTTTTGATCAAAGAACAGGCCAGCACGTTAGATATTATATTTTGCGCACTAAATAACAGCGATAGGCCTAGAGACCTTAAAAACGATTTAAAAGACTTAGGAATTGAGGCGAACATTGATGGATAAAATATCTTACCTATACGGCCACGACAATATAGGAAATGAAAAAGCTTTTTTAGAAGAGCGTATGAAGCAATTAAAAAAACTTGATGAAACCTATAAAGGTTATGCGACTAGTAAAGTGGACTACCTTGAACGATCTGTTGCCCATTATGAATTATTGTTGGCCACATTGAGTTATGAGGTAGACCGATTTATCAATGGCCAAGCAGACATAACGACTTTAAAAAGCCTTTGTGATGACTTAGACCTTGATACTGAAGCGGTCAAACTGATGGAAAAATATAACATTGGCTATTTTAAGGATTGGGGTGATAGTGATGATTTACACGACTAAAGGCGTTAAAAATAACCGTCTTGAAGAATGTCAATCTAACGGAAGTGACTTTGAGACTTTGGCCTATCTTTGCGAGAATAACATTCAACATTTAGAGGGCATACAGCCCCAAAATAACGGGGATAAGCCCGTTCCTGATGGTATCAAGCTAAATGATTGCTTGTACTTCTTTAGTGGCAAAATCAAAGGAAATAAGCGGTCTGACAGCGAAACCATTAAAAAGTCACTCATCACTTTGGATATTGAACCCCGAGCGATTACCAACCAAGATAGCCCCATTGTTTACGATTACCTTAACTTTGATGAAACAATTAAACAGCTAAAGCAGGAGCTTAAGGGGCTAAAGTATATTATCTATCCAACAATTAATAGCCAGCCTAAACATGCCAGAATACGGGTAATTTTAGAACCTGAACACAGTATGACTAAAGACGAAACCGCTAGCATTACTCAGCGACTTATTGACCACTTTAAATATATTCCCATTGACCCGAGTAGTGGCGACTTCAGCCGGCTTATGGGCATGCCGGTAGATAACGGACTACACGACAACTATAAGGTCATTGTTAACCGTGATGGTGCGAAAGTGCCTATAATTCGTCCTCAGCAACACGAGAAAACGGCATTCACGGTTGATTATAGCCAAATAGGTGGAAATGGCTCTATTGGCAAAGTACCAAGGCTATTACAGGAAGTTTATTCCGGAATTGGCCAAGGGGAACGTAATAATTTCTTCACTAAGGCCTTTGGAACATTGTTAACTGCTAAGGTTGATCCTGAGTATTGCATAATGATTTGCCAAGATTGGAACGAGCGTTTCACACAACCGCCATTATCTGATAAAGAATTGGCCACAGTGATGAACAGCGTTTTAACACGAGAAGAGAGAAAGCGAGGCGTTGTAATGAATGAGTGATGAATTTAAAGACGTGCTGAACCGAGCCAAGCAGTTAAAAGAAATAGAATCTCAGTCAAAAGAAAAACCCAAGACTATGCGAGAAATTAGAAACACTTTATCTCAAAAAGGGCAGGAATGGAAAATAAAGCATAAAGATCCCAAAACCCAAAAATTTCCTAAAATGCATGAGGGGATCGCTTCAACCATTCTTAGAACGACCGTGCATTGCTACTTAATTGGCGACAATAGAGAAACTGCCATGCTAGCTTACTATGATCCTGATCAAGGGATTTATATCACAGGAGAAAATAATTTTATGCGACTAATAAGCGGTATTGATAGTCGATACCGTTCTAGGCAATGGAAAGAAGTTATTCAGCAACTTAGGGTCAGAGTGCCTTTAGTACCAGCTTTTTCTAGTGCTGACCTGATCCCCGTAAACAATGGCATTTATTCAGTCAATGAGCATAGGCTATTACCTTTTAGCCCTGACTATGCCATCACGAGCAAGATTGTAACTAACTACAATCCCAAGGCCACTAACCCAAATATTGATGGCTTTAACTTTAAAGAGTGGCTAAGGTCTATTGCTTGTGGTGATGAAGAAATCGTTACCCTGTTATGGCAGGTTATCAATGAAGCTTTGAACCCTAACCATACACGGAATAAGATAGGGTTTCTCATTGGTAGTGGGAACAGCGGTAAAGGGACGTTTCAACAACTTCTAATAAATCTTATTGGGAAGCAAAACGTCAGCACGCTGAAACCACCACAATTTGGCAGTCAGTATGACAAGGCCAATTTAATTGGCAAGGTATGCAATATAGGGGACGATATTTCTAACGCTTATATCGATGAAATAAGCGATCTGATGAGCATTGCAACCGGTGACCCTATAACGGTTGAAGAAAAATATCAACCGATTTATAGCGCCACCCTTAAACTATTCTGCTTATTTAGTGGGAATGATATGCCCAACGTACGGAATAAATCTTTAGGCTGGTATAGGCGGTTACTACTGATCCCTTTCAATGCTGATTTTAACGGTCAGAAAAATGACCCAAAGATTAAAGAAGTCTATCTGAAAGACAAGCGAATTTTAGAATATGTCTTGAAGAAAGCTATTGAAATGGAATTTACCCACTTTATCGAGCCAGAAGCCGTTAAAAAGGAAATTGCCAAATATCGCCGGTCTAATGACTATATTGAGGGTTATATTAACGATGAGTATATTTCCAATGGCTACCACGAATTGGAAAAAGTACCTAATAACTTTGTAAAGCATTCCCTAAAAGAATATAAGTATGATTTAGGAAATAGAAGTGCCTTGCCTTATGGTCTTATGACTAAATTCATTGAGGTCTTAGAACGGCTAACGGGAAATAAATATAGGCAGGCAAAACAGCGGATTAACGTCAGCGAATCGGAAAGCATGCCAGAGGAGATTCAGCCATACGCTAAAGGAAGCAACCCAATAAGAATTATTCAGAAAATTAGCTAATGTCCCGCTTTGTTCCGGTTTGTCCCGTATGAAGTGGAACGCTAAGATCAGCGTTATATCAATAATCTAATATATATGTTCCGCTTGTCCCACTTATTTAGTAATAAAAAGTAAAAAAATATATAGAAGTAAAAATATATAAGAGAGTGAACCCTAGAAGTGGGACACTTTTAGAAGTAACCCGAAAAGCCTTTGATATCAAGAGTTTTTGGCCTGCTTTTCCCTAAAAAGAGATGGGACAACAAAGGGGACAGATATCTATTTAAAATTATAAATATATAAAGAGGGATAAAATATGATCGATACAGACCTAGTAAGTCAGTACATTGAAGAACGTACCAATAAAATTATTCAGCTTTACCCTAGGCCATCTATTGCTAAAGTGATGGCAGGGCAAGAAATAACCATGCTGACGTTAGTATTAGCGGTAATCGGGTATTTGAATGATGAATTTGCCATTGAAGAGCTTGAGGAAGTCACCTATATGGCAGGTATGCCACAAGACGCCTTTGACCTTATGGAAGAGCTTGGCATTTTGTGAAGCAAGCCCCCGGGGAAAAGTTTATTGGATTAACCCACAGAGCGAACCGGTGGGAGGGGTCAATTACATAAACACTACCGTTATATAGATCCCTCCCCCTATATGTAGGCAATAAAAAAGGACATGACTGAAATCATGCCCGTGAGTGTTAACCCCCACTGAATTAGCTAGCTTTATTATAGCACAAGGGGAGGGGTAAACATATTTCCGGAAGTCGATGAAAATAAGACCATTAGCAAGGTAAATGACCTGTTAGACAACTATGACCGCTTGAAGCGCATGAGCTTGTATGACGGCCATTTAACAGCTAATTACCGTTATTCCCCCGAGAAGAAAACTCAGTCATCTAGTGATGGTGGCATGGGTAAGATAATCGATCGCAGGGAACGAGGGAGGGAGATTATAAATGAAATTGATAATGCTATTGAATTAGTTGAACCAGAATATCGGGAACTATTAAAAGCCAAGTATTTTAGTAAGCGAATAGATTTTGATATTTATTCATCACTCAGCATATCCAAGAGCGGATATTATAAGAAGTTACGCAGGGCAAAGCTTCAATTTGCTGAGGCTTACAAGGCTGGGGAGCTACTATGCTTTGTTTAAGGTAAATATTTACAAGAAGTAAGAAAGGAAAATTAAAATGAATTTAGAACAACAAAACAATCAAACTGAAAACCAAGAAGAAGTAGACTATGTGAAAGAGTATGACAAAGACAAGGCGGAAAAAGAGTATCAAAAACACTTTACTGAAACGCACCTTAACAACAGTATTAATGAGTTTGCCAGAATCCAAAATGAACGAGATGAACGTTTTCGTAAAATAAAATCAAATTGGGATTAAGGGGGATATTATGGATTTACAAAAAGAAATTCTTACAAGTCTTCAACCTAGTGAAGAATTCACTTACAAGCGGAATATAGATAAAATGGACGAAGTTAATACTAAAGGGCTAGAAGCCTTGAATCAGTATAATCAAAAAGTTGAGGAGATAGGGACTAGTACACGGTATTCCGATAAAGGTAAACAGGAAGCTTATGAAGAAGAGCGTGAAGCGACTGAGAAATTTCTTAAGGAGCAACGCAGAATCTACCTCAGTCTAAGACGTGAAAACATTGAGTTATTCAAAAAGGGTAAACAAAAATTCAAAGAAACCGGCTTTGAAGAAAAAGGGCTTTATGATCTAACGCCAATTGATCTTAGTTATTTGCAAACGGTATTAATGATGGACAAGAGCGAAAACACATTAAATTATCTTGCTGAAAAATATGACTATAATTCAGCCGTGATGGACGTTCTTAATGCTAATGGTAAATACGAGGTAAAGAATCCGTTCTATAGTGATTTAGAGAACATTTCCACCACTTTTGACGATGATTTGTACGGTAATACCAGCGAAACGCCTGAGGGCTCTAGGATTGCGAATATTAGGAATGGAATGTTGCTAAACCGCATGGCCAAGCTTGATGAGCCACAAGTTAATGAACGTGAAACGGTAATACCAGACAACACTGCTAGACTAAACTAAAGAAGAAAATAACAACATTAATCTAGGTGAATCAGTGATGGTTCACCTTTTTTATTGTCCTGAAAGACAATGGCAAGGATTTGGCAAGGCAGGAGCGAAAATAGAAACCTTATCACGGTTTGAATGTATTAGCGATGGAATCCATCACGAAATCAAACAACGCTACACAGGGCAATTATGAGCTTGTGGTAGTGATGAAAAGTACTAACATTTCATAACCTTTTTTATCAACTAATAAAAACTACTCCCAAATTACCCCGTTAAATTTATATTTCATTTCTTTCGTCCTTAAAAATCTGAGATAGCTGAGACCTAAAAAAGAAAAAATCGGACATTTCAGACACTATAAAAAGGGGAGGAGCATATAAAACAAACAATCCACCTTAAAAAGGCAAAATCGGCACTTTCGGCGCCCCTAAAAAAGGAGACCCTATAAAACCTTGCATTTTTAAAACAACCTGACAAAACCTGACATATTAATTCACTATAAGACCCTGAGATTTTCCGGCGCTCCTAAAAAAGAAAACCTACAAAAACCTACATAATTCAAAGAATATCCTGAAAAGGTCTGACAAATTTACTCACCATAAGAACCCTAGGGTTTTCCATAGGTAGCGATATTAATAAACCTGTTAAAACCTGTTAAATATCTTGACAATAAAAAAAGCCCACACGGGGCAATTACTAAATAATACTAATTTTGAATTTACTAACTCAGCTATGGGGGTAGAAAGATCTTGCCCCATATTTTGCCCCATGAGAAGCAAAATTAGAGCTTAACTAATATTAACAATTAAGTTGTAAATGCTTTTAAATCAACGTTTCTAAGGTGTATTTGAAAGCCTTAAAATTAAAATACGCACCCAGAGGGAATCGAACCCCCATCTCAAGAACCGGAATCTTACGTGATATCCATTACACTATGGGTGCAAGCAATAAATGTATTATAGCACAAATAGCATAGTTTTGTTAAGAGCTTTTTCGAAAAAAGTATTGCTGTTATCGATGATTTCTTACTATAATAGCCTCACTTGCAAAATCAGATAAAGGCTAGTAAAAAATCTAGCCTAATACTGTCTGAAAGGCACTAATGTCAAATTATCATCAATTTTCTCAGTAATAGAGCGATAAGTTTATCTATTGACCTATATTGACTATTAAGGTTATAATGATTAGGAAGTTGAAAAAGGAGGAAATTAAATGAATTTAGTACCTACAGTGATTGAACAATCACCTCGTGGCGAACGTGCTTATGATATTTATTCACGCTTACTGAAAGACCGTATTATTATGCTCAGTGGAGAAGTGAATGATGATATGGCAAACAGTGTTATTGCCCAATTACTTTTCTTAGATGCTCAAGATAACGATAAAGATATCTATATTTACATTAATAGTCCAGGGGGATCAGTGACTGCCGGGATGGCAATTTATGACACCATGCAATTTGTTAATGCCGATGTTGTCACCATAGTTACTGGTTTAGCAGCTTCTATGGGCTCAATCCTATTAATTGGCGGCACAAAAGGGAAACGCTATGCCTTACCGCATTCTGAAGTGCTTATTCACCAACCTTTAGGTGGCGTTCAAGGTCAAGCCACTGAAATTGAAATCTCAGCCCGTCATATCTTACAAACCAAGCAAACCTTAAAAGAAATTATTGCTGAACGTTCTGGCCAAGATATCGACAAAGTAGAAAAAGATATGGACCGTGATTACTGGATGACTGCCAAAGAAGCTAAAGACTATGGCATCATTGATGAAATCATGGCTTCTAACCAAGGACTAAAAGGTCAAGAATAGTATCTTAAAGCCTTACAAGATATATACAGAATGATTACCGAGTGTAGCTTAAGTAAGTACACTCGGTTTTTATAAAATTTGGATTTTCACTGCAAAATGCTTGCGGCTGCATGATATTCTTGTTATACTACTAGTGTAGAAAAATGAATAGCAGATAGAACTGCTCAAATTTTTTTGCACTATGTTGGTCAAAAATAGGCATGACGGACAATAAAAGTCCATGCAATAGAAAGTTGAATGTCATGAAAGCCGTTTACAGTAGAATCCTTAAAGTGGTTCCTGAATTGGAAGACCTCTTTAAAAAAAGGATGCAAATTTTACAAATGGTCTTACGCTTTCAACCTATTGGTCGCCAAATTTTGGCAAAGAAGTTAGACATGACTGAGCGACCACTCCGGCGTGAAACGAATATTCTTAAAAAAGAAGGGTTACTAGATTCCACCAGAAATGGAATGGTTATCACCGCTAAGGGTGAGGAAGCTTTAGCTTTTGCTCGTGAAATGCTCCATGAAGATTCTAGTTTATTTGCTAAGGAACAACTCTTAGAAAAGCAACTAGGAATCGATGAGGTACATATTATTGAGAGTAATCTTGATGAAGAAAATAGTACCTTGGCGCAAATAGGGGTTTTCCTATCTAACTATTTAGCCAATACTTTGCCAGAAGGATACATTACGGTGGCTGTTTCAGGCGGCTCGACAATCCTCGAGGTTGCTAAGAGCTTAAACCGTAAAGTTTTAACTAAGAATCGGCATTTTACGATTGTTCCTGCCCGTGGTGGCATGGGCGATTCGGTGGCGATTCAGGCAAATACAATTAGTGACCAACTCGCACACCGCTTAAACGGGACCACTAATTCTCTCTACGTTCCTGATGTTCTTACTGAAGAAACGAGAGACTTATTGGTAAAAGAGCCCTCCATTCAAGCAACATTAAATATTTTAAAGCGGACTGATGCTTTATTATTTAGTGTTGGCGATGCTAGAATCATGGCCCAAAGACGGGGATTTTCATCAGAATTGATTGATAAAATCCTTGCTAAAGGAGCTATTGGTGAAGCATTCGGGTGTTTTTACACCAAAGAGGGGGAAATAGTTTATCAAATGCCCCGTATTGGTTTACAATTAGATCAAATAAAGGATATTCAATATCCCATTCTAATTGCTGGCGGACGTGCTAAAGCAAAAGCCATTCAAGCTTTTGCAAAACTCGCACCCTTTAATTTTGTCTTAGTGACAGATTTAGGGGTAAGTAATCAGGTTTTAAATGAGGAAACTCATTAAAAATATTTTTATTTCCGAAGGAGGAAAATTATTAATATGGTAAAAGTAGGTATTAATGGTTTTGGACGTATCGGACGTTTAGCTTTCCGTCGTATCCAAGATGTTGAAGGTTTAGAAGTAGTTGCAATCAATGATTTAACTGACTCAAAAATGTTAGCTCACTTATTGAAATATGACACCACTCATGGCCGTTTCAATGGTGAAATTGAAGTTTTAGATGACGCCTTCAAAGTAAACGGTAAAGAAGTTAAAGTTATGTCTCATCCAGACCCAGCTGAAATTCCTTGGGGTGACTTAGGTGTAGAAGTTGTTCTTGAAGCTACTGGTTTCTTTGCATCAAAAGAAAAAGCTGAACTACACTTAAAAGGTGGAGCTAAGAAAGTTGTTATTACTGCACCAGGTGGAGCAGATATTCCAACTATCGTTTACAACACCAACCACGAAATCTTAACAGGGGATGAAACTGTTATTTCTGGTGCTTCATGTACCACTAACTGTTTAGCACCTTTAGCAGATGCTTTAAACAAGAGCTTTGGTATTGTTGAAGGTTTAATGTCTACTATCCATGCTTATACAGGGGACCAAAACACCTTGGATGCTCCACACCGTAAGGGAGACTTCCGTCGTGCACGTGCCGCTGCAGAAAACATTATTCCTAACACTACCGGTGCTGCAAAAGCTGTTGGACAAGTTTTACCAGAATTAAATGGTAAATTAGATGGTTCCGCACAACGTGTACCTGTTAAATCTGGTTCTATTACTGAATTCTTCACCGTTCTTGAAAAGAATGTTACCGTTGAAGAAGTTAACGCTGCTATGAAGGCTGCTTCAAATGAATCCTTCGGTTACAACGAAGATGAAATCGTTTCTTCAGATATTGTAGGTATGACTTATGGTTCCTTATTCGACGCAACCTTAACTAAAGTTATGGACGTTGACGGTAAGCAATTAGTGAAGACTGCTGCATGGTATGACAACGAAATGTCATATACTTCACAATTAGTACGTACCTTAGAATACTTCGCTAAGTTATAATAAACGCTAACGTTTAATAAAAGCGTCTATCCATGTAAAGGCGGGGAGTCAGACGCTCCCTGCCTTTTTTCTAAGTGATAGAAAAAGGAGAAATGAATATGGCAAAAGAAACAGTAAAAGATGTTAATGTCCAAGGTAAAAAGATTTTAATGCGGGTAGACTTCAATGTCCCTATGAAGGATGGCGAAATTACCGATGATAATCGTATGGTCCAAGCCCTACCAACGATTAAGTATGTGATTGAGCAAGGCGGGAAATTGATCTTATTTTCTCACTTAGGCAAAGTGAAAAGTGAAGAAGACAAAAAAGACAAGTCCCTTGCTCCAGTCGCTAAACACTTAGAAGAACTCTTAGGGCAAAAAGTAGTCTTTGTTCCTGCTACTCGGGGACAAGAGTTAGAAGAAGCCATTGACCAATTAAATGACGGGGAAGTTTTACTCTTTGAAAATACCCGTTTTGAAGATGTTGATGGCAAGAAAGAATCCGGTAACGATCCTGAATTAGGTAAATACTGGGCTTCATTAGGCGACGGTATTTTTGTTAACGATGCCTTTGGGACCGCTCACCGTGCCCATGCATCTAATGTTGGTATTTCTGCTAATGTTGACCATGCGGTAGCTGGCTTCTTGATGGAAAAGGAATTAAACTTCTTAGGTGATGCAGTCAATAATCCTAAGCGACCTTTTGTTGCTATCTTAGGTGGGGCTAAAGTTTCCGATAAAATTGCCGTGATCGAATCCTTACTTAATAAGGCCGACAAAGTGCTTATTGGTGGGGGTATGGCTTATACCTTCTTAAAAGCAAAGGGTTATGAAGTGGGTAACTCCTTGTTAGAAGAAGACCGTGTTTCATTAGCCAAAGAAATCATGGAAAAAGCTGGTGACAAACTTTACCTGCCAGTAGATGTTGTCGTTGCCGATGACTTTTCAAATGACGCTAATACGCAAGTAGTGGCTGCTGATGCCATTCCTGAAGGTTGGGAAGGATTGGATTCCGGTCCTAAGACCAATGAATTATTCGCTAAACAATTAGAAGATGCCAAGACGGTTGTATGGAATGGACCAATGGGCGTCTTTGAAATGGAAAAATTTGCCGTTGGTACCAATGCTGTATGTAAAGCGGTTGCTGACCTTGACGATGCCATTACTATTGTTGGTGGTGGAGATTCTGCATCAGCTGCTAAGAATTCAGGCTTTGCAGAAAAATTCTCACACATTTCTACCGGTGGGGGAGCTTCTTTACAATTCTTAGAAGGTAATCCTCTACCAGGTGTTGAAGCGTTAAGTGAAAAATAAGGAAGGATGAACAAAGTGAGACAAGTTTTAATTGCCGGAAACTGGAAATTAAATAAAACCGCTAGTGAAGCAAAAGCTTTTATTGAAGACTTGAAAGCTAAATTAAGTGGTAGTGAAAAGGCTGAAGTTTTGGTTTGCCCACCAGCTCTATACGTTCAAAGCTTACTCTCTGAAAGTCAAGGCACTAACATTAAAGTTGGTGCTCAAAACTGCTACTATGAAAATAGTGGGGCTTTCACTGGAGAAATTTCACCTTTAGCTTTAGCTGATTTAGGAGCCAGCTACGTGGTTATCGGCCACTCTGAACGTCGGGAATTATTTAACGAAAGCGATGAAGATGTTGCTAAGAAAGCTAAAGCAATCTTTGACAATGGTATGGCTCCAATTATTTGTTGCGGTGAAACCTTAGAGCAACGTGAAGAAGGCATTGCCAAAGAATGGATCACTGGACAAATCAAGGCAGCCTTAAAAGAACTTAGCCAAGAAGAAATTGCTAAGAGTGTCATTGCTTATGAACCTATCTGGGCAATTGGTACCGGTAAAACAGCTTCTCCAGAAGATGCTGAAGAAATTTGTGGCCACATCCGTGACGTTGTTTTTGAAGTTGCAGGTCAAGAAGCTAGTGACGCTGTTCGTGTCCTCTACGGTGGTTCAGTGAAACCTGCTAATGTAAAAGATATTTTAGCCCAAGAAAATATTGATGGCGCCCTAGTAGGGGGAGCTAGTCTTCAAGTCGACGATTTTCTTGCTTTAGTTAATGCTGCAGAATAATTCATCAAATAGATTATAAAATTAATTAGATAAAAGGAGATAAAATCTATGTCATTAATTACTAACATCCATGCCCGTGAAATTTTGGACTCCCGTGGTAACCCAACCGTTGAAGTAGAATTATATACCGAATTAGGTGCATTCGGCCGTGGCTTAGTGCCTTCTGGTGCTTCTACCGGTGAACATGAAGCGGTTGAACTTCGTGATGGCGACAAAGACCGTTATGAAGGTAAGGGTGTCCTAAAAGCTGTTGAAAATGTTAATACAGTGATTGCTGAAGCTATTGTTGGTATGGAAGTTACTGACCAAGTAGGTATTGATGAAGCAATGATCGCTTTAGACGGTACCAAGAACAAAGGTAAATTAGGGGCTAATGCTATCTTAGGTGTTTCTCTTGCTGCTGCTCATGCTGCTGCTGATGAATTAGACGTGCCATTGTATAACTACTTAGGTGGATTCAATGCCCATGTTTTACCTACTCCAATGATGAATATAGTTAACGGTGGTTCTCACTCAGACGCACCAATTGCCTTCCAAGAATTTATGATTGTGCCTGCAGGGGCTCCTTCATTTAGAGAAGCTCTACGTTGGGGTGCTGAAACTTTCCACGCTTTGAAAGGCATTCTTAAAGGCCGCGGTTTAGAAACTTCCGTTGGTGACGAAGGTGGTTTTGCTCCTCGCTTTGAAGGTACTGAAGACGCTTTACAAACCATTATTGACGCGATCGAAGCTGCTGGACGTAAAGCTGGTGAAGATATCTTTATCGCTTTAGACTGTGCTTCTTCTGAATTCTACATTGATGGAAAATATGACTACACCAAATTCGAAGGTGAAGGCGCTGCTGTTCGCTCTGCTGCTGAACAAGTTGAATACATCGAAGAATTAGTTAACAAATACCCAATCATCTCTGTTGAAGATGGTATGGATGAAAATGACTGGGAAGGTTTCAAATTATTAACCGAACGTATCGGTGATAAAGTACAATTAGTTGGTGATGACCTCTATGTAACTAATACCGACTACTTGAAACGTGGTATTGAAGAAGGCATTGCAAACTCAATCTTAATTAAGGTTAACCAAATTGGTACCTTAACTGAAACCTTCAACGCCATCGAAATGGCTAAACGTGCTAACTACACCGCCGTTGTTTCCCACCGTTCTGGTGAAACTGAAGATGCAACCATCGCTGATATTGCTGTAGCAACCAACGCTGGTCAAATTAAGACTGGTTCCTTATCACGTACAGACCGGATGGCTAAATATAACCAATTACTACGTATTGAAGACCAACTTGGTGAAACTGCTGAATACCAAGGAATCCATGCATTCTACAACTTAAGCAAATAATCCAATAAGTAAATTTAAAAACGTTTTTAATTAATAAGGTGGGTCGCTCCCACCTTTTTATTTTTACTCTAATGGGGACGGCCTTCTTGAAAACTAAGAGGCTTTTCGTGTTAAATAAAGTGTGCTAAGATAGAAATTAATGATTCCAGGGAACAAGGAGGGATTAAATGTCTCAAACACAAGACCGCCAAGCTTGGATAGAACAACGTAAGAGCGACAATTATATTTTTGCTGATGTCATCCAACAGGCTGATGATCGCTATTTAATCAATGGCCAAGCTTTTCAAGTGGTTAAGGATGCTGAAGCGGGCATCGATAAGCAGGAGTTAGCTAACCGCTATATGGATATTTTGGATAGCTATGACTATGTGGTGGGCGATTGGAGTTTCCAACAATTGCGTTTGAAGGGCTTTTATGAAGATAAATTACCCCACACCGGTATTGACCAGCAAATTTCTTTTTTAGATGATTATTTGTATGAATATTGTAGTTTTGGTTGCGATTATTTTGTTTTAAAGCACTTGCGTAGCGAAGAAGAAATTAATGAACGTAACCGCCAATTGAAGAGTAAACGGAATAATCAAAATTCTAAGCGCAAGAAGAGAAGGAATAGTCGTCATAATAACCAAGGAAATAATCATAAAAAAGCTTCTAAAAAACAAACGAAGACAGTGGGTAAGCGCTTCTCGGTAAAAAAGAAGAATTCCAGTCGTAAAGCCAATGCTGTTAAAGTAACTGATAAAAAAACGTTTAAAATAAGGAAAAAGTGATGACAAAAGCTAAGAAGATAAAAGGCTTATTGATTGATTTGGATGGAACGGTTTATCGTGGGAAAAGTTCTATTAAGGGAGCTAAAGCATTTATTGAAAAACTCATTACTAGTCAAACGCCCTTTTTATTTTTAACCAATAATTCCATGAGGTCCCACCAAGAAGTCCAAGCTTTCCTAGAAAAGGAACATCAAATCTTGGTTGATCCAGAAAGGGTTTATAGTAGTGTGGACGCCTTAGTTTATGCCCTGAAAGGCGCTTACCACCAGGTCGATCACCAACAGGCCGCTTATATTATTGGTAGTGAAATTCTTAAAAAGAGTGTCAGTGACTTAGGTTTTGAGGTAAGAACAAATATTGATCAGCAGATTGACCTAGTAGTCGTAGGCTTGAATCAAAGTGTTTTTTATGACCAGATCGCTCAAGCAGCTATTGCAGTCCAAAGAGGGGCGGATTTTTACTTAACTAACCCGGATATACAATTTCCAGATGAACGAGGATTTGTGCCCGGTGCTGGCTCATTGGGTCGCATGATCAGTGAGGTAAGTCGGACGCGTCCGCTGGTTTGTGGCAAACCAGAAAAGTTGATTATGTCCGGTGCCTTAGCTAAACTAGGTCTCCAAGCCAATGAAGTGGCCATGCTGGGTGATAACTTAACCACTGATATCTTAGCGGCAAATCGTATGGATATGCCGGCGATATTAATTGAGACCGGTGTCCATCATAAAGAAGACTTGGAGCATTTTTCGGGTCAACCTGACTATATCGTTAAAGATTATGAGGAATTAGGAAAATTATGGCAAGAAATATCCGATTTTACCTAGGACTTAGCAGCCTGGTGCTTTTTATATTGTGTGGAGCGATTACCTTCACGATTTGGTTTACCCCACTCTATTATCTGAGTGCATATCTTGAAAAGGTCAATCAAGTCGTTGATTTATCATGGTTGGAGATTTTCCAGGACTACCATCGTATTATTGCCTATCTCAATTTTCCGTGGATTGAACATTTGTCCTTACAGCATTTTCCGATGAGTTCAAAAGGAATCTTTCATTTTTATGAAGTAAAGAGGCTATTTCAAATCCTATATATCTTATTATTAACCAGTGGTCTATTATCCCTAAACTTCCTAAAAAAATTAAAAAATAACCAGGCTTACTTCTATTTATATCGACCCATGAAGGGGCTAATGGTCTTACCTTTTCTATTAATACCACTCTTTCTCTTGTTTTTTGACCAGGTTTTTGTTCTATTTCACCAAGTTTTATTCAATAATGATGCTTGGCTCTTTGATCCTAAGCTTGACCCAGTGATTGAAATCTTGCCAGAGACTTTCTTTTTGGCTTGTTTTATTTTGGTGGTGGTTCTGGTTGAGGGGGCTTTTTATTATTTTTATCGTCTAGGAAAAACTAGTCTCGAAAAGTAGGCTGGTTTTTATTTTTGTTTAAATATTAAATAGGCTTTTTTTCTGGTCTTTGCTATACTTATTGGTAAGAAAAATCTTGAAACAATCATAGAGTTTATATAGGAAGGCGTGTTGAAAATGACTCGTGTGTGGAATTTCTCTGCCGGACCGGCAACTTTACCCTTAGAAGTATTAGAAAATGTTCAGGAGAACTTAGTTGATTATCATGGTCAAGGCTTATCCGTTTTGGAAATGAGTCACCGATCTGACTCTTTTCAAGAGATCATTGAAGGAGCAGAAGCTTTAATTCGCGAATTATTAGCTGTCCCTTCCAATTATCAAGTGTTATTTATGCAAGGTGGTGCAACCTTGCAATTTTCAGCACTTCCATTAAACTTATTAAAAAACGGTAAAGCGGCTTACCTTATTGGTGGTAGCTGGGGTGAGAAGGCCTATAAAGAAGCTAAAAAATTAACCGGTAAGGCTACTATTCTAGCCTCTTCTAAAGACGATCAATACCAAAAATTACCCGTCTTAACCGATTTTAATTCCAGTGACTATGACTACATTCATATCACCAGTAATAATACCATTGAAGGAACTCAATACCGAAATTATCCTGATGCTAAAAGCTCAGTCTTAGTCGCTGATATGTCATCGGACTTCCTTAGCCACCCCGTGGATGTTTCTCAATTTGCTTTGATTTATGCGGGGGCGCAAAAGAATGTTGGACCAGCTGGTGTCAGTGTAGTGATTATCCGTGATGATTTATTAGAGGATAATGGTCAAGTAATTCCGACTTATTTAGATTATAAAACCCATGCCAGCAAGCATTCCTTATACAACACCCCACCAACCTTCTCTATTTATGTGATGCGTTTAGTTCTGGAATGGATTAAAAACCAGGGGGGCTTAGCCGCTATTGACCAAATCAATCAAAGAAAAGCCGCTAAACTCTACCAAGCCATTGATCAATCAGAAATCTTTGTTAACCCGGTTGATCCATCAGATCGCTCACTCATGAATATTCCTTTTACCAGCCAAGATGCTGACATCGACCAAAAATTTATCCAAGCAGCCAAGGAGAAGGGGTTTATTAATTTGAAAGGTCATCGTTCTGTAGGTGGGATGCGCGCAAGCATCTATAATGCCTTCCCTGAAGCGGGTGTGGATACCTTGGTCCAATTCATGAAGGATTTTGAAAGTGAGGTTAAACATGAAAAAAATTAATACTTTAGACAATATCGCTGAAACCGGGCTTAATTATTTACGTAAACAGGGCTACTTAATTAATAATGACCAAGAGCCGGACGCTCTTATTTTACGCAGTAGCGATATTCATAACTACAACTTTTCGTCTCAACTAAAAGCAATCGGGCGCTCAGGCGTGGGGGTAAATAATATTCCTGTTGATGAATGTAGTGAAAAGGGGATTGTTGTCTTTAATGCACCGGGGGCCAACGCCAACTCGGTTAAGGAACTGGTTATTGCTATGATGATTAATCTCTCTCGCAATGTCTTTCAAGCAGAACATTGGATCAACCGCCTAGATGGGGAAGATGTCCACAAGCAAGTTGAAGCTGGAAAGAAGATGTTCCGTGGTCAAGAGCTAATGGGCAAGACCTTAGGAGTTATTGGCCTAGGTAATGTCGGCGCTCGGGTCGCTAATGCGGGAATTGAACTAGGTATGGATGTCATTGGCTATGATAACTATATTTCAGTGAAAAATGCTTGGCAAATTAACCAAAAAGTGTCTTATTGTGATGATGTGAAAGATATTTTCCAACAATCCGACTACATCACCATCCATACCCCCTATACCGAAGAAACCCACCATTTAATTGGCTTTGAAAACCTCTCTCTGGTTAAAACGGGAGCGATTATTCTTAACTATTCACGTCAAGAAACAGTTGATCCCCAAGCCATGCTTACCTTCTTAGAAAATGGCATGGTGAAATACTTTGCTAGTGATTTCTATTTTGAAGAATTGGCAGGTAGGGAGGACTTTATTATGACACCTCACTTAGGAGCAAGCACCGAACAATCTGAAGAAAAGTGTGCCTTGATGGTGTCCCAAGAAGTAAATCATTACCTGGAAAGTGGCGAAATCAAGAATTCTGTCAACTTCCCCAATGTGGAAATGACCTTCAATGCGCCATTACGTCTGTCCATTATTAATGAAAACATTCCTAATATGGTGGCTGGGATATCTCGTTACCTAGCAGATGAAGATATTAACATCGAAAAAATTATCAATAAGAGTCGAGGAAATTATGCTTACACCTTAGTCGATGTGAGTGGGGATGATCTTTTAAGCAAGGTCAATACCTTTATGGAAGATGTTAGAAGCGTTAAAGGGATTAAAAAGATTCGTATGATCCAAAATCCTCATAATAAATAATGACTAGCTGTCCTGCTGAGACGAAATGGTTTTTTCCTTGAGTCCCTATGATTATTATGTTACTATTGCTAAGAAACCTAGTAGAAGAGACGAGGGAAACTTTTGAAAAATATATTACTTATTTCAATAATTGTAATTAGTATTTTATTGATATTAGCAGTGATTATTTCCCCAGCCAAAACAAGTTCCAGTGCCAATATCACAGGTGCAATGGACCAAGGAATGAATGGAAAAAAGGCCCGCGGTTTTGACGCGGCTATGGATCGCATTATTAGCGTTCTAGGATTTGCCTTTATGATAATTGCTGTCGTGTTAGCAAAATTATCTTCCTAGTTTTAGGAAAGTGCTGGGCTTATCCCAGCTTTTTTTATAGAAAAATGTCAATCTTAGAAAGATCAGGGACCACTATGCAAAAGCAAGAATCATTTTATTTTACCGGCGATAATGAAGTAGCTGTCCTCTTATTTCATGCTTATACAGGAACCACAGCTGATGTAAGAATGACAGGGCGGGCTTTGAATCGTGAAGGCTATACTGTCTATTGTCATAATTTAACCGGTCATGGCACTGGACGCGTAGAAGATATTTTAGCAGCAGATCCAAGTGATTGGATCGAGGATGCTCGCCAAGCTTTAGCCTTTATCAAAAGCCAAGGCTATGACAAGCTAGCGGTCTTTGGTTTGTCTTTGGGTGGTTCTATTGCCACCAAGTTATTTATTGAAGAAGAGAGTCAATTTATAGCAGCTGGCTCTTTTTGTACGCCTATTATGACTACAAATATTGAAGAAACGAATGTAGGAAAGGCTTTTATGGCCATGGCTAGAAATGTCAAAGAAAAGGAAGGCTCTAGTGGAGAGGCTCTGGAAGCGGAATTAAAGGACATTGAAGCGGACCTATCTCTTTCCCTAGAGAAGATCAATCGTTTTAACAATTCCATGCATAGCCAACTAGGGACAATCACTAAACCTTACTTCATCGCCGAAGCCGGTCAAGATGAACTTGTCGGTGATAATAGTGGTCGTCTGTTGAAAGAAGCTATGCCTAATGCTCAGGTGACCTTAGCCCATTTTGAAGATAGTGGCCATGTGATTACCGTTGGCAAAGCCCATCAAGCATTTGAACAAGCACTAATCGAATTTCTCAACCAGGTGGTGTAAAACATATATGAATATAGACCAAGTCAGTCAGCAATTGGTCGCTGCAGTAAAAAAAGAAGCGACCCCCTTAACGATACAAGAATGGAGTCAGAGGTTTAATTGTAATAGCAGTGATGACTATCCTGAATTTATAAAATTAGTTGCCCAGTTACAGAGAAATGGTGACATCGAAATTCTTGATAACGGGGGCTTAGTTTCTAAAAAATCAGACAAACGTTATCAGGGAAGTTTTTCTTTAAATCAAAAAGGCTTTGGTTTTGTTTCCATTGAGGGATTTGATGACGATATTTTTATCCCCCGTGGTGAAACTGGTGGTGCAATGAATGGCGACCAAGTGGCGGTTCAATTGACTAAACGTAACCGGGGAGAACAAAAAGATGAAGGCACGATTACAGAGGTACTAGAAAGAGCTTTGAGTCGAGTGACCGGTGAATTTGTTCCTTATAATGACAAGCTAAAAGCCGAATCCGGTTATATTGGTGGGATAAGGATTCAAAATAAAGGCGAAGAAATGATTACTTGCTTTGTCTTGAGTGATGGACTACACCCAGTGGAGGGTGAAATTGTCATCGCAGAAATTGCAGAATATCCTTCCCTCGACCAGCCCTTACAAATGACTGGTCGTGTCATCCAAACCATTGGTCATAAGGATGCTCCTGGGGTCGATATTCTCGCTATCTTAAATATGTTTGATATTCCTCATGAATTTTCTGAGGAGGTTCTTGATGAAGCGGAGGAAGTCCCTGAGCAAATTGACCCAGGGGAGGCTCAAAAACGTGATGATTATCGTTCCTTACTTACGATTACCATCGATGGGGCTGATGCTAAAGACTTGGACGATGCGATTTCCTTAAGAAAACTTGACAATGGCCATCTGGAATTAGGTGTTCATATTGCCGATGTTTCCTATTATGTTACTGCAGGAAGCGCTATTGATAAGGAAGCCTGGGAACGTGGGACCAGCGTATATTTAACTGATCGCGTGGTTCCTATGCTACCTCAACGTTTATCCAACGGAATTTGTTCCTTACAGGCTAACCAGGACCGTTTAACCATGTCGTGCCTAATGGAAATTGATCCTAAATCAGCCAAGGCTATAAATTATCATATTGGGCCAAGCATCATCCAATCGGACTATCGGATGGTTTATGATGACGTTAATAAATTATTAGAGGGTAAAGATAAACAATTAAGTGAAAAATACGCTGAACTTTTACCTATGCTTAATGACATGGCTGCACTCCACCAGTCTTTAAGCGATAAACGCCATCACAGAGGGGCGATTGATTTTGATACGCCTGAAGCTGAAATCATTGTTGATAAAGAAGGCCATCCCCTTGATATTGTGGTTAGGGAACGTGGAACAGCTGAACGGATGATTGAATCTTTTATGCTAGCTGCTAATGAAACCGTGGCCCATGAATTTACTAAGCGCCACCTGCCTTTCATTTATCGTATCCACGAATCGCCTGATGATGAGCGGATGAAGACCTTTATTGAATTTGCTCAAACCTTAGGGGTTCATGTGAAGAAAACAGACGGCAAAGTAAGTCCTAAAGATTTGCAAAATACCCTGGAAGAAGCAGCTGGTGAAAGTTATGCTCCCGTTGTCCAAGTCATGGCTTTACGGAGTATGCAACAGGCTAAGTATGACCTCCAGCCAATTGGTCACTACGGCCTAGCTGCCAAGGACTATACCCATTTTACTTCACCAATTCGTCGTTATCCTGACCTCTTAGCCCATCGCCTCATCCGTTATTATCTCACCCACAAACCTAATCCTGCCAAGAAGGATGAGCTCAGTCAAAGCATTGAAGTTACTGCCGACCAAGCTTCAAAAACAGAACGGCGTAGCGTGGATGCCGAAAGAGAAACCGAGAGCCTTAAGAAAACTGAATTTATGGTTGACAAAGTTGGGGAAGAATTTGATGGTATTATTTCTTCAGTGACCAAGTTCGGTATCTTCGTTCAACTCGCTAATACGGTTGAAGGATTGGTTCATATCTCTAACTTGGATGATGATTATTATAACTATGTGGATAAACATATGATCTTAGTCGGGGAGCATACGGGGAATATTTATCGCATAGGAGACCCAGTGCGGGTGAAATTGGTCAAGGCAGATACAGACTCTAGACAGATTGATTTTGAGATTATCAACCCAGAGAAAAAGACTAAGAAAACTAATTCCCAGCCTAAGAAAACCGATCATAAAGGGAAAAATATTCAAGGACACAAGAAGCATTCTAAAAAAGCTAAAAAGAATAAACATAAGAAAAAGCATAAGAAGCAGAAAAACAAGAAGAATTTTGTTATTCGAAAGGCTAAATGATAACAAAAGGGGAGAAACTGTGTGACAAAGAAGAAGCAAGACAATGTGGTAGCGACAAATCGCAAAGCGAATCATGATTATATCATTGAAGATACTATTGAAGCTGGTCTTGTCTTAACTGGAACAGAAATTAAATCGATTCGTAAGGGAAAGGTAAACTTAAAGGATTCCTTTGCCCGGGTAGAAAATGGTCAGGTATGGGTCTATGGGATGCATGTGAGTCCCTTTGAACAAGGCAACCGTTTTAACCCGGATCCTATGCGGCAAAGAAAATTATTATTAAAGAAACGTGAAATCAATCGCCTAGCTAAGCATGTTAGCCAAGAAGGTTATGCGATTATCCCACTACGGATGTATATTAAAAGACGCTTTGCTAAATTACTTATCGGCATTGGTAAAGGGAAGAAAAAATACGATAAGCGCCAAGCCTTAAAAGAAAAAGATATGAAGCGTGACATTAAACGGGCAATGAAAGAAAAATATTAAAAGCCTATTGGCTATGTAATAAAAGAACATGGATTCATAAAAAGGACTATGACCTGTAAGAGTGCCCCAAAGGTTGGACTAAATGTCAAACTTTTGAGGCTTACAACAGGTCGTAGTCCTTTTAATCATTTAAAAGGGGCGTTAGGTCAGAAGAAACAAGATATAGAAAATCAGTTATTTGGCTGCTGTGAGTGATTAATTGTTTTCTTTATTATCTTGGCTATGTTCTTTCCGATATTGACTCGGTGAGATGCCGTTTAGTCTTTTAAACATTTTTTAGAAGTATGAAGCTGAGCCAAAGCCTACTAACTTACCGACATGACTGATACTAAAATTGGTGGCCTTCAGGAGCTGCTTGGTTTTATCTATTCTTACTTTAATTAAATAATCGATCGGAGACGCGGAAAAGGCTTCTGAAAATAGACGAATCATATAGTATTTATTCATACTGATTAAATTACTGAGATGGTCCAAACTAATATCCTTGGTATAATAATTATCAATATACTTTTTCAGCCAGTGAATTTTTTCCTCATTGGTAAATTCACTTTTTAAAGCGAATAAATTTTTTTGCTGGAAATATATTCGAGTAAATAACATTTGGATCAGCATTTGTAAGATGGTTTCTTTTTCGTCCTCTGCAAGCTCACCTTTTTTATCTTCGTAGTCAATTAATTGTAAATAATTCTCAATCCCTTTATGAGTGTCTTGACAACAAGCAATGTTTTCATGCGATAGTTTAAAACTTTGATTACGGCCGACTAGACTGATGATCGATAATTCATACCATTTTTCTAAAGCTTCCGCATCGATATCTTGGGCTTTTAAATGGGCTCTGTTGTTAATAATACAATAGCTGTTATTATCCATAATATAATTTTTATCATCAGAATTTATAGTTAGAAAGCCTTCTTTGCAGTAAATAATGATTAATTCATTAGGTCTTTGATCGCTAAAGAGGAGGGATGATTCTAAGTGCTTATCCTTCCTGCGGTCAAAGTAGCGTATACTTTTAAAATGAAGTTCAAGTTGAAGAAGACGGTTTCTAACGAGTTGTTCACGTTCCATAGGAAATCTTCCTCTTTCTAGACTTAAGAATAGAAATCTCTTTTTATATCTAAATAAATTATATCAGAAAAGCCTTAGTAAACGTTTTATAATTTGATATGTTTCGCTAAAATGGGCATTTTTTGTTATGATAGTTTCAGGTTTATCAGTATGAATGCGAGGTTGAAAGAAATGAGTAAAGGTGTAACAATTTATTTTATGCGTCATGGCCAAACCTACCTTAACCACTATCATCGGATCCAAGGTTGGGCGGATGCGCCTTTAACAGAGAAGGGTAAACGCGATGCCCAAAGGAGCGCCATAGGTTTACGTGATGTTAATTTCTCGGCTGTCTATACCAGTGACTTGCAACGGACTGTAGCCACAGCGGAGATTATTTTAAAATATAATTACCATGCTGGTTCCAACCTTCCAATTAATAAACGTAAAGCCTTTCGGGAACAGTTCTTTGGGAGCTTTGAAGGGCTAGAAGTTGAACGGATCTGGGGAAAAGTCTCTGACTATATCGAGAATGAAAAGCAGGACTTGTTAACTACAAATGACCGCGTGAAGGTAGAAATGGATACTTTCCATGAATTAGATCCTACCCATGATGCCGAGGATTTTATGACATTCTGGCTACGGGTTGAATTAGGCTTGATCGATGTGATTACAGCTCATCGTGAAACTGATCAAAATATTCTGATTGTGAGTCATGGCATGACGATTCGCAATATGATCCATGAATTAATCCCAGAATTTTCTCTAGGTGAACCCTTAGATAATGCTAGTGTATCTATTGTTAGGTATCAAGATGGTTTTTACCATTTGGAAGCCTATAATCAAACCGATCATTTTGCTTTAGAGGAAAAAATTGATGATGTGAATAAGGACCGGGAAAGAAAAGAATAAGTCTCAGCAAGACCTTTGACAGATTACGGGAATCAAGTTAACTATAAGAATAATGAAGTCGAAGTTTTGAATGAAGCGTAAATCTTGACTTTTCGGTAAGATGTTTGTTATATTAGAAAAGTATCCCTTTGGGGGTGTTTTTTGGATTCGACAGGCATCAGACCGGGGTACAGCTACATTTCGGAGGTTACGTCTCCGTCACAAACGTTAACTTAAATTTAATTGACAAAAACGAAAGTCAATCTTTAGCATTCGCTGCCTAGCAGCATGCTAAGATCTGCCTAGTATCGCCCATGTATTAGTTACAGGTCTCATTGAAGTGGGATACGTCTTGCGCTTCCGCCTGGAGCAATAGAAAGAGAACAATCAGGTACGCAAGCTAGCAGGTTTGTTTATTGACCTCTAGTGCGCTTAATCAACAATAAACTATGAGTGTAAAAGCTGTATTAGCGGGGTGTCTGGACAGGGGTTCGACTCCCCTCACCTCCATAAATAGTAAGCATTAGCGGTCGTCAGCGGCCGCTTTTTTGCTTTTACAATATGTATATAAAAAAGGTGTTGATGAAGAAAATATATTTCTTATCAACACCAATAATGGATTATTCACTTAGTTTCCAAATTGCTTTTTTACCAACACTAAATAATGGTTGCCATTCTAACTCAATATCTTTTCCGTCTACACCGTAATAAACGGTGCTATCAACAGTTCTACCTGCTGATACTGAACCAAAACCAATATCACCATCAGAACCGCTTAAAGGATAGGTCTTAGCTTTCTTACCATCTACATAAAGCTGAGTATCGGCACCGAAAGCGTAATCTTTATCTTGACCATTTTCTAAAGTATAGCTAATCTTAATGACGCGTTCAGGATTTGATTCTGCAAATTGATTTCTTTCATCAGTAAATTCAACCTTATTTACTTTAAATTTTATGCCATCAATTTCAGCAGCATCACCTACTGCTAATTTTTTATTTTCTTTCTTATTTGAAGATTGGCTCTCGCTGGTTTGGCTTTCACTAGATTCAGTGTTTACGGATTTTTTACCACCACTAAAAAGCGATCCAATAATAAAAAGAGCGATGAGGGCAATTATTCCAATACCAATCCACTTCAAACATCCACCACGTTTCACTTCATTCCCATTTTCGTCATACAATTTCTTGGCCATATTTTTCTCCTCCTATGGTATAATGTTTTTGATCAATTGAGCGCTCTCCGAGAGAAGCGCTTTTTATTGATTTTGCTTCAATTTCAATACTAAAAAATAAAGTCAGAATATAGATTTGATATTTTTAATTTCGAAATAGTAAATTATATATCCATTTAATAAATATTATTAGAAATTGAACCTATAACATGATTATAATAAATGAATAAAGTTTTAACAACATAGTTTTTTCTGCTACTCTCTAGTAGCTTAGAATGAATTATTTCTAGATTATTTAGCCTAGTATTTCCTGGTTAGATTTATTAGTTAGCCAATAGATATATAGGTTAATAATGGAAATATGTATTGAAGCTTATTGCTTATTTATTCAAACTTGCACGAAACTAAGCAATTTTAACTTTTTGCTTTCATATGAAATATTTTTACTTTTTGTGTTGACATCAGCGAGTGTCCTTGCTACAATACTTGTGATTTAGAGCGAGACTCTATACTTTAATTCTGTCCAGAGAGGCACGAAAAGTGATGATAAGAATACCTATAAGTGTGCATACTTATAGCTAATTATGATGACTTAAAGGCCTAGACAGAATTGTCTAGGTCTTTTTTCGTTAAAGAGGTGAAAAAATGGAAACATTATATGTGGCGTTGGATTTTAAAACAGAAGCAGAAACCTTTGATTTTCTAAAATTATTTGAAGGCCGACAAATCGGGGTCAAGGTAGGTATGTCGCAATTTTATATGTCAGGACCAAGTATCATTGAGCGTTTATGTGATATGGGACATGAAGTCTTTCTTGATTTGAAGTGCCATGATATTCCTAATACGGTTTACCTAGCGATGTTACAGCTTAGTCAATTACCGATTGAACTTGTGACGATTCATGCCATGGGTGGTAAAGAAATGATGCGAGCTGCGGTTAAAGGGGTTCAAGAAGGCAAACACCAACCAAAAGTTCTTGCAATCACCCAGCTGACCTCAACGAACCAAGAAATGTTAAATAATCAATTACAAATTCCTGGTACAGTCGCTGAATCGGTGGAACATTTGACCCGCTTAGCATTAGACAGTGGCGTGGATGGCCTAGTTTCTTCGGTCCAAGAAAGTAAAATGATTAAGGAAGTTTCCAAAGGGCAATTACTTAGTTTAACACCAGGGATTCGTTTGAATAAGAATGCTCACGATGACCAAGAAAGAATTGCTAGTCCAGAAGAAGCCCGTGCCAACGGTGCTGATTACATTGTAGTGGGCCGTCCGATTATTCAAGCTGACGATCCAGTGAGAGCCTATGAAGAAATGAAAGAACATTGGGAGGGTAAGTAGATGAGTCAAAATATTAAACGCGAAGTTGCCGAAGCATTATTAGATCATGAAGCCGTGATTATCCGTAATGAGGATTGGTTTACCTGGGCCAGTGGGATTAAGAGCCCAATTTACTGTGATAATCGTCAATTAATGAGTTATCCCAAGGCCCGTAAGTTGGTGGCTCAAGCCCTAGCTAACTTGATCAAAGAAAAATATCCTAATGTGACCTGTATTGCTGGGACCGCGACAGCCGGGATTCCTCATGCTGCTTGGGTGAGTGAAATTTTAGACTTGCCTATGGTGTATGTTCGCTCTAAGGCTAAAGACCATGGGAGACAATCGCAAATTGAAGGTCACCTAGAGGCTGACGACCAAGTGGTATTGATTGATGACCTCATTTCAACAGGTGGTAGCGTCTTGGAAGCTTGTCAACCCGTAGCTAAAGAGTGTTCAGTGATCGGCGTCGCTGCGATTTTCACCTATGAGTTGGATCGGGCCAAGAAAAACTTCCAAGCTGCTGATATTCCTCTAGCCGTACTGAGCGATTTTCATAGTTTATTAGAAGTAGCCAAAGAAAAACATGACTTTAGCCAAGCAGACATGGATAATATCTTGGATTGGCACCGTCAACTGAACCAGCCTTCCAATGAGTAAAAGTGACTGCTAACAGTCAAAAGAGTTAAATAATAAATACCTGTGAGTATTTGTTTAAGGAGTGTAAAAATGGAAAATAAGAAAAAAGCTGTTATTTCAAGTATCATTGCCTCAGGTACCGATGACCTCAACGTAATGTTTCTATCCTTTTCAATGGCAAGCATTATTAGTGAGTTTTCACTATCAGGTGCCCAAGCGGGAGCTATCGCTACCATAACTAACTTGGGGATGTTATTAGGTGGATTAATTTTTGGATATCTGGGTGACCGTTACCATAAGCTAAACATCTTAAAGATAACCCTGCTTATCTTTTCTTTAGCCTCAGGAGCAATTGCTTTTGCGCCTTCGATCACTATGCTTTATATCCTACGTTTCATTGCCGGTATTGGTGTCGGTGGTGAGTACGGAATCGCTTTAGGAATCATGGCTCAAATTGTCCCCGTTCATAAAATGGGACGGATTTCTGCTTTAAATGGGGTAGCTGGCCAAGTCGGCTCGATTACTTCAGCTGCTCTAGCGGGATTATTCTTGAGTCACCTAGGTTGGCGCGGATTGTTCTTATTTGGCCTGGCTCCTTTACTCCTTGTATTATACATGCAAGTAGCTATTAAAGATGAAAAAGAATTTTATCCGGTAAAAAATGATTCAGCTCTCGATAAAAGTGAAAAAATTAATTTTGCTGTTTTATTTAAAGACTTGCGGACCAGTTACCAAACCATTGCCCTCATGTTAATGTGTACGGTTCAAATTGCTGGCTACTTTGGCATGATGAATTGGTTGCCAACCATTATGCAAGAACAAGCCGGCCTCAGTGTGCAAGGCTCCTCATTATGGATGATTAGTACCATTGTGGGCATGTCCTTAGGGATGGTTGTCTTTGGCCGACTATTTGACCAATTTGGCCCTCGGCTAATGTTTGGTGCTTTCTTACTTGCATCAGCGTTTGGTGTCTACTTGTTTAGCCAAATTACCTCACCACTTGGAATGCTATTTGGCGGAGCCATGATGGGATTCTTTGTCAATGGGATGTTCCCGGGATATGGAGCAACGGTTTCTTACCTATACCCTAAGTCCGTCCAAAGTATGGCCAATAATTTAATCTTAAACGTTGGACGAGCAGTAGGTGGATTTTCTTCAATGATTATTGGGATCATTATGGAACATGGTAATGTGACCATGGTTATGCTCTTCCTATCATGTCTTTATATCTTCTCTTTTGTGGTCATGTTAACCATTCCCGGGATCAAGCAAAAATCTTTTAAAAAGGTTTATGCCCAATAATTAGGAGTTATTCATAGAAAGCTTATAGCTTATTAGAGGCTTACCAAGTCAATGATAAATAACCAAACCGTATTGAGATCGGTGTGGCTAAGACAAAGGCTGTGATTTTCACAGCTTTTTTTGTTTTTTCACTAATTCTTATGCGCGTCAATAATAAAAAGAATATATAAAAGGTGCTGATAAACCATAATGTTCATCAGCACCTAATAAAGTGAAAATTATATTTTCTTATTTAGCCGTTAAGATCGACAACCTTGCCTTCATCTAAATAGATAATGCGTTCGCAGAGATTGGTCACGTAGTCACCCATGCGTTCTAGATTAGAAATCATGGAAATATATGAAGCACCAGTTACCACTAAGCTGTTATCCTTCTTCATATCTGACACGACTTGTGGGATTAGTTTATCAAAGTAGTGGTCAACTTTGGCGTCCATTTCTGCTGCCGCCTTAGCTTGTTGGTCATTACGGGTAACAAAGGCGTTAACAGCTAGCTCGGCCATTTCAATGACTGTATCAGTCATTATTTCTAGGTCAGATTCAATATTTTCTAAACGGGGTTCATCTGCGATCCGTAGAGCTCCTTTTGCAATAGAGACGGCATGGTCGCCCATTCTTTCAAGGTCAGCACTGGCCTTGATGATGGAAATAATAAAGCGTAATTCATCGCCGATAGGGCTTTGTAGGGAAATTAGCCGAAAACATTCCTTATCAATGGCCACTTCATATGCATTAATCTTTTCGTCATTTTTAATCACTTTTTCAGCGGCTTCATTATCATGGTTGAGAAGCGCATCAACAGCTTCTTCAATAGCTTTAGTAGTATCGATTCCCATACGTGTAAATTGACCATCTAAGGTCTTTAATTCTTCGACAAAGGCCTTTCTTAGTTGTGTCTTTTTCATTAAAAACTCACTCCCCGATATCTTATATAGAAATAGTATTTTACCATAATCCACTCATAAAGTAAAAGGAAGCCCTTACAATATTATTGATTACTGGAATACTAATTTTCGTATCTCTATTTTAACATGAATGTTCTGAATAATTATTGTTTAAAAGTGATAGCTTTTTAATAAAAGTTAAAAATTGTTTCTGATATTGGCTTCTTTTCCGTAATATATTATTTATTGACTTTTAGCTTATATATTGCTAATCTTTCAATAAATTTAATGAGTAGACTGACAATTTGATCACTAAAAGCAGTTTTTAGGGTAAAATAGTTAGTATCATGAAAAATATCTAGGAGGCAAAATATGAAACTGACGCAACACATGCAAGTGGTTAATAATGAATTAAACATTGCCGATATTCCTGTTTCTCGTCTGAAGGAAGAGTACGGAACTCCGCTTTATATTTATGATCAAAAAGGGATTAAAGATCAAGCGAAAACATTTATCAATGGCTTCCATTCTAAAAAGTTTACTACTCATATTATCTATGCCTCCAAGGCCTTTTTAAACCTTTATATCGCTCAACTAATCAATGAACAGGGCTGTTATCTTGATGCCGTTAGTGGTGGGGAAATTTACACACTCTTGGCAGCTGGTGTTCCAGGTGAAAAAATATATTTCCATGGCAATAATAAAACAGAGTCAGAGATCATTCTAGCTCTTGAGCAAGGGATTGGAACATTTGTTATTGATAGCCAGACTGATTTTTATAAAGTAGAGAAAATTGTTAAATCCCTTAATAAACAGGTTAAGGTCCTTTTGAGAATTAATCCAGGGATTGAAGCAAGCACCCATAAATATATCCAAACCAGCCGCGATGATTCTAAATTTGGTATGAGTAGCCATGATGAGGATACGGTGGCTTTGGTTAAAGAGATGGTTAAGAGCGATTGGCTCGACTTTGCCGGCTTCCATTGCCATATCGGCTCACAAATATTAGAAGAAAGATTCTTCTTTGAAGAAGCCGATTTAATGTTGGGATTCTGTCGGCAAATGGAAGAAGAAACCGGCTGTCAGGTAAGAGAGATTAACCTGGGCGGCGGTTTTGGTGTGTACTATAGCCAAGCAGATCGTCCTTTTGATTATGAGAAATTTTTACAAAGCTACATTCAAGTCATTGAAGCAGCAATTGATCAATATGGCTTAGAGCATGTCGATACCGTAAGCATTGAGCCGGGACGGGCTTTAATTAATGATTTCGGGACAGCTCTTTATAGCGTTGGGGGTGTCAAACATACCCTGGCTGGAAAACCCTTTGTCTTTGTCGATGGTGGGATGTCAGACAATATTCGCCCAGCCCTGTATCAAGCCAAATATGAAGCGGCCTTAGCTAATCGGATGAATGATGAGGTCGAAGGGGAGTACCGCGTGGCAGGAAAATTGTGTGAAACTGGTGACCAGTTGGTTCAAGATGCTCCCTTGCCAGAGGCTCGGATCGGGGACCTCTTGGTGATTCCTCGAGTAGGGGCTTATACTTATACAATGAGTTCGAATTATAATCGTCTGGGACGTCCAGCCTTGGTCTTTGTCGAGGATGGGCAATCTTATTTGGCTGTCAAACGAGAAAGCTACCAAGATTTGCTCAGAAACGACTATAATTATAAGAATAAAGAAGATTAGTTTTATTGGAATTTAAAGGAGGAAACAAAAATGATAAAAGTTGGTATTGTTGGCTATGGTAATTTAGGTAAAGGCGTGGAAATTGCAGTTAATGCAGCGGAAGATATGGAATTGCTAGGAATTTTTACTAGACGCCAGCCTGAGCAATTAGATACAAAGAGCCCGGCCTATCAAATTGATGACATTCTTGACTTTAAAGACAAAATTGATGTCCTAATTTTATGTGGTGGTTCTCAATCTGATATTCCTGTTCAAGCTCCTCGTCTAGCGGAAAACTTTAATACCGTGGATGCTTACGATAACCACGATAAGATTCCAGAATACTTCGATCAAATGGATCAACTTGCTAAAGAAAATAACCATGTCTCTGTGATTGCTACGGGTTGGGATCCAGGTCTGTTCTCACTTAACCGCTTATTAGCTGAAACAATCTTACCGCAAGGGCAAACCTATACTTTTTGGGGCAGAGGGGTTAGCCAAGGCCATTCTGATGCAGTACGCCGGGTAGATGGCGTCAAGGCAGCTATTCAATATACCGTGCCTAATCAAGCCATGCTAGAGGCAGCAAAGGCTGGTGATCCTATTGATTACCAACAAGCGACTGCCCATAGTCGTGAAGTCTATGCGGTCTTAGAAGAGGGCGCTGATCCAGACCAAGTTGCCGAAGCGATCAAGACCATGCCTGATTACTTCGCCCCCTATGACCAAGTCGATGTGCATTTTATTTCTCAAGAAGAATTAGATCAAAACCATAAAGGAATTCCTCATGGGGGCGAAGTGGTGCGCCAAGGGCAAACCAGCGCTGACCACCACGCAGTTTATAATTTTGCCCTGCAATTAGGCAGCAACCCTGAGTTCACCGGTGCAGTGAATACTTGCTATGCGCGAGCTGCTTACCGTTTAGCTAAGGAAGAACAATTTGGGGCTAAGACCGTCTTTGATATTGCCCCCGCTTACCTTTCTGCAAAATCCGGTGCACAACTCCGCCACGAATTGCTCTAGCCTTGAGCATAAAGAAAGCATTTACATGTCATATTTGATATACTGAAGTCAGTTGGAAATTGAGAGGATCAGCTCTGATCCTCTAACTGTTTTGAGTCAAATATGTGAATGGAGGCTTTGTATAATGAGAATTGGTGTACCTAAAGAAATCAAGAATCATGAAGATCGGGTGGCAATGACACCGGCCAATGCCTTTAACCTTGTCCAAGCTGGTCATGAAGTGCTTATCGAAAGCTCAGCTGGTCTAGGTTCTTCATATGAAGATAGTGAATATGAAGAAGTAGGAGCTAAGATCGTAAGCTCTGCTAAAGAAGCATGGGACGTGGATATGGTGGTTAAGGTTAAAGAACCCCTTGAATCTGAATACCAATATCTCCGTGAAGACTTAATTGTGATGACCTATCTGCACTTAGCGGATAACGAACCTTTGGTGGATGCTTTAATTGAAAATAAAACCACAGGTGTAGCTTATGAAACCATGGAGTTAAATGGAAAATTGCCTTTACTTAACCCAATGAGTGAAGTGGCTGGACGGACTGCTATTCAAGTCGGTGCTCACTATCTTGAAAAAACTAATGGTGGTAAAGGGAAACTTTTAGGTGGTGTGCCAGGAACCCAAGCTGGAAAAGTGGTTATTATCGGCGGCGGTAATGTTGGTTATAATGCCGCTCGGATGGCTGTTGGCTTAGGCGCTAATGTAACTATTCTTGACTTGAATCCAGCACGTTTAGGTGAATTAGATGACCTCTTCCAAGGTCGCGTTAATACATTGATGTCCAATGCTTATAACATTGCTAATGAAGTAAAGGATGCTGATGTAGTCATTGGCTCCGTTCTTATTCCTGGACGTAAGGCACCAATTTTAGTAACAGAAGATATGGTGAAAACCATGGAAGAAGGTTCTGTTTTAATCGACGTTGCTATTGACCAAGGTGGTAACTTTGAAACTTCTGACCATGCAACCAACCATGATGATCCTGTATATACTAAACATGGTATTGTTCATTATACCGTTGCAAATATTCCAGGAGCTGTACCAAAGACAGCTACAGAAGCATTAACCAACGCTACCATGACTTATGTTCAACAAATTGCTAATTTAGGTATTGAAGCAGCTGCGATGGCAAATCACACAGTATTTACTGGGGTAAACACCTACAAGGGTGAATTAACTAGTGCTGATGTAGCTGAAACCAGTAAGCATGACTACAAAGAGTTAAAATTCTAATAGTCTTTAGGTAAAGAAAAAAGAGAGGCTGTGAAAACAGTCTCTCTTTTCGTTTAGCCGTTTTAGTGATTATTGAAAAATAGCAAAAAAGATAATTACTATAATTCCTAAAGCAATCCGATACCAACCAAAGGCTTTAAAATCATTCTTTTGGACATAGCGTAGTAAGAAGCGAATCGTTAAAATCGAAACAATGTAGGCGATGACCATTCCTAAGATTAGTAGGAAGCCTTCTTCGGTTGAAAAACGAAAACCGTCGAGGAAGCCCTTAGTCAGTTTTAAGAAAGTCATTCCGAACATAATGGGAATACTCATAAAAAAGGAAAAATCGGCAGCAGTAGGACGGGAGGTTCCTAAAATCGTTGCCCCTAAGATAGATGAACCAGACCTTGAGGTCCCAGGAATGACTGATAGGGCCTGGAAGAGTCCAATTTGAAAGGCTTTTTTGTAAGATAAATCTTGGGTAGAATGGACGGTTACAGGGCGGTTTTTATTTCGATTTTCAACGACGATGAAGGCAATTCCGTAAATAATCAGTGCAGCAGATACTACCACCCAATTTTGAAAATGTTCTTCAGCGAAGTCGTTAAATAAAAGACCAATAACACCTGCGGGAATACAGCCAACTACCACCTTAAACCAAGTTTCCCAAGTCTGCTTTTTCTCTTCAGCACTTTTTTGACTTGAAAAAGGATTTAAGCGGTCAAAATAGATCCAAACAACGGCTAAGATTGCCCCTAATTGGATAACGTATACAAAAATATTCCAAAATTCCGGTCTAAAATCCATGGAAATAAATTCTTCTACCAAAATTAAATGGCCAGTACTACTAATTGGCAACCATTCGGTAATTCCTTCGACAATCCCCATGATGAAAACTTTGATAATATCTAACATTAAAAAAACGCATCCTTTCACTAGCATTTTTGTAGTATAGCTAAAATACGAGGCCTTGACTAGGCCTAGGCGTAATTTTTAGCTTTTTTTAATTTGCTTAAGCCTATTGGACGCAAACAATTTCATTAATGGGGCAGCTGACATTGAGTGGGCTTAACTGTCCGGTATTGTGGTCACGTTTAAAAAAGGTCACTTTCTTCTCTTTTTGATGTCCTACAATGACGTGACTTTGGTTAGCGTCAAAGTTAAAATCACGTGGAAAGTCTCCACCAGAAGAAATGGATTGAATATGACTTAATTGAGAACCATCTTTAGAAACTTCAAATACTTCTAGGCTGTTGTAACCTCGATTGGAGACATATAAGAAGTTTCCATCTTGGGAGATACGAATTGCAGCACTACTATTTTCACCGCTATAAGTCTCTGGTAAACAATTCACCCGGTCGACAAAGGAAAAGTGACCCTCATCATAAGTCAAAATATCGATGGTGTGTGAAAGCTCACCAATCACATAAAGAATGTCTTCTTTAGGGTGGAAAACTAAGTGGCGGGGGCCAGTACCTGGTTGACATTGGTAGGAGGCTTTTTCCTGTAATTGGCCCTCTTGGTCAAATTGATAGCTGATCACACTATCTGTCCCTAAGTCACAGGCTAGGTAGTATTTGCCATCTGGACTAGTGTTAAAATAATGACAGTGAGAGCTTTCTTGGTTGGGGTGAGGTCCTTGTCCAGTCCGGCTGATTATTTGTTGGAGCTGTAATTGACCATCACTTTGTATTTTTATAAGCGCCAATGTCCCTTCATGGTAATTGGCATTGAGTAATAATTGGCGCTCTTCATCTAGAGCTAGGTAACAGCCGTTATGTTCCAAAAAGGCACAGTGATCAACAAAAACGAAATGCTGCCCTTCTTTTCGATAATGGCTGACTCCAGGGCTCGGTTGGTCAGTGAGCGTATAGAGTTCTTTACCATCAGTAGAAAGAGCCAGGTAAGTTGGATTTGATTCAGAAATTATTAATTCATGTCCTTTAATTTCCTCATGATGACTATCCCATTTTAGAAGATGGATGCCTTGGTTGTCTTGACGTGTATAGCCAGCTAAATAGATCTTTTCCATAATAATCTCCTTTACAATCTCTGATATATTAAATTTTACACTATGTTAATTTATTTAGCGAACAAGTATGGTAAAATCATTTGGAAAAGTAGGTGTTTATATGTCTCAAAACAAGCAGAATACAGAAATAAAAAATAAGGATAAAAAGCAAAATAAGCAAGGTTTTTCCTGGCTAAAAATGCCCGATATCGTTAGTCGCGTCCTAGACAATCGTTATGTCTCGCTATTAGTCATTTTAATCTTATTCGCTTTATTTATCCTATTATTAACCCAAATCGCTTTTGTCTTTACCCCAATTATTGAATTTATCCAAACAATAATCTTGCCCATTATTTTTGCTGGGGTCTTTTACTACTTGTCTTCACCCCTAATTAATTTTCTAAGGAAAAGGGGCTTGAATTCTTATTGGATAGCTGGAATTGTGCTCCTGGTACTGGTTTTAATCATTCTATGGTTAATTTCATTCATTCCTAATTTAATTGATGAAGCCAAACATTTAATCGGCAATTGGTCAAATATTTGGGCCCAGTACCAGTCAGAAATTGAAAATATTATCTTTGGTCGCTGGTTCGAGAGAAGTCAGGAGACTTTAGCAGAATACTTAAATAATTTTAATCTAAATCAATTTAACTTTAATTGGCGCGAGCTCATGAATACAACCTTGTCCAGTATTGGTTCTGTTTTCGGTGTGATTACCCGGGTGATTATTGCCTTAGTGACAGCACCTATAATCTTGTTTTATTTGATTGCTGATGGTGAGAAATTTAGGAATAATTTTGCTTCCTTTATTCCAGTGAAGATTCGTAATAAGACCATGCGGCTATTGGCGGATATGAACCAGCAAATATCAGCCTATGTTAGAGGGCAAATCTTTGTAGCAATCGCGGTAGCAGTGATGTTTGCCATTGGTTATGCCATAATCGGCTTAAATTACGGGACCATCCTAGCGGTTGTTGCAGGGGCCTTGAATGTTATCCCCTATGTAGGGTCTTTCTTTGGAATCTTGCCGTCTTTAATTGTTGGTTTAGTTCAAGATCCTTTTATGGTTATCAAGGTACTTATCGTGTTTGCTATTGAACAAACCATCGAAAGTCGGATTATTTCCCCACTCATTTTAGGCAGTAATTTGAATATTCACCCCATTACCATTATGCTTCTACTAATTGCTGGTGGAGACCTCTTTGGAGTGGTGGGAATTATCATTATTATTCCGGTTTACGCCGTTTTAAAGGTGATTTTCACCTATATCTTTGAATGGTATCGGGAAGTTTCGGGCCTCTATGAAGAAGATTTGATCCAAGAACAGGAATTAAAGGAGCCCCTAGTCGACCAAGACCATAAATAATAATCTTAGTGATCCTGGTCAAGGCCTTTTATTGACGAAGAAAAAGTTAAGCAAATTTCCTAGCTAAGCGAGCTAACTCGATAGCTACAGGAAAATGAATTTGAAGATGTAAGTAAAAAGAGGAGAGTAGCTTTTAATGACATTGCGTTCACAAGTTGCCAAGCATAGCGCCCGCTTGGTGCAAATTTTACTCAAGAAATTAACCAAAGGCGGATCCAGTTTGCCAGGGAAAATTGCTAAAAAATTGGATCCGGCTATTTTAGCTGAACTGGGCAAAAATTACCGGGTAGTTATCATTACCGGAACCAATGGTAAATCAGTTACCACGGCTCTTACCGTTAATATTTTGCGCCAAAAGTTTGATGAAGTATTAACTAATGATACCGGCTCAAACCTAGAACAAGGGATTATATCCACTTTCTTGAATGCTAATTCCACAGGACAGGGGGATAAAATAGCTGTTCTTGAGGTTGATGAGGCTAGCGTTCGCCACATTACCGAATACATTAAACCGGAAGTGATCTTAGTAACTAATCTATTTAGAGATCAGTTGGACCGCTTTGGGGAGATTTATACGACCTTCGATTACATTTTAGAGGGGGCTAATAAGAGTCCTAAAAGCTTGCTCTTGATGAATGGTGACGCGCCAATTTTTGCGTCACGGGATTTTCATCATAATGTGGCTTACTTTGGTTTTAGTAATTCGGATAAAACGACTGATAAGATGGCCCATTATAATACCGATGGGGTCCTATGTCCCCGCTGCGAGCATATCCTTCACTATCATATGATTACTTATAGTAATTTAGGTGATTATTTCTGCCCTAATTGTCAGTTTCACCGGCCAAGCTTAACTTATTCAGTGGACCAGGTGGATAATTTAACTCCAGAAGCTTCAACATTTACTATTGAGGGTCAATCCTTTACTATCCCAGTTGCGGGAATTTATAATATATATAATGCCCTAGCGGCTTATTCAATTGCTCGTTATTTAGGGCTAAGCCAAACAGCCATTCATGAGGGCTTGCAGGGGGCCAAGCGGATGTTTGGTCGTCAAGAGGCCTTAACCATTCATGGCAAGGACACTCGTATTAATCTCATTAAGAACCCGGTTGGTTTTAACCAAATCGTTTCTTTATTGGAGTTAGACCAAGAAGAGTTTTCTCTATTAGTTCTCCTCAATGATAATCCTGCTGATGGTCAGGATATTTCCTGGATTTGGGACGCCATGTTTGAAAATATCGCCCAATTACCTAACATGAAAGCTACGGCGGTAGGGGGCATACGGGTAAAAGACCTTAAAGTTCGGATGCAAGTGGCCGGTTTTGATGAGGACCGCTTAGAAGAACTTTCTAATTCACAGGGAGCCCTACAATGGATTGCATCTGTCCCCAGCCAAAAAGTCTATGTCTTAGCTACCTATACTGCCATGCTCGATTTTAGACGAGAATTAGCTGACCAACATCTTGTGAAGGAGCGGATGAAATCATGATCTTTAGAATTGGCCATCTCTATGGCAATTTAATGAATACCTATGGCGATAATGGAAACCTGCTTATGCTCCAGTACCTCGCCAAGGAAAAGGGACTTCAGGTAGAAAAAGAGATTATTTCTATTGATGACACCTTAGACAGTGACCGCTATGATTTTATCTTCTTTGGCGGCGGACAAGACTATGAGCAATCGGTAGTGAGCCGTGACTTGCAAAATAAAAAAGGCGCCTTGCTCGAGTACATCGAAAGCAATAAGGTGCTGTTAGGAATTTGTGGGGGCTACCAACTCTTGGGAAATTATTATCAGACCATTAATGGGGAAGACTACCCCGGTATTGGAGCCATTGATTTCTATACTAAGAGCTATCCAGAACGACTGATTGGAACCACAAAAATGCATTGTGACCGTTTTGATGAGGACTATGTAGGCTATGAAAACCATGCCGGTCGGACCTATCTCGCCTCTGGTGTAGAGCCTTTGGGGCGGATGATTGAAGGCTATGGGAATAATGATGAAGACCAGGTAGAAGGGGTTATTTATAAGAATACCTTTGGCTCTTATTTTCACGGTCCTCTATTAGTTAATAATCCCCATTTGGCTGAAAGATTGATTGATCTGGCCATCGATCAAAAAGCGCATTAGGTGGATACTGGCGGATGAATGCATCTGCCAGTTTTTTTATGAGTAAAAACAGCTTCAGTGGCCATACGTTTTAGCTTTTAAAGTTTAGCTGTTTGTTGACTATTGACTTGACTAAAGTTATTATAAATAATTGAGAATAGTGAGGTATAAAATCCATGGCACAGTTATTTTATCGATACGGGGCAATGAATAGTGGAAAATCTTTTGAAATCTTAAAAGTTGCCCATAATTATGAAGAGCAAGGTAAACCTGTCAAAGTAATGACTAGCGCGATCGATGACCGGTCAGGAACCATCGGCGTTATTTCGAGTCGTATAGGAGAAGATCGTGAGGCCTATAGTATCGATCCTGATACTGATATTTTTTCCTATATTGAATCTGAAAATGAAAAGGAAAAAATCTACTGTGTCTTAGTTGATGAAGCACAATTTTTAAGTAAGCAGAATATTTTTGATTTGGCTAAAGTGGTCGACCAGTTAAACATACCAGTGATGGCATTTGGCCTAAAAAATGATTTTCAAAATGAACTTTTTGAAGGCTCCCACTATTTGTTAATTTTGGCTGATAAAATCGAAGAAGTAAAAACAATTTGTTGGTTCTGTGCTAAAAAAGCAACAATGAACTTACGAATTCATAATGACAAACCGGTATATACTGGTGAACAAATTCAAATTGGTGGTAATGAATCTTATTATCCAGTATGTCGTAAACATTATAACCACCCCCCATTAGAAGATGGGAAAATCGCAGTTCACCGTGCATCATTATGCCAATAAGGGAAGGTTGATTAAATGTTAGAAGAGCAATTAGATACTTTTATCGCTCGTTATCAAGAGCTTGCTGAGCTTTTAAGTGATCCAGATGTGATTAATGATCATAAACGCTTTCGGGATTTAGCTAAGGAAGAAGCGGATCTTCGTCCTAAAGTAGATACTTTTAAGCACTATAAGGAAGTTGTTTCAGGCATCGAAGATACTGAAGAGCTGATTAAAGAGACATCCGAAGAGGACATGCTAGAGCTGGCTAAGAGTGAACTCGATCAATTAAAAGCTGAGCGTGACGATTTAGAAGAAGAAATTAAGGTCTTAATGTTGCCTAGTGATCCTAATGATGACAAGAACATTATTATGGAAATCCGTGGGGCAGCTGGTGGGGACGAGGCCCAATTATTTGCGGCTGACCTCTTTGAAATGTATTCGCGCTATGCAGAATCCCAAGGCTGGCATGTTGAAGTTGCTGATGCCTCATCAAATGACTTAGGGGGCTATAAAGAAATTATTCTTCAAATTTCAGGGGACAAAGTCTATTCAAAATTAAAATATGAAAGTGGCGCTCACCGGGTGCAACGGGTGCCTAAAACTGAATCCCAAGGTCGGGTCCATACTTCAACAGCTACGGTTGGTGTTATGCCTGAATTGGAAGATTTAGACTTTGAAATTGATGAGAAGGACATTAGAACCGATATCTATCGCGCTTCCGGTGCTGGTGGACAACACGTTAACAAGACCAGTTCAGCGGTGCGGATGACCCATATTCCGACCGGTATTCAAGTCGCTATGCAGGACCAACGTTCTCAACAACAAAACCGGGAAAAAGCTATGCTTATCTTGCGGTCACGGGTTTATGACTACTATCAATCACAAGAACAAGATGAATACGACGAAAAAAGAAAGAACTTAGTAGGAACAGGGGACCGGTCTGAGAGAATCCGAACCTATAATTACCCACAAAACCGGGTAACCGACCACCGGATTAACCTAACTTTACAAAAATTAGATCGCATTATGGGCGGAGAATTAGATGAAATAATCGATGCCCTGATTCTTGCTGATCAAGCGCAAAAATTAGAGGAACTCAATGAAACTACCATCTAATCAGCTACGATTTATAGAAGCTCAGCAATGGGCTTCTTCTTTTTTGGAAAGAAAGGGTAAGGACCCAGCCATTGCCTACCATCTGTTATTAGGCATGATGGATTGGGATGTAACGACTTGGTATCGTAAGCAGCGAGAGCAAATGGATCCAGTGACTTTAAAAAACTACCAGGAAATGTTAGAAAAAATCGTTAATGAGGATATGCCTTACCAGTACTTATTAGGGGAGGCATGGTTTTATGGCTATCGTTTTCGCGTGAATGAAGCTACTTTGATTCCTCGCTTTGATACGGAGCGTTTGATTGATTGTGTTCATACTTTAAGGAAAAGCGGCCAGTTAGAAAAGCAAGCCGATGTCTTAGATCTAGGGACAGGTTCAGGGGCAATTGCGGTGACCTTAGCTAAAGAATTGTCTGATTTGAAACTGACAGCTGTTGACATCTCTTCAGATGCCCTAGCAGTTGCTAAGGAAAATGCCTATTTTCACCAAGTCACTATTGAATGGATCAAGGGCGATATGCTAGATGCAGTAGCTCAGCGAAAATTTGATCTGATTATTTCTAATCCGCCCTATATCAGTGAAAATGAAATCGATGAAATGGGGGAGGACGTCTTAAAGTATGAGCCGAAGCTAGCTCTCTTTGCCAAAGACGATGGGTATTATTACTATAAGCAATTCGCCCGCCACATCCAGTCCTTTATGAAGGCTGACGGTATCCTATTAATGGAGTGTGGAAGTCACCAAGCCGCTAAGATTATCAGTCTCTTTAAAAAGTCAAATCCTAAGGCTGAAGTGAAATCGATTAAAGACTATAATGGTATTGATCGAATAATCTATGTGCAATGGAAGAAGGATAAATAAAATGATTACCAAGCGCTTTACATTTGAACAGACTGCTCAGGCAGCAGAATATTTAAAACAAGGCCAATTGGTTGCCTTCCCTACGGAAACTGTCTTTGGTTTAGGAGTGATTGCGAATAACGAAAGGGCAGTGGCTTCTGTTTATGAGGCTAAGGGGCGCCCTAGTGATAACCCTCTGATTGTTCATGTTTGCCGTAAAGAAGATTTGTTTCGTTATTCCAATATAGCCAATGAAGCTCAAGCTGCAATTGCTAAAAAACTGACTGATCAATTCTGGCCGGGACCCTTGACCTTGATTGTTCCGACTAAGCCTGGAGTTTTTGGGCCAACCGTTACTGGGGGGTTAAATACAGTGGGCATTCGGATGCCCGACCACGATTTCACCTTGGCAGTCATTAGAGAAACAGGTTTTCCGATTGTGGGACCATCCGCCAATTTATCAGGTAAACCGAGTCCAACGACGGTTGACCATGTTTTACATGATTTTGATGGTAAAATCGCGGGAGTATTAGATAGTCAACCTACCCATATTGGGGTTGAATCGACGGTGTTAGATATTAGTAATCCAGAAGAATTGGCTATTTTAAGACCAGGTGCGATCACCTTAAAAGACTTACGGAATGCCTTACCAAATCAAAGAATAATCGATGCCACCCAGCAAATTGCTGAAGATTCTAAGGAACATCCCAAGGCACCAGGGATGAAATATCGCCACTATAGCCCCCACCAAGAGGTGATTGCCATCAGTCATGCCAAGCTCCTTGATCTTATTGATTCTAAGCAGGGATTATCTCCTGAAAGTGCGGTGATCGCTAGCGATGAAATCTTGAGTCACTTAGATGCTGACCTGCCTACTTTTAGTTTAGGAACTAATGAAGCAACAGCCACCCACCTTTTATTTGCGGGTTTACGGGCCTTTGATGATAATGATCAAATTAAAAGACTCTACGTTGAATTATTAGCTAATACAGAGGCTAATACCGCCTACCGTAATCGTTTACTAAAAGCTGCCAGTAAAAAGATAGAATCGTAAACATCTATCACGATCTATGGTAAAATCGACTTAGTATCAACAGAAACGATCTGTATTGAAAGAAAAGAAGTGAGATAATGGATGAAGTTTTTACCTTAATTGATCAAGAAAGACAACGCCAAGAAAATGGTATCGAGTTAATAGCTAGCGAAAACTGGGTATCAAAGGATGTTTTAGCCGCACAAGGGAGTATTTTAACCAATAAGTATGCGGAAGGTTATCCAGGAAAAAGATACTATGGCGGTTGTGAGGTTGTTGATAAGATTGAACAATTAGCCATTGACCGCGCTAAGAAATTATTTAACGCAGACTTTGTGAATGTCCAGCCTTATTCTGGTTCGGGAGCTAATATGGCCGTTTATGATGCCCTCCTAAAAGCAGGAGATACGGTTTTAGGAATGAATCTGACCGATGGCGGTCATTTGACCCATGGCTCTCCAGTTAATTTCTCTGGACGTCGCTACCATTTTGTTTCCTACGGTGTCGATCCCGAAAGCGAACAGCTGGATTATTCCGCTATTCGTCAAACTGCCTTGGAGGCAAAGCCAAAAATGATTGTGGCAGGATATTCTGCTTACTCTAGAAAGTTAGACTTTAAAGCCTTTCGCCAAATAGCTGATGAAGTCGGGGCTCTTTTAATGGTCGATATGGCTCATTTTGCTGGTTTGGTAGCAGCTGGAATCCATGAAAATCCAGTCGACTATGCTGATGTAGTGACTTCAACTACCCATAAAACCCTGAGAGGTCCCCGGGGAGCGATTATTCTAACCAATAATCCTGACTACGCTAAAAAAATTAATAGCCGAATTTTTCCTGGTAACCAAGGGGGTCCCTTACTTCATGTTATTGCTGCTAAGGCGGTCGCTTTTCAAGAGGCTTTAAACCCTGATTTTAAAGATTATATGGAAAATGTAGTGATCAATGCTCAGGCCATGGCTAGCGAATTTAGTAAAGCGGGTATTCATGTGGTGTCTGGTGGAACGGATAACCACTTAATCGCTTTTAGAGTCAGTGACTTTGACTTAACTGGTAAAGCAGTTGAAGAGAAGCTTGGTCAAGTCCATATCACGGTCAATAAGAACACCATTCCGGGTGAAACTTTGCCGCCAACCCAATGCAGTGGCATTCGTATTGGGACACCAGCGATAACGACACGTGGCTTTACAGCAGATGATTGTCGCTTGCTGGCACAATTGATTGTCCAAGTCGTCAAACATTTTGATGATGATCAAGTCATTGCCAAGGTTAAGGAACAAGTTAAGCAATTGACCCAAAAATATCCGCTCAGTGAGTAAAGTAGGGAAATAGATTTAAAAAGAAGGAGTTTCTTATGAACAAAGAAGGATTACATATTGTTAACCACCCCTTAGTACAACACAAATTAGCGATTTTACGCGATAAAGATTTAGGGAGTAAGGACTTTCGTGAATTGGTTGATGAAATCACGGTTTTTGTTGGTTATGAAGCGACACGTGACTTGCCATTAAAAGAAGTTGAAGTCGAAACCCCGATTACAAAAACGACTCAAAAAATGATTACTGGTAAAAAGATGGCCATTGTTCCCATTCTTCGGGCTGGCTTAGGTATGGTTGACGGAATCCTATCTTTGTCACCAGCCGCTAAAGTAGGCCATATTGGTATGTATCGTGATGAAGAAACTCTAGAACCACACGAGTATTTCTTTAAAATGCCTAGCGACATTGAAGAACGTCAAGTACTTGTTGTAGACCCCATGTTAGCAACAGGTGGATCAGCTATTCTAGCCATTGAGGCCTTAATGAAACGCAATGTTTCGCCTGCTGATATTAAGTTCTTATGTATGGTTGCTGCTCCTGAAGGGGTAGAAGCTTTACAAGCAGCTCATCCAGAAGTGGAAATTTATACAGCAGCTCTTGACGAAAAACTCAATGAAGATGGCTATATTGTTCCTGGTTTAGGGGACGCTGGTGACCGCTTATTCGGTACCCTTTAATTTAAGGAAAAAGTTTCGTTAGAAAGCATAGGAAAATGGATGGTGTCTAAATAAATGGAAACGATGGTCGTTAAAGGCGGTCAGCGCTTAGAAGGAACTGTACAAGTCGATGGAGCCAAAAACACGGTGCTTCCTATTTTGGCTGCAACATTATTGGCCGAAGAAGGAAAAAGTGTTATTGAAAATTGCCCTTTATTTTCTGATGTCTATTTGATGAATAAGGTTTTAGGTTACCTTGATGCTCAAGTGGACTTTGATGAAGCAGCTGGAGTGATAACAGTGGATGCTAGTGGGGCTATCCAAAGTGAAGCGCCCTTTGAATTTGTCAGTAAGATGCGCGCCAGTGTCGTTGTTATGGGCCCTTTATTAGCTCGCTTAGGTTGTGTCAAAGTGGCCATGCCAGGCGGTTGTGCTATTGGCTCACGGCCCATTGACTTACACATAAAGGGCTTTGAGGCCCTGGGAGCTAAGGTGACGACCGAAAATGGTTATATTGAGGCTCGTTGTGATGAATTAGTCGGGACCGATATTTATCTGGACTTTCCTAGTGTAGGAGCAACTGAAAATATTATGATGGCGGCAACTTTAGCCAAAGGGGACACCATTTTAGAAAATGTTGCCAAGGAACCTGAAATTGTTGACTTGGCTAATTTCCTCAACCGTATGGGGGCAAGGATTTCTGGTGCTGGTACCGATATTATTCGGATCCGCGGCGTGGAATCCTTGCATGGTACCCAGCATGCCGTTATCCATGATCGTATTGAGGCTGGGACATTTATGGTGGCTGCAGCAGTCACTGGGGGCAATGTCCTGGTTAAAGACGCAGTAGCAGAACATAATCTCCCTTTAATTTCTAAATTAAAGGAAATGGGTGTTCAAATTGAAGAAGAAATGGAAGGAATACGGGTTATCGGCCCGAAAGAATTAAAGGCCACAAATATAAAAACCATGCCTTATCCCGGTTTTCCAACAGACATGCAGGCCCAATTCAGCATTGCCCAAGCCATTGCCCATGGAAGTTCAAAATTAGAAGAGACTGTTTTTGAAAATCGTTTTATGCACTTAGAAGAATTAAGACGGATGAACGTTTCTTTTAATATTACCAGTGATACTGCAACGATTGATGGCCCTAACCACTTACAAGGGGCAGCAGTTGTGGCAACTGATTTACGTGCAGCAGCAGCTCTTATTATTGCTGGTTTAGTGGCAGAAGGCATTACTAAAGTAAGTAAACTAGAGTATCTCGACCGTGGCTATGCTAATTTTGATAAAAAATTGCAAGCTTTGGGAGCAAAGGTTATTCGGCTTGATCTTGATAAATATAGTCAGGAAGAAATTGAAAGCCGCTTAGATGAGGTTGGATCATGAATAAGGAGCTTTTAGTTAGTCGATTTAAAAACTTTTTTAAGTGGTTACTTATTTGCCTTTTAGGAATGGTCCTCTTATTTTTAATTGGATTATTACTGGGTTATGGTATTAGTAGTGACCACCAGCTATTTAACGTCTTTAACCAAGATGTTTGGAACCATTTATACGCTTTCTTTCAATAAAAACTAATAGAAAAGGAGCGACTTCAGTGAAAGATTATTCACTGAAGTTGCTCCTTTTTTACTTGCTCATTGGCTTAAACCGGCATGATAACAGGTAGAATCATTGGATTACGTTTGGTACGCTTGTGTAGGAAAGGATAGAGAGCATTTTGAATACTATCACGGAGTATCTTCTCATTGACTTCCTTTCCTGAGTTGAGATGACCAATAACCGTCGTTTGAACAACCTTTTGGGCATCTTTAATTAAGTCGCCAGATTCACGCATATAAATAAATCCACGTGAGACAATGTCAGGACCTGCAACTAATTCGTTATTTTCAAAGTTAACCGTAACCACAACGATAACGATACCATCCTCGGAAAGATTATGCCGGTCACGGAGGACAATATTACCGATATCACCGATCCCCTTACCATCAACATAGACAGCATCAGCAGGTACCTTACCAGCTTCTCGCCAGGAGTCTTGGGTTAGGGCAGCAACTTGGCCATTATCATGGATGATGACGTTTTCTTCAGGTACACCAACAGCTTGGGCGGTTTCACCATGAACACACAGCATGCGGTATTCCCCATGAACAGGCATAAAGAATTTTGGTTTCATCAAGCGAAGTAATAGCTTTTGCTGTTCTTGACTAGCGTGTCCAGAGGTGTGGACGTTATTAATCTTACCGTGAACCACCTCAGCTCCAGATTCTAGTAACTTGTTAATCAGGTTATTGACGCTGGATAAGTTACCAGGAATTGGGGAAGAAGAAAATACGACGGTATCTGTTGGGTGCAAGGTCACTTGGCGGTGGGTGCCATTAGCAATTCGACTTAGGGCAGCTAATGGTTCCCCCTGAGACCCTGTACACATAATCATGATCTCATTATCCGGATAGTCGTTAATTTCTTTTGACTCAATAAAGGTACCTTCTGGAATATTAAAATAGCCAATTTCTTGGGCATTGCGGAAGGCGTTCTCCATTGAGCGCCCAAAAACAGCGATTTTTCTGCCAGTGTTGACTGCTATTTCTATGGCTTCACTTAACCTGGAGATATTAGAAGCAAAGGAAGCAAAAATGATTCTGCCTTCGATTGGCGTCATAATATCTTTCAATGAATTGGACACATAGTGTTCAGACATGGTCCAACCAGGAACTTCAGAGTTGGTTGAATCAGCTAATAGGAGTAAGAGCCCCTCATCACCGATACGAGCCATTTTGTGCAAGTCTGCATGCTTACCAATTGGAGTAAAATCGAATTTATAGTCTCCTGTGAAAGCAACTGCTCCAACGGGAGTCTTAACTAAAATTCCCTTGGCGCCAGGAATTGAGTGGTTTACTGTGAAGAATGAAACGGATGTTTTATCAAAATTAATGATAGATTCGTCATCGATTTCATGTAGAATCGCATCACCTAATAAACCATGTTCTTCTAATTTGCCTCGAATTAAAGCCAGTGCTAATTGATCAGCATAAATAGGAAAATTCACTTGTTTTAATAACCAAGGAATTCCACCAATATGGTCTTCGTGGCCATGGGAAACAAAGATTCCTTTTACCTTATCTTTATTCTCAATGAGGTAGCTATAGTCTGAAATTACATAATCGATGCCAAGTAATTCATCGTCAGGAAATTTAACCCCATTATCCATAATAATGATTTCGTCTTGGTATTGGACCACGTACATATTTTTCCCAATTTCGCCAAGACCACCAATGGCAAAGACATAAACTTCATTATCTTTTACTTCAAAACTCATTATTTATCAAACTCCGTAAGATGAAAATCTGGGCTTTTTTGTTCATAAGCCAGATGGGCTTCATCTAATGCTTGGATGTGTTCAACGAGATAAGGGGTATTTTCTCGTAATTGTTGGCGTACATCGATAATGCTATCGGACTCGATATAGAGTGCTTGAGTTTTTTCACGAACAGGTGCTTCGTTAGCTTTTTCTTGATAAGTCACCTTAAATATCATAAAATTCTCCTTTTCTAGTATTAATTAGCTTGTTTATTGGAATTGAATCAATATCGCTTGTTCTATTTTAGCATAATGACAGAGCTTTGCCTAAATAAAGTTGTTCTAGCAAGTCCCTGCTTCATTAGGCGCCTTAAACATAAAAATAAATCGATATAAATTGGCAGGCGGTCCCTAATAGAACAAAGAGGTGCCAAATGGTATGGAAATAGACATATTTATGATCGAAACGATAGAAAGAAGTTCCTAGCGAATAAAAAAGTCCCCCGGCTAAAAGCCATAGAAGGCCAGCCAGAGATACCGACTGGATGATTGGGTAAACAATAAAGACAGCTAGCCAGCCCATACTTAAATAAATGTAGGTTGAGTATTTTTTCAACCAATGCCGCTTATAGATTTCACAATAAAGACCTAAGGCTACAATCAACCACTCAATAAAGAAAATTAGCCAGCCCAGGGAGTTATTTAAAGCAACTAAACAAAAAGGGCTATAGGAGCCAGCAATGAGAAAATAAATACTGCAATGATCAAAAAAGCGGAAGACTGGGGCTACCTTGGTAAAATATAGAGCATGGTACATGGTTGAAAAGAAATATAAGTTAATCATCGACAAGCCATAAATGGTGTAAGCCATTAGCCGGTTAAGTTCTTGAAATTGGAAAGCTTTGCTAATTAAAAGTCCCGTACCAATTAGGGCTAACAGTAAGCCGATGCCATGGCTAATCGCACTAAAAATTTGACTTGTTACTTGATAGGACCGCGAATTCAATATCTGGGGATTTGAAAACAAGAGGTTTTGTTGCTTTTCCATGGTCATCCTACTTTCCATTAAGCTCACTTTATAATTATATAATAACACAAGTCCTTAATCGGTGTTGGAGGAAGAAAATCTGGAGTTTGTCTTGCAAGCTTGAGTTAAAGTCGTCCTAATTTATCTTTAATAGCGTCTTCTGCTATAATTGTAGGGAACTGAGGAGGTAGCAGAATGGCATTTAATCCTAAAAACTTTGATTTTTCACTCGCAGACGATTTACTCAACCAGGCCGGCGATACGATTAATGAAATGGAAAAAATTGAAATTCTCGTCGTTGGAAAAACTGGTGTGGGTAAAAGTACTTTAATTAATAATATCTTTCGAGAAGAACTGGCTAAAACGGGCGTAGGAAAACCCATCACCCAACATATTCAAAAGCTTAGTAAAGAAGACATGCCCATCAATTTATATGATAGTCGGGGACTAGAGCTTTCAAAAGAAGTGCAAAAGCAAATTAAAGAAGAAATTAATGCTTTACAAGCTGATCTCACTAAAGAGGGCAGCCATTTGCACGCAGCTTATTACTGTATCAATGCGAATTCTCAACGGATTGAAGAAATGGAAATTGACTTGATTGAGCAGCTCGCTGACCATATGCCAGTTATTGTCGTTTTGACCCAATCAATTGGTGAAGCGGGTGATACCATGAAGTCTTATATTGAAAGTCTTAATTTACCTATCCAGGGTGTCATTCCAGTCATGGCAGCCGATTACAGAATTAATGATCAAGTCACTATCGAAGCTTTCGGCTTGGAAGACTTACTTAATTTAACTTTCCTAGTTATTCCAGAAAATGTTCATCCCGCTTTTACCAATGCTCAACGGATTGATATTAAACGGAAGGCCAAGGCTGCTCGCCGTTGGGCAAAAAAGTCAGTAGCCATGACTTTTGGAGTCGGTTTTTCCCCGATCCCTTTCTCTGACGCCACTTTGCTCGTGCCAATTCAAATTACTATGCTAGCTAGGATAACAGCTATCTTCGGCATATCTATGCAAAGTAAGCAAGTCATTAGTATCTTAGGGGCAGTGATCGGGACTGGTGGGGCGACTTATATCGGGCGAACCATTGCCTCCAACCTGGTGAAGTTTATTCCAGGTTTAGGATCTGCATTAGGGGGGCTGATCTCAGGATCGACTGCTGCTATGGTGACGACTGCCTTAGCTATGTCCTATATTGAAGTATTAACCATTATTGCAGAATCGGAGGCTAAGGGCGAAGAAATTTCCCTTGAAAGTCTTAATAAATTAATGAAAACGCACTTTAGAAAACGCCTAAGACGCGGGAAGAAAGATAAAGACTTTCAAGATGTCGAAGACATGAAAGATTAATCGTCATGTGAAGAGCGTGAGACTAGTTGTTATCGATTGACTAGACAGGTTAAAAGAATAAATGAGGAAAACCAGGAGGATGAGCCAAAAGCTCTATTCTCCTGGTTTAATATTACTTATTATTTTTTTCGTGAACGAACAAAGGAATAGAGCAGATAGAGTCCAAGGACTACTCCCATGACAAAGAATAGTAGGGCGATATTGCCGGCATAGTGGCTATTGTTTTGGGAAACGATAAAGCCGGATGAGATGATTATTGCTGACAAAATGAGGGCTGTAACAATTCGGTTAATGATCTGATTAAGTTCTTTAGTTAACTCTTTAACTTCGCGCATGGAGATATTTATTGTCGTACGGCCCTTAATGAACTCAGAGAGGGCCTGGTTGGCTTGCTGGGGGAGAGAAATACCCGACCGCAATAAACGAGTTGATTCGCGAAGCAAGTGATCCTTGTTAAATAAACGACTCTGCTCTAATAAGGAGTGATGGAAGGTAAAATCCATAAAAATAGACATAAAATCAAATTCAGGATTCAAGGATTCGCAGATGCCTTCTAGGATAATCACGGTTTTACTTAATTGGACGAACTTAGTGGGAAAAGTTAACTTATATTTTAAGGCAGTTTTCATGACTTCTTGAAAAATTTCCCCCATATCAATCGCCTCCAGGCCAGTGGTGAGGTAACGCTCAAATAACCACTGAACATCCTTATACAGGCTATACTGGTCAGTGATCCGAGGCCCTTTGCAGATGATCTGTAGGAGGCGGACTAATTCATCAATATCCTTAAAAGCTAGGGCCTCTAATAAATTAATTAATAATTTTTGATCGGAGTAGGAGAGTGTCCCCATCATTCCTAGGTCAATAAAATAAATTTTTTCCTGACTAATGAGAATATTGCCGGGGTGGGGATCGGCATGGTAAAAACCATCCTCAAATACCTGGTAAAGAAAAGAATAGACCAGCTTTTCGGCGATATTATTCAAGTCATAGCCCATTTGTTTTAACTTTGAGACATTGCCAATAGAAACCCCCGCAATATAGTCCATAACCAATACTTTGTGGGTGGTTAAATCACCATAATAGTTGGGAACGCCTATCAAGGAACGCTTTTCATGGTTGCTTTGGAAACGTCGCATATTATTTGCTTCATTTAAGAAATCCATCTCTAAAAGACTTTGCTGGCGAATTTCTCGGAGAATAGCCACTGGATTGGAGATAATATTGGTGAAAATAGTAGGGACTTTATTGATAACGTGAATGAATAAATCAATATCGGAGATTAATTGCTCTTTGATTTGGGGACGCTGGATTTTAACCACGACCTCTTGACCAGTTTGTAATTGGGCCCGGTGGATTTGGGCAATCGATCCAGTAGCTAGGGCTTCTTTAGCAAAACTTGCGAAGCATTGGTCAGGAGCTTCTCCTAATTCTTCTCTAATAATTTGTTCGGCTTCTTGGTAGGAAAAGGGAGGGGCAGAGTGTTGTAGTTTTTGCAATTCTAAGATGTAAGGTTCAGAGAGGAGGTCGTTTCGAGTGGAGAGTATCTGACCAATTTTAATAAAGGAAGGCCCCAAGGCTTCAAAAGCCTGTCTTAAATTTTTAGCACTTTCCTGGACATCCAATTTTTTAAAACTGCGCTGGTAAACTTCTCCAAAACCAAAGTTAGCTAAAACTTGAATGATTTCACTTAAGCGATGTGTTCTATTTGCCATGCGATCACTTCCTAAAAAAGATGGGTATAAATAATTACTCGGCCCAGTCTTGTTCTAGTAAAAGCAAAAAGTTCTCAATGAGCTGATTAACTCTTGACTGACGTCTAAGCCAAATATTTATCCTTGAATTCTGATTAATCAGTTATTTTCTATGGCGATTCAGCCTTATGAAAAAACGCTTACCCTTAGATAAGCGTTAAGAAAACATTTTCTTAGATCTCATTTAATTTTTCTGATAACTGATTCACTTGGTCAGATAAATTATCAACTTGTACTTGCAAGGATTCGATTTGTTCTGAAAGCGATTGTTTTTGAGTTCGGTCGGTAAAGCTCCGCTTTAAGTCTTCAGTCAGTTCTTTACCTTCTTGGACGGTTATTTGTCCCTTATCAATGGCCTGTTTGATCATTTCTTGAGCTTTTTCTAAGGTTAGGCTAGTACCACCGACAGCAGCTAAAAATAATTTTTTTAGATTATCCATAATTACATTGCCCCTTTTAATTAGTCATCAACAAAAGTAAATAATAATTTTTCTTCTTCTTCATCGTAGTCAACTTCTAGAGAGTGATCATTGTAAAACCAAGCATCATCTTCTTCAGCAAAGAAGGTGATGCCGTCGATTGTTTCACTTACCAGGACTTTTTGTGGTTGACTGACTTGAACCATTACCGACACACCTTCATGAATGTTGGTTTTTCCATAGACCTTACTGGTGAAACGGACAGCATCCCCGGAACCTAGATCCATATCTTCTTTGAAAAACTTTAATGCCTGATCACTAATTCGAATTTGCATATTTTCACTCCCCTGTATCTTTAAACTAGCTCCATTATAGATGAAAAGAGAATACTTGACTAGTCAAAGGCTTGGGGGTCAAAATGCCTGAGTTTATTAGAGCTTTTCTTATTTTATTATTTATTTATAGGACAGTTAAATGCTATAATGGAAGTCGATATATTCTAAATGTTCAAGTACAATTTTGTGAAGAAGGGGTTCAATGGCAGCGTCTTATCAAAAAGATATTATTATCAGTCAAGATCAATGTGATCAAGAAGGTCGTATTCAAATTAAGAGCCTCATTGCTCTCTTTTTAGCCCTCTCTGCTGACCACGATCAAGCCTTAAAGCAGGCCGGACTTTGGTCGTTGGACTCGCGTTATATCTGGGTAATCGTTGAAAATCACTTAAGTATTAACCGTCTAGCAGAATGTAATGAATCTGTCACTGTGACCACAGAGTTGACAGGAGCTAACGCCTTCTTTGTAAAAAGAAGCTTTAGCTTAGTTGATCAAGATAGAGCCCTTTTAGCCAAGTGTACCATGGTATATACTTTGATTGATTTTGTCAGTCGTCAAATCGAGCGGGTTGATACGCACTCCTTAGATGCCAAGCTAGGGATTGATGTTAGCAAGCGCATTCGTTTGAATAAAATTAAGTTTTCACCAAGAGAAGATGCCGATTTGCTGACTGAATTCTTGGTTGATCATCAAGCGATTGATCAGAATAAGCATGTTAACAATTTAGTTTATTTGGATTGGATATTTAGGCAAGTGGGTCAAGAATTTATAGAGAGCTGGCAGGTGAAAGATTTGATCATCAGCTATAAACACGAGCTTTATGAAGGGGATCGCGGCTGGTTAAAATCAGAAATCAACCAAGCAGGCGATAAGCAGTTATTGACCAAGCATAAGATAGTATCCTTTGATGATAATATTCATGCAAGTGTTGAAATATCTTGGAATAGAAAAGACTAGTAAGGGGTTTAGGGAATGGCTTTCAATAATATGTATCATATTATTGACCGGGACGATTGGCATGCTTATCGTAACGAAATTACATCTGATATTAATGTGAAATTAACTGAGAAGCAATTAGAGGCCTTGCTGGCTTTTAATGACCATCTGACTTTAGAAGATGCTAATGATATTTATCAGCCTCTCACACAATTAATTAGTATATACTTTAAAAATTATCAAAGGTTGATTAGTGAACGCAATCAATTTTTAGGAATCAATGATAAAATACCACCTTTTATTATTGGCATATCGGGAAGTGTTGCCGTTGGTAAAAGTACTACGGCGCGTCTATTGCAACTCTTTTTATCGCAATTTTTTCCCTATTTAGATGTTGAATTAATTACTACCGATGGCTTTTTGTATCCTAATGAGCAATTAGAACATTGGGATCTAATGCACCGTAAGGGCTTTCCGGAAAGCTATGATATGCATGAATTAAAGAAGTTTTTCATGGCTGTCAAGAGCAATAAGCAGCGGCTCAAAGTCCCTTTGTACTCTCATGAGAGTTATGACCGGATTAATGCCTATCGAGAAATTAAATCGCCCCATATTCTTATTGTTGAGGGGATCAATGTTTTACAATTCGTTGGATCAGACCAGTTTTTTATTGGTGAATATGCTGATCTGTCTATTTATGTTGATGCCGATACTGAATTAATTGAAAAATGGTATATGGAACGTTTTATTTTACTTCGTGAAAATGCCTTGAAAGACCCCGACCACTATAACCAACGATATAGTAAGATGTCATTAGACGATGCTTTACGTTCAGCTAAACGGACTTGGGAAAACATTAATTTAGTTAACTTGGAAGACTATATTTTACCCACTCGAGATCGGGCAGACATAGTTATTCACAAAATTGAAAATCACTATATTGATTCAATTAGAATGCGACGCTATTAGGAGAAATGAAAAATGAATTTTGAAAAGAATTGGATAAAAGTTTTTAGTGGAATAGCCATTCTTTTGGCGGTCCTTTGGATAATGAATAATTTAAATATTATCAGTAATTTTATGGGCCAAATTCAAAATGTAATTAGTCCATTTTTAGTTGGGGCAGCAATTGCCTTTATTCTATCGATTCCGGTAAATTATATTGAAAAATACTTAAAAAGATTCGATTATTTTAAAAGACATCGGAAAACTTTGCGTGGCTTAGCCATTGTCCTTTCCTTGATTCTCATCGTCTTATTGATATACTTTTTAATCTTCTTAGTCTTACCTGATTTTGAAGATACGATCACTTCATTTATTTCTATCGTGCCTACAACCATTAGTCAAGTCATCTCTAAGGTCATGCGTTTTATTGACCGTCATCCTGAATTAGTGACTTATATCCAACAATTGGATATCAATTTAAATAATTTAGCCCAAAGAGCCATCGCCTTCGTGCAATCCTTAGCTACCAATTTGCTTTCACAAACCTTTACCATCGGTATTGGCCTGGTGAATAGTCTGTTTAACTTATTTATTTCTTTGGTTTTTGGGATTACTGTGGTTTCGGCCAAGGAAACTTTAACCAGACAAGTAAAGAAAGTCATCTATGCCATTTGTAATTTACCTTGGGCAAATTACCTAGTCAATGTGGGAAAGTTAGCCAATGATGTTTTCACTAATTTTGTTAGTGGCCAGGTTCTTGAAGCTTTTATACTTGGAATTATGGTTTATATTGGCATGTTAATTTGTCATTTTCCATATGCTTTAACTATTTCAGTGATAATGGGGGCTTCAGGTTTGATTCCTATTTTTGGAGCAATCTTCGGAGCAGTTGCTGGGGCCTTGCTAATCGTTGTGACTAGTCCGACCAAAGCGATCCTATTTATTATTTTTATAACTGTTGTGCAACAACTGGAAGGAAATATTATTTACCCTCGTGTTGTTGGGGGGAGCGTTGGTTTACCTGGTTTGTGGACTTTGGTCGCTGTGACTGTCGGCGGTGCCTTCTTTGGCTTACCAGGAATGTTACTCAGTGTCCCTACGGTATCGGTAATATACCAACTCACAGCAGCCACCATTAATCATCGACTCTATCTGAAAGAATTAGATATCGAAACCTGGAGCGCAGAAATTGATCCTAAATAAGAGAAAGAGGCTGGAACAAAAATTCCAGCCTTTTCTTATGCAATATTTTGTTGGTTTTTAGTGAAGCTAGCAGCAAGAAAACTTATAGTCATCGTTATTAAAGAATGAATTCGCTAATAGCCCATGTGAATTTCTGCGGCACTTTCTTGGTTAAATTGACTATTGTAAAGATCTGCATAGAAACCGCCTTTAGCCATGAGACTATCATGGTTACCGTGTTCGATAATATCACCATTTTTCATGACTAGTATAACGTCGGCATTACGGATGGTTGATAGGCGGTGGGCAATGACGAAGCTGGTGCGGTTTTCCATGATGCGGTCCATTGCAGATTGAATTAATTGCTCTAAGCGAGTATCAACCGAGGAAGTTGCCTCATCGAGAATAAGAATATCAGGATCAGATACGATCGCTCGGGCGATGGTCATGAGTTGTTTTTGACCTAGAGAAACATTACTTCCTTCTTCGTTAATTTCCATATCATAGCCACCAGGTAGGGTACGGATAAAATGATCAACATTGGCTATCTTAGCAGCATCAATCACTTCATAATCACTGGCTTCTAAATCACCAAGGCGAATATTTTCACGGATAGTATCTGTATAGAGCCAAGCATCTTGTAAGACCATCCCAATATGGTTTCTCAAATCATGTCGGCTGATGTCTTTGATATTAATGCCATCAATCTTAATGGCCCCGTCCAGGACATCGTAGAAACGCATGAGCAGGTTAATCAGGGTGGTTTTACCTGCTCCAGTTGGGCCAACAATGGCAACTGTTTGACCAGGTTCTACGGTAAAGGAGACATCGTGCATTAAGATATTATCCTCATCATAGGCAAATTTCACATGGTTAAAGCTAACTTGTCCTTTAATTGTTAGAGGAAGATGTTCAGACACTGGTTTTTGGTAAACCTCTTCTTCGCCAAGGAAGGTGAAGATTCGCTGACTGGCCGCTACAGCACTTTGAATCACTCCGATGAGTTGGGTGATGGTTTGGATGGGTTGGTTAATTTGCCAGACATATTGGACAAAGGCTTGTAAGTTACCAATGGTTAATTGTTGGATAAAGACGAAATAAGCACCGAGACCAGTGATTACAATATAGGCTAAATTAGAAATAAAGCTTAGGATGGGTTGGAGGATTTCAGCTAAGAATGCGGCTTTAAAGCCAACTTCTTGCAGATTTTGATTACGTTTTTCAAATTCATCAACCGACTCATTTTCTTTGTTATAGACTTTTATTTCGGTATAGCCGGATAATTGCTCTTGGGTATAGCCAAAGAGGTGTCCCAAAGCATCTGCTTGTTTTTTAAAGATTGGTTGGGAGTAATTCAAAATCGATTTTGCACTCAAGTAAGTAATAGGCATAGAGATGACACTAACCAAGGCCAGCTTCCAATGCAATATAAACATACTGATTAAGGCAAAACTAATTTGTAAAACGCCGGTTAATAGGGGAAGAACTGATTGCTGGAGGGCGTTGGATAAGGTATCTACATCGTTAGTCATTCGGCTAAGAATATCTCCCGTTTGATTCTTGTCGAAATAGGAAACTGCTAGGCGATTTGCTTTATGACTAATGGCATTACGCAAATCATAAATCGAATGCTGCACGACATCAGTTAACCAGTATTGACTGAGGTAAAAAGAACCATGGTAGAAGATTCCCCGTAGAAAGTAGAGGGCCATGATCTTTAATAAGTAGTCATAGTTAATCCCAGCTCCTGGCACATTATTCATGATGGCTAATATATTTTTAGAGATTTCAGTAATTGCTAAGCCTAGGACAATCGGTTCAAGGACATTTGATAGACATAGAACGATTGTACAAATAACACTTAAACTGAACTTAAAGCGGTAGGGAGAAATAAAGTGCCAGAGACTCTTCATTAATTGACGATTATTCTCCATATTCTAATTCCTCCTTGGTAAGTTGTGACGAAGCAATTTCATAATATAGCGGAGAGGACTTTAAGAGTTCCTTGTGGGTGCCTTTCGCGGCTATTTGACCATGATCTAAAACGATAATTTGATCAGCATTGATGATGGTGCCGACTCGTTGGGCAATAATAATCGTTGTCGCGTCTTTCGTTTCTTCCTTAAGCGCTTGGCGTACAGCAGCGTCAGTTTTATAATCCAGAGCGGAAAAACTATCATCAAATATATATATTTCCCGGTCCCCAATAATTGAACGGGCAATGGATAGGCGTTGGCGCTGGCCACCTGATAGATTAGTGCCGCCTTCGGTCAATTCGGTATGGTAACGAGTCGCCAGCCGATTGATAAATTCACTAGCCTGTGCGATCGAAGTCGCGTGGTCCATGTCTTCCTCGTCAGCATCAAATTTACCATAGCGGAGGTTGGTGGCAATCTGACCAGAGAAGAGATTGGCCTTTTGAGGGGTATAACCAATCTTTGAACGTAATACTTGCAAATCTAAGTCGCGGATATTGATACCATCGAGCTTAATTTCACCATTGGAGACATCGTAGAAACGAGGGATTAACTTCACAATGGTTGATTTTCCTGAACCTGTAGAACCGATAAAGGCGATGGTTTCACCAGCTTTTGAAGAAAAACTAATATCTCTTAGAACTGGTTCGTCTGCATCCGGATAGGCAAAATCGACATGGTTAAACTCTAAGCGCCCACTACCATCAGTCTCCATAATCGGATTTTCAGGGTGAGGGACGGTTATTGGTGTATGCATGACTTCATCGAGTCGCCCTGCTGAAACAACTGCTCGTGGATACATCATGAAAATATTAGCAAAAATGGTTAAGGAGAAGAGGGCTAGCCATACGTACTCAATAAAGGCAACTAAGGTCCCTACTTGAACACTCCCCCTAGCGGCAAAACCGGCACCAAACCAGACGATTAATATGATAGTAATATTCATGATTAAAGAAAAGAGAGAGGGCGTAATGGCCATGGTTTTAAACAGGCGACTAGAGTATTGTCGGTAAGTATGGTTGACTTCTTCAAAACGTTCTTCGAAAAATTGTTCCCGGTTAAAGGCACGAACGACTCGAGTACCAGTAATATTTTCTCTGAGAATCCGGTTAATACTATCTAAAGTTTTTTGTTGGGCACGAGAAATTGGTAAGGTTAGCCAGGCTATAATGATAATCATGGCCACTATCATGGGGGCCACGGGGAAAACATACAAACCTAATTCGGGCGAAGTCCGTGTAATCATATAAATACTAATAATGATCATCACTGGTGCAGTTGCCAAAGTCCTAAGAGTCATTTGAGTAAACTGCATGAGGATAAAAGCATCGGAAGTCATCCGGTTGGTTAAAGAGGGTACCCCGTAATCTTGAAACTCGTGATGAGAAAGCTTAAGCATTTTTTTAAATAAATCATTACGTAAATTCATTGTCATCATGGTTGACAACTTACTAATAAAATAAGAGCCAAAAATCTGTCCAGCAATGCCTAAACAAGAAATAAAGAGCATAATTGCTAGGAAAAAGTAAAGGTTGGATAAGTCACCTGGTATTAAAGCGTTATCAATAATCATTGCTAACATGGTTGGTAAACCTAGGTTAACCACTGAAAACATCAACATACCCAGGAAGATAAATACTAACTCTTTCTTAAAGGGTTTGATATAAGACCAAATATATTTCATAAAAACTCCCCTCAATAGATAAACTATTTACCATCATAAAAGACGATAGAAAAATTAGACAATAATTGTTTTCACACTAAATATATAATAAAAAAAGAAACATTGATAGCCCCATTTATCTGCCTTTCAGTCTAGGATTATGCCTAACTTTGGGGCCTTTTTTATTGTAGTCAACTCAAGGACCGGGCGAACGTATTTGATCGAGCGGGAGTGTATCAGATTTGATCGAAAGATAGATTATCATTTTTAACTTAAAACTATTGATTTTTAGGTCGACCCTAACTAATATTAAGTCAATAAAAAATATAACTTACAAAAAATTAGTTAAACTTCAGCTTTATTTAATTGGGAAATTGGAGTTTTACTAGTAAGGAGGAAAACAAAATGAGTAAGAAGGAATTAGTAAAAACAGTCTTTGATGGCCATCAAGCTGAGCGGACGCCGGTTGGTTTCTGGCACCACTTTGTAGAAGATGTTTACCATGCTAATGCGTTGAAAAATGATCAAATCAAACCAGCTAATTTAGCTGGCCACCAACAATTTCTTAAGGACATTGAGCCTGACTATATAAAGATAATGACCGATGGTTATTTTCAATATCCTAATGAAAAGTTACAAAATGCTGAGCATTTATCGGAAGTTGGAGAAATTGAACCGCTAGCAAATGATGATCCTTGGATTCAAGAACAAATTCAGTTTGCCAAGGAGGTCGAAGCCCTACATAATAACCAATTGTATAGTTTTTATAATATTTTCGGTCCATTAACTACCTTCAAAATTTTATATGATGACCAAGATGAACGTGTCAGCCGTTTCTATCAGGAAGATCCTGAACTTTTCGCAAAAATTTTAAAAGTCATTGCGGGAGATATTCAAAAGGTCATTGAAGGGATCTTATCAGAGACTACCGTTGATGGCATTTATTATTCTACCCAAGATTTACAAACCGATGATTTCACTGACAAAGACTTCATTGAACTGGTTAAGCCATTAGATACTGCTTTATTAAATCGTGCTAAAGAACTTAAACCTCACCATATCCTCCATGTTTGTGGTTACTTAGGCGCCCATAACCGATTAGAAAAATTTGCTGACTATCCAGCCAGTGCGGTTAATTGGGCAACTGGGCCGGAAAAATTATCAATTGAAGACGGCAAGAAGATTTTTAAAGATAAGGTTGTTGTGGGTGGTTTCCAAAATACAGCAGATGACCTCATTTACAAGGGAACAGAAGAAGAAATTAAAGCTTATACCAAGCAATTAATTAAAGAAGCTGGCGATACGCCTTATGTGATTGGTGCAGATTGTACCATTCCAGCAGATACACCAAGAGAACATTTTGAATGGGTTCGCCAAGCAAGTATAGAGGAGGCAGCTGAAAATGAAAAATAAAAAATTATTTATCGGTATTTTAGTGGCGGTAGTCGTTGTATTAGCAAGCTTCTTAATCAGAAACCGGAGTAATGAACCAAGTAAAGAAAATGCACGTAATGTGAAGGTTGCTTTTTGGCAGAATTATTATCCCTATAATTTCGTGAATGATAAGGGCGAAGCCGATGGGTATGAGGTTGCCGTTTTTAGAGAAGTTGAAAAGAAGTTGCCTCAGTACCACTTTGACTTTGTCCCCACATCTAATGAAGACTTACTCATTGGCTTAGAGTCAGGCAAGTATGACGCAGGGATTAAGGGATGCTGGTATACCGATGAGCGGGCTAAGAAGTTTATTATTCCTAAAAACTATCATGGGGCGAGTGTGATTGGGTTGACCATTCGTTCTGAAGATAAGGATAAATATAAAAACATCGATGATTTCGCTAAGGCAAAGGGAAGATTAGTTCCTATTTCCCCACAAAACGGTCAATATGATGTGATTCAAGATTATAATCAAAAGAATCCTGATCATCCTATTGATTTGGTTCCTGCTGATCAATTTGACTTATCCGATGCCTATGGTTGGGTGCTTGAAGGACGTTACGATGCTTACTTCTCTATTGACCTATCCTATAAAAAGTCTGTAGAAGATGAAGATGGTCCTTACCATGATAAAGCTGATCAATTGACCTACGTGACTTATAAAGGGATTCCAATCTATCCTTTATTTGAACGGACTGATGAAAATGAACAATTAGTCAAGGATTATGATCAAGCGATTAAAGAACTCCGTGAAGATGGTACTTTAGAAAAATTATCTCAACAATACTTAAATAAAAATGTATTTGATTATATTAAAGATTAAAAATGGCAATCTGATGTAAGACGAGGATGTGTTACTTAGCCCTGATTAAGTCTAGATGAAATGAAGTCTTCTGAATAATTATTTTCAGAGTAAGCAGTCAGTTCAATCTAAGTTAGCAGGGCTATTGCCATTCACTGACTAGTGTAGAAAGGAGATAATATGGTTAATTTTGATGTAAAATCCATATTCCCTTTATTTAAGGAATTGATACCATTTATACCAGTATCATTATTTATATTAATTATTGCCTTTACCCTTGGCAATTTACTAGGAGTTATTCTAGCTTATGGCTTAGAGGCAAAGCAAAGATGGTATCAGCAAATAACGAAGACTTATATATTTATTATGCGCTGTACGCCACCGATAGTGATGATATTTCTAGTGTTTTATGGTTTACCCCAGCTATTGAAGTGGTGGCTTAAGATTAACATTCATGATTTCTCACAAGCAGTCTTTGTCATTATTGCCTTAACTTTGCTATATGGAGCCAATATTTCTGTTGTGTTCAAAGCAAGTTATGATGCGGTCAATAAGGGGCAAAGGGAGGCTGGCTTAGCTTTGGGCCTGTCAGAAGCTAGGACTTTCTTTAGAATCATACTACCTCAAGCCTTAAGGATTGCCCTACCAAATATTGGTAACTCGACGGTTTCTTTATTAAAAAACACTGCCCTAGCTTATACCATTGGATTAATTGATGTCATGGGGGCAGGGCAATTATTTATTAATCGAAATATGGGTAATTTTTCCTTAGAAACTGATTTGGCCGTAGCCATTATCTATTGGATTATTGCTGGATTAATTATGGTTTCTATTCATCTATTAGAAAAAGAAATTTCTAAAGGGGAGGTATAGGGCGATGAATTGGGATTTTATTATTGATACATTTTTTGCTTCCTTAAAAGGAATTCCTGTGACCCTTAGTATTATGCTGGTAGCGATAATATTTTCTATCGCCCCTGCTTTATTGTTTGCCTTAGCTTTACAGAGGGAGCTGCCAGTCATTAGTAAGTTTATTCAAGTTTACTTAGCGACTATACGCGCTACTCCCTTAATTGTTCTTATTCTGTTCTTTTACAGTTTATTGCCTAGCCTTTTAAATCAATTCACCAATTTAATTCATGTTAAGGTAGACGTCTTTAATTTTAATCCGATTATCTATGCCTACATCATCTTCTCCTTAATTGCGCTAGCATCCTTAACCGAGATCTTTCGGTCTGCCTTAATGGCTGTTGATTATGGCCAGTGGGAAGCAGCCTTAAGTGCCGGTTTAAGTCCTTGGAAAAGTTTTGAAAGAATTATTTTTCCACAATTGCTTAAAGTCGCTCTACCTTCATTTATTAATTTGATTATTGAACTGGTTAAGGGAACTTCTTTAGTCTTTGTGATGACGGTGCAAGATATCACAGCTATTGCTAAGACGGCAGCCGCTTATTCCTATAATTTTACCAGTGCTTATATTGTTATCTTTGTTATTTATTTAATACTTTGTGGCTTAATTCAATATCTTGGACAGGTCATTAATAAGTATTATCTATCCCATGCCTAGGAGTGATTAATGATGTTAAATGTTAAAAATATCCACAAATCCTTTCTTGGTCAAAAAATATTGAAAGGAATCGATTTAACGGTTGATTCTGGAGATGTGATTGCTATTCTGGGCCCTAGTGGGTCAGGAAAGACCACCCTTTTACGGTGTTTAAATTTCTTAGAAAAGGCAGATCATGGTGAATTTGGCCTTTTAGGAGAGCATTATGACTTAAGCAAAATTACTCGAAAAGAGATTTTGAAAATCAGACAACATATTGGTTTTGTTTTTCAAAATTATAATTTGTTTAATAATAAAACGGTTTTAGAAAACCTGCTAGAACCACTGGTTACAGCGCGAGGCTGGGCAAAGGATGAAGCAGTTGCTCGAAGTGAAGAAATCCTTGACTGGGTAGGGATGGCTAAACTCAAGGATCGTTATCCTAATCAACTCTCGGGAGGACAACAACAAAGAGTAGGAATCGCTAGAGCAATCGCACCTAGTCCTGATCTCATCCTGTTTGATGAACCGACTTCAGCTTTAGACCCGGAATTAGTCGATGGGGTTTTAAATATTATGACTGAACTCGCGAAAAAGGGAACTACCATGGTCGTTGTGACCCATGAAATGTCCTTTGCTAAGAATGTTGCTGATCATATTATATTTATGGAGCAGGGAGAAGTGATTGAAGAGGGCGATCCTTACAGTTTCTTTAACGCTAAGAAAAATCAGAGAGTTCATAAGTTTCTCAATGTCTTAGATCGCTTTTAAAATAATGAGTTTATCAGAGGGCCGCAATAGCTTATTCGATTAGCTATTGCGGCTTTTTTGTTGAAATATTTCAAGCTCATAGTCTGAACTCGTTATATTCGTTTCTTGTGATCACAATTTATTAGTTAAGAATGGACAAGCTTGATCGAAAGAAGAAAGGAAAAAATTCTTGCTTTTTAAGCGCTATTTGTACTAATATAAAGTAAGTAAATATCACTTACAAAAAGTTAGTACTTTTTACAAGTTATCTAAAAATTTTCAAGTAAGTGATGAGTAAATTTCACTTTGGGAGGAAATATTTATGAGTAAGAAAGACCTATTAAAGAGCGTGTTGAATAAAGAAAAAACACATCGCACTCCAGTCGGCTTCTGGCATCATTTCCTGGCAGATGAACACCACTCTGACGCATTAGAAAATAAGAACTATAAGATAGAAAATTTAAAAGGCCATGAGCAATTTATCAAGGAAGTTCAGCCAGACTACATCAAAATTATGACGGATGGCTATTTCCTATATCCTAATGAGGACTTACGCACTGCCGAAAGCCTGGCTGATGTCCCATCGATCCAATCCCTGGGGAAAGACCATCCTTGGATTAGAGAACAGGTTCAATTTGCCAAAGAGGTTGAAGACTTACATCATGATGAGCTTTATAGCTTCTACAATATTTTTGGCCCATTGACTACCTGGAAATTCCTTTATGATGAACGTGATGAACGCTTAGGCCGCTTTTTCCAAGAAAACCCTGAATATTTTGCTGAAATCCTAAGAGTTATTGCTGAAGATATCCGTTCAGTGATTGAAGGAGTCTTATCTGAAACGACTGTTGATGGGATCTATTATTCGACCCAAGATTTGCAAACGGACGTTTTCACAGACCAAGACTTCAAAAATTTGGTTAAACCATTGGATATTTCCTTACTTGAGACAGCTGAACAGATCAAAGACCACCATATTTTACACATTTGTGGTTTCTCTGGAGCTCATAACCAATTAGAGAAATTCCTCGATTATCCTGCTACAGCAGTTAATTGGGCAACTCAGTCAGAACATTTACCAATAAGCGAGGGTAAAAAACTCTTTAAAGACCGGGTGATTGTGGGGGGGTTCCCCAATACAGCAAATGACTTGATCTATCAGGGCTCAGAGCAAGAAATTAAAGATTATACCAAGGAATTGATAAAAGAGGCAGCCGATCTTTCCTATATTTTAGGAGCAGATTGCACAATTCCTAAAGATACACCAACCGAACACTTGGAATGGGTGCGACAAGCAAGTAGAGAAGTAGGTGTGGATAATGAAGAATAAGAAAATACTGGGTGGAATTATTGCCGTAGCGGTGGTCTTATTAATTACTTTTTTGGTGCGAAACCGTGATGAAGAGACTAGCGCTGACAACCAGCGTACGGTAAAAGTCGCTATCCAACAAAATTACTATCCCTATAACTTTGTTAACGAAAATGGGGAAGCAGACGGCTATGAAGTGGCTGTTTTTAAAGAACTGGAAAAGAAATTACCCCAATATCATTTTGAATTTATTCCAACTTCTAATGAAGACTTACTTATTGGTTTAGAATCGGGAAAATATAATGCCGGGATTAAAGGCAGTTGGTATACAGAGGAGCGAGCGAAGAAATTCATCATCCCTGAAAACTATCATGGGGCCAGTGTCATTGGTTTGACCATTCGAGCAGAAGATAAGGATAAGTACCAAAGTATCGATGATTTTGCCAAAGATGGCGGTAAATTGGTGCCGATCTCTCCGCAAAACGCCCAATATGCGGTGATCCAAGAGTATAATGAAAAGAATCCTGACCATCCCATCGACCTAGTGGCAGCGGATCAATTCGACCTGTCAGATGCTTACGGTTGGGTCCTTGAAGGGCGTTACGATGCTTATTTTTCAATCGATCTTTCCTATCAAAATTCGGTAGAAAGTGAAGATGGCCCTTATCATGATAAGGCTGACCAATTAGCTTATATTCCTTATAAAGGAATCCCTATTTATCCTTTGTTTGAACGCACAGAAGAAAATGAGCAGCTGGCTAAAGACTATGATGTAGCTATCAAAGAATTGCGTCAGGATGGTACTCTATCCAAACTATCAGAAAAATATTTAGGCAAAGATGTCTTTGAATATGTAGAAGACTAGCACTCATGGCTGAAGAAGTGACTTAGAAAGGAGATAAAATGGTTAGCTTTGACTTTAATTTGATATTTCCTTTATTTAAAGACCTGCTTGCTTTTATCCCAGTTACCCTATTGGTCTTAGTCCTGTCTTTTGTGATTGGTAATTTACTTGGCTTTTTCCTAGCATATGGTCTTAAGGCTGAGCAAGCATGGTATCACGGTCTAGCCAAATCCTATATTTTTATCATGCGCTGTACACCTCCAATTGTCATGATCTTTCTAATCTTTTATGGCTTGCCCCAACTATTGGAATGGTGGCTGAGAATTAGTATTCATGATTGGTCACAGGCGATCTACGTTATCATTGCCCTATCGCTTTTATATGCGGCTAATATTTCGGTGGTTTTTAAAGCCAGTTATGATGCGGTTGACGATGGCTTGCGAGAGGCTGGTTTGGCCCTAGGTTTATCTGCACAAAAGACCTTTTTCTTAATCACTTTTCCCGAAGCCTTAAGAATTGCCTTACCGAATATCGGAAATTCTACTGTCAGCCTCTTAAAAAATACCGCCTTGGCCTATACTATCGGTCTGATTGACGTGATGGGGGCAGGTCAATTGTTTATTAACCGTCAGATGGGTAACTATTCCTTAGAGACTTATTTAGCTGTGGCAATTATTTATTGGCTGATTGCTGCTGTTGTGATGGTGATTATTCATCTAACGGAAAAGCGTATCAGTAAAGGGGAGGGGTAGACGATGAATATCGATTTTATTGTTAGTACATTTTTTGCCGCTTTAAAAGGTATTCCTGTCACCCTGAGTATTATGCTGGTGGCGGTTATTGCCAGTCTTCTACCTGCATTATTTTTGGCTATTGCGCTCATCCGAAAGGTGCCCGTTCTAACTAGTCTGATTCAGGTTTATTTGGCTATTGTTCGTGCGACACCCTTAATTGTTCTCATCTTATTCTTTTATAGTTTGCTGCCTAGTTTATTGAACCAGTTAAGTTTGAGTTTAAATTTAGGCATTGATGTTTTTAGCTTTAATCCAATAATATACGCTTATATAATCTTCGCTCTGATTGCTTTAGCATCATTAACCGAAATTTTTCGTTCAGCCCTATTGGCTATTGATTATGGACAATGGGAAGCGGCCTTAAGTTCTGGTTTGACGCCTTGGAAGAGTTTTGAAAGAATCATCTTTCCTCAACTGTTTAAAGTTGCCTTGCCATCTTTTACCAATTTGGTGATTGAATTGGTCAAAGGGACTTCCTTAGTTTTTGTCATGACGGTTCAAGATATTACTGCCATAGCAAAAACAGCTGCCGCTTATTCATATAACTACACCAGTGCCTACATAGTCATCTTTGTGATTTATTTATTGCTATGTGGAGGTTTACAATACCTAGGACACTTGGTGAATCGCTATTATCTCAGAGAGGCTTAGGGGGAGTCATTATGTTAGAAGTAAAAAATATTCATAAGTCATTTGGCGGTCAAGAAATCCTAAAAGGGGTCGATTTACAGGTTGAAGCTGGCGATGTGATTGCCATTTTGGGCCCTAGTGGATCAGGGAAGACGACCTTACTGAGATGTTTAAACTTTTTAGAGCGGGCTGATCAGGGAGAATTTAACTTCTTAGGGCAGCAATATGAGCTGAATAAACTTTCCAGAAAGGATATTTTATCAATACGCCAAGAAATCGGTTTTGTTTTTCAAAATTATAATTTATTTAACAATAAGACGGTACTGGAAAATTTATTAGAGCCCTTAGTTACAGGCAGACAATGGTCTAAAGAAGAAGCTATTACCCGAAGTGAAGAGGTGCTTAAATGGGTAGGCATGTTAGACTTAAAAGATCGCTACCCTCATCAGTTGTCCGGGGGCCAACAACAAAGAGTAGGAATTGCTAGGGCAATAGTCCCCAATCCCAGCCTGATCTTATTTGACGAACCTACCTCAGCCTTGGACCCTGAATTAGTGGATGGAGTTTTAAACTTGATCACGAAACTGGCTGACCAAGGTACTACCATGGTGGTAGTGACTCACGAAATGTCCTTTGCCCGCCATGTTGCTGATCATATTGTCTTTATGGATCAAGGAAAAATCATTGAAGAAAATGATCCGCTTACTTTCTTTCAGCACCCCCAAAGAAAAAGGACCCAAGATTTTCTTGAGGCAATCGCTAGTTACTAAAATAAAAAGACAAAAGCCCAAAATGTCCTTAATTAACCTTTTGGGCTTTTTGAATATCATTATTTACTTGTTAATCTTGGTATAAGGCGTTAACTCTGGCTTGAGTATCTTCATTGTTTAAATATTCTTCATAACCGGTCTCAATCCGGTCAACTAAGCCGTTAGGACTGACATGGATCACCCGGTTTGCAATGGTTGAGAGAAATTCTCTATCGTGGGATGAGAATAATAGGACGCCTTTAAAGCGGATTAAGCCATCATTCAAGCTGGAAATCGATTCCAGGTCAAGGTGGTTAGTCGGATTATCCATAACCAGGACATTAGCTTTGGAAAGCATCATTTTAGAGAGCATACAGCGGACTTTTTCGCCCCCAGATAGCACATTAACGTGTTTATTCACGTCATCACCGGAGAAGAGCATCCGTCCTAAGAAACTTCTCAAGAAGGTATTGTCTTGTTCTTCAGGCGTTTTAGCATATTGGAAGAGCCATTGTAATATGGATTGATCATTATTTTCAAACTCTTTTGAGGTGTCACGCGGCAGGTAACTTTGACTGGTGGTTACTCCCCATTTGAAGCTACCAGAATCAGGCTCCATTTCACCCATTAAAATTTGGAAAAGGGTAGTAACAGCGACATCATTGCGACTGACAAAGGCTACCTTATCATCATTTTTTAGGTGGAAGGTAATATTATCTAGCACTTTGACGCCATCAATTGTTTTAGAGAGGCCTTCTACGGTCAAGACATCATTACCAATTTCGCGTTCTGGTTCAAAGCCTACATAGGGATACTTACGGCTAGATGGTTGAATATCATCGAGCTCGATCTTATCCAGCATTTTCTTACGGGAAGTGGCTTGCTTTGATTTGGAAGCATTGGCTGAAAAACGGGCGATAAAGGCCTTTAATTCTTTGACCTTTTCTTCCTTTTTAGCATTGGCATCGGCTTGTAATTTGGCTGCTAACTCACTGGATTGCTTCCAAAAGTCATAGTTCCCCACGTAAAGTTTAATTTTACCAAAGTCAACATCACAGATATGGGTACATACTTGGTTTAAGAAATAGCGGTCATGGGAGACCACGATAACTGCGTTAGGGAAGTTAATAATATATTCTGCCAGCCATTCGATGGAGTCCGCATCTAAACCATTGGTTGGTTCATCAAGTAAAAGAATATCAGGATTTCCAAAGAGAGCTTGAGCTAAGAGTACCTTAACTTTATCGCGTTCTTCGAGTTCACTCATCAGTTGATAGTGTTTATCTTCTGCAATTCCTAAGCCTTGGAGTAACTGAGAAGCCTCAGATTCAGCCTCCCACCCATTCATTTCAGCAAATTGGGCTTCAAGTTCACCGGCACGAATACCATCTTCTTCACTGAAGTCACTTTTTGCATAAATGGCATCTTTCTCTTCTCTTATTTGGTAGAGTTCTCTATTCCCCATGATGACTGTATCAATTGGGCTATATTCTTCAAAGGCAAAGTGGTCTTGGTTTAAAACCGAAATCCGTTCGTTGGCTTCTTTACTGATTTCACCAGTTGAAGGGGCAATTTCTCCTGATAATATTTTAAGAAAAGTTGACTTTCCGGCTCCATTGGCACCGATGATACCATAGCAATTTCCGGGATTAAATTTTAAATTGACATTGTCATAAAGTTTGCGGTCAGAAAAATGTAGGCTAACATTTGAAACTTGTAACATGATGATTCCTCACTTTTTTTGATGATCGAGTAGTTTCAGTCACTCATACTGACTAATCATAACGAATTAAAACTTTGATTGCAAACAGTAAATGAGAAGAAAAAGCTCTAATTTGTCCTGATAAGGGCAGTGTGATATGATAAAAAATGTAAGCGATTTATATAAATACATGGAATGAAGGAAGTGACCCAGTGAAATCAGTTGTTATCTTTGATATGGATGGAACCTTAATTGATACAGAATCTGTCTACCTTAAGGCCTATCAAGAGGTTTTTCAAGCGCGAGGAATAGAATTTACCGATCAGGAATACATTGACCAGCATGCTGGTCGAACAGCAGCAGCCTGCTTACAGGCCCTAGTGGAAAAAACGGGCAGCCAAGATTTAGCTAAAACGCTTTTCAATGAAGCTGAGCAAAGATTTGTTGAAATTGAGGCTGAATCCGGTATCGACAATAAAGCCGGTTTACTAGAGACTCTCGAGGCTCTTAAAGACATGGAAGTTACCATCCATGTGGCTTCTTCCAGTAACCGCTCAGAAGTGATTTCTAGGTTAAAAGGAGCTGGAATTAGTTCATATATCGATGGTTTTACTTCTGGGGATGAAGTCACACATTCTAAGCCTCATCCTGAAATCTTTTTAAAGGCCTTAGAGAAGACGGGGCAAAGTAAGGATAGTGCTTTAATCATTGAAGACTCCGTAGCGGGGGTTGAAGCTGGTTTTCGTTCGGGAATTGATACCATCATGGTGCCTGACTTAGTCGCAGCTAGTGAGAAAAATAAGGCGCAAGCGCTTGCCATTGTTGACCGCTTAGACGATATCCTTAACTATGTTAAATAAGCTGGCTAAAGCACTTTACTAGCGGTATGAGATATCAGTAAACTGAATAATTTAGTCAATTTTATGCAAAAGCGACAGGGTCTAATTCCTGTCGCTTTTATGTTTATTGAAGTTTACTATCACTGGCTGATTGGTTCATTATATTATTTTGGAGGTAGTGAATAATTTTATCAGTTCCTTGGTCAATTTGTTGGTAGGTGGTTTGAAAGTCTTTGGTTAACATCGGATCATCAACGTCAGCTTGGTCTTCAAGGAAATGAGAGAAGGGGACGATTTTAGAAAAATAACTTTCTCCCAGACGCTCTCTAGTGGCATCATAGATAGTAGTATCCATACAGATAATCAAGTCGAAACGCTTGGCATCCATGGGTTTGAGAAGGCGACTCTTTAGTCCTTGATAGGGTATTTGATGTTCCTTGAGCAGCTGTATTACACGAGAATCCGCCTTATCACCATTGCGCCAATTTTCAATGGAAGCGGAGTCAACTTTTATGGACTGGGAGAAGTGGGCTTGCTTAATTTTTTCACGTAGCAGGGCTTCTGCTAATGGGGAACGACAAATATTAGCTAGGCAAACAAAAAGTATGCTTTTGCCTTTTGGGGCAATTATTTTTTGCCAGCTAGACTTTAGCCGCTCTCTAAGCTTCTGCCAGTTAGGGGACTTAGTTGCCATAGGGTGCTTTTCCCCATTGCGTATTAGTCTGACTCAAATCCAGGGCTTTATAGATAGCATCAGCGACACCGCCTTCGTTATGAGGACCGGTGACATAGTCAGCGATTTCTTTAACGGCGGGATCAGCATTAGCCATGGCGAAACTATATCCGGCCATTTCCAGCATTTTTAGATCATTCAAATTATCCCCAATAGCCATGATATTTTTAGGATTATAGCCATGGGCTTGGCAGTACTTGGCGACAGCCCCACCTTTATTGGCTGTTTTAGCTGAAATTTCCAAGTTTGACTTAAAGGAAGAAGTGATATAAATGTTATCATAGCGCTGACTTAATTCCTGCTGAATCGGATGGAGGACTTGCGGTCCCTTTTCATGAATAAAGACTAATTTGAGGATGTGCTGGCCTTCTTCTTCAATGAGGTCAGTTAAATCATCAATATATTCAATGGAGTTAACCTCATTCGATTGGCTGGCCCGACTAAGGGTTTCTTCAAAGCTCAATTCAGGAGACATTCTTTGAATCATATCTGCAATATAATGAAGGCGTTGGTGCTTTGAATTGGAGTAGACGTTCTTTGAAGTCATAGCTTCCATGTAATAGCCATGTTCACGTCCATAGAGAATAATCTCTTTAGCGACTTGGTCATCTAGGTCAATTTCATACTCTACCTCACCTTCTCGGTCAAAAAGAATGGCACCATTTAAACCGATAATCGGGCAGCGAATACCGGCTTCGTCTAAGAGTACCTTGGCTTCATGGAAGTTTCTTCCGGTAGCAACAATAAATGGGATACCTAATTGGTAGGTATGCATGATGGCCTCACGATTGCGTGGGTGGATGTGCATGGTCCCGTCCAATAATGTTCCGTCCATATCAGAAACAATTAATTCCAGCATAAAAATCTCCTTTTTTATAAAATCTGTTATAACTATGGCTATTGTAACATTTTAAAAAATGGTAGACTAGGTATAAGTTAAGTGATAAAGGAAAGGGGAAATCAAGCGTGCATACAATCATTAATAACCAATGGCAAGAGGCCTTAGATCCAGTTTTTGAAAGTCCTGCTTACCAAAAATTAAGAGAGTTTCTAAAAGATGAATATCGTAATCAGGTGATCTACCCAGATATGTGGCATATCTATGAGGCCTTTAAGTTAACCCCTTTTGACCAGGTAAAAGTCGTTATTTTGGGGCAAGACCCTTATCATGAACCCCATCAAGCCCATGGACTAAGCTTTTCGATACAGAAAGGGGTGGCGATTCCGCCTTCTTTAAACAATATCTACCAAGAGCTAAGCACTGATGTTGGTTTTCAACCTGTTCATCATGGAAATTTAACTGAGTGGGCCGAGCAAGGGGTCTTATTATTAAACTCTGTTTTAACAGTACGTCAAGGGAAGGCTCATTCACATCGCGGACGAGGTTGGGAAGAAGTCACCGACTTTGCTATCCAACAATTAAATAAGCGTAATCAACGGGTTGTCTTTATTTTATGGGGAAATGCGGCTAAGTCGAAGCGACGATTTATCGATGAAAATAAGCATGCTGTTCTAACTTCTGTCCATCCTAGTCCCTTATCAGCTTACCGAGGCTTCTTTGGGTCCCGACCATTTTCGAAAGCTAACCAGCTCTTAATTGAGAGTGGGCAAAGTCCAATTAATTGGCAACTCAGTGAATAAAAAATTACCCAATATCTTTGTGACACTCGCATTGGCCAGGGATGCAATGGCAAGTGACAGTTGGGACAAGTTCTTTATCCTTCAAGGCTTGGAAAATATTGTCTTGCATGCCTTGGTCCAGGTCACTTTGTTGGATCATGTCAATGATTAATTGATCGGCGTGGGTGCGACAATGTTGCTTGAGTAAATTATTAATATCAGCCACTTGGCTACTTGCTTCAGAAATTAGAGGATGGTAGAGATACTGTCCTCCTTTTTTTTCAGTCGCTAGATAGCCTTTATTGACTAAACGATGTAAGAGGGTTTTGATGGTTGTGGGTTTCCAACCAGTCTTTTCGCTGAGGCTATCGATTACAAAACGACTGGTGGTTACTCCTTGAGCCCAAATCACCCGGAGAACTTGGTGCTCACTGTCGGTTATGGAGTTTTTCTTAGTCATCTGTTTCACTTCCTTAGAGAATAATTACTTGAGTTTGCTTGTTTGGGCAGACGATGTTGACTTATCCAAGTCAGAATATCACGGTAAACGACTTCTTCATTGTCATAAAGAAAAAGCTCATGACCACGTTTTTCATAAATTTGAAAAATGACATCTTGAAAATGAGCTTCTTCCAATTCCTGGTAGGCGCCAGAAAGTTTTTTGCTTGGACCTAGTAAAAAATCATTGGCCCCATTCATAAAATATAGGGGGAGATGGGGGTCAATCGTCTTGGCCCAACCTTTTTTGGTAGCGGAGTCGACTAACCTAATTAAATGCCAAAAGCCATCATTAGTAAAAGGAAAACCATCCAGGGGATAGTCTACTTTTTCTGGTTGAGGGTACCAATATTTCAAGATCCGTAAATCGCGCTCACTAGGCTGGCGTTTAAATTGGGTAAAAAGACCACCAAATAAGAAACGGTGCAAAAAGAAATTGGTCGCTTGCGGACGACTGAGCTTAGTCAATAGGGGGCTCAATAATTTTCCCAAATCAATTACAAAAGAATGATCGGCGCTACCGGAGAGAATGGCTCCGGAGACCATGTGACTATATTTTTGTAGAAAAAGCCGAGAGATAAAAGACCCCATGGAATGTCCAATCAGAAAATAAGGGACATTGGGATTCACTGCTTTGACATCGCAAATCACGCGGTAGAGGTCTTCTACCAGAATTAACTTCATATTATAGGGCCCAAAATAGCCTAGGGCGTCATGGGCTTTGGCATAAGGACCATGCCCAACTTGATCATGGGCAATGAATGTGATGCCTTGAGACTGAAACCATTCTCCCATGGGCTGATAGCGGATGGCACTTTCAGACATCCCATGCACGTAGTGTATGATGGCCTCGGGATGGTCAGCTGTCCAGCTGTAGTAATCTAAGGGGTGTTTATCGGGGTGGGAAGATTTTAAATTGTGATGTTCTTGATACATGGTCGAATCCTTTCTCTTGTGGCTACTATTATATAGGAAAATTTTTAGAAGGTAAAAGTTAGGCTAGTCAGACAATAGTCTTGCCTAATATTGGTGTTCGTGGTAAATTTAACTATTAATAAGCTAACTTGTAGTAATCCTCATTTTAAAAGGAGTTTGATAATTATGAATTTTGTCTATATTTCCCCATATTTTCCTCAAAATTTCCAAGAATTCGCTGTTAAACTTCATCAAAATGGTGCAACAGTATTAGGTATTGGGAGTGAAGCCTATGATATTCTACCGGCGTCTCTTAAAGAAGCCCTGACAGAATATTATCGAGTGGATAATTTAGAAGATACTTTAGCTGTGAAGAAGGCAGTGGCTTTTTTCTTCCATAAATATGGTCCAATCGACCGGATAGAATCCCAAGAAGAATATTGGCTAGAACTAGATGCTCAATTACGTGAGCAATTCAATATTACTGGGATGAAACCTAAGGAACTGAAGAAAATAAAACACAAATCAGAAATGAAAAAATACTTTAAGAAGGCTAAGTGCCCAGTAGCCAAGGGGCGTTTAGTCAGAACCAAAGTTAGTCTGAAGCGGGCAGCTAAGGCCTTAGGTTATCCAGTTGTCTTAAAACCTGATGTTGGGGTAGGTGCTGGTAATACTTACCGAATTGATAACGATGGTGATTTGGAAAAATTTGAAGCCCAATGGGACCACACGACGCCTTACTTTATGGAAGAGTTTATTGAAGGTGGACAGCTATGTACTTTTGATGGTTTATTGGACCAAGAAGGTAATATTGTTTGGTATGGAAGTCTAACCTATGAAGAACCAACCTTGGATTGGGTCAATGGTGACCGCGATGGGGTCTACTGGATTGAAAAAGAAGTCGATCCAAAACTCAAAGAAATTGGCGAAAATGTCGTTAAAGCCTTTGGAATTAAGGAGCGTTTCTTCCATATCGAATTCTTCCGGATGCCGGATAATTCTTATCTGGGTATTGAGTATAATAACCGTGCTGTCGGTGGCTTTGGTCACGATGCCTATGACTACGCCCATAGTATCGACTTATATGATATGTATGCCAAGGTTGTTTTAGGCAAAGAAATTCCTGCTAACCCCAATAACTCACGCTATTGTGTGGTGACATTTAGGCAGGCAGATAAAAATTACCAACATTCAATTGCTGACATTAAGGAACGCTATGCTAATGATGTTAAAGCCGTTAAAGACCTACCTAAGGTCTACCATGATTTGTTAGGTAGTCAGTTATTTGCTATCCTATGTGACAATGACAACGAGCGTCAAGCAATTACGGATTACATCCGTGCCTAGCGTCACTTTATGCTTCATGCTAGAAAAGAGAATATAAGAGTAGAGCTAAAAAGAGCTGGTTTCAAATGTAATGACTCCAAAAGTTAGATCCTTAGTCCGACTTATTGGAGCCACCATAAATCACCAGCTCTTTTTTGATGAATTCTCTTTAATATTAAAAGTCAGAAAAAGAGAGTGTGACAAAAGTCAGAAGAGCCCTGAACCACTGGAGCGAACTATGGTAGATAGTTGCAAAACTATCGCACATAGTTCGTGAAGTGGACGTCAGGGCTGACTTTTGGAGCACGTTTTGAATAGATAGTTCGTGTTTTAAAAAGAGCCTGGGACTTTTGTCCCAGGCTCTTTTATCGTTATTAGATTTTCTAGACTTTAACTAGCATTAGGCAGTTCACTATCGCCTCCCGACCTGTAAATGGTCCGTCGACTATAACCTTCTCCTTGGCTATTTCCTGGACTCACACTAGGTTCTCTCTGAGAGCTTGGTGTTTCTCTAGGTGGATTTTGTAAACCTGATTCATTGCCTCGATCTGTGCTAGGCGCATCCTCTTTTGGATAAGCTGAGGTCGAATCTTCAATCTCAGATAATTCACTATCTGAGTGGCTTTCTTCCAGTCCGGAATGACTACTTTCTTCGACTTGACTTTCACTCTCTCTTGAAATGTAAGTTTCGACTTCTTGGCTACTTTCAGAGTATGAATTGGAGTCAATATCGATGGTGGTTTGTCTGCCATAATTTTGCTTAAGTTCTTGATACAATTCATTATTGACTAAATCTCGTACACTATGACCAGCGCCTGGACTAGCTAAGCGGAGTGGTTTTGAGCCAAAAATTAAATCAACTGTATGGACGGAGTCAGGTTGAGTCCAATCGCTACTTGGATTTCTACTTTCTAAGTGATCCATTACTTGCCGGTATAGGCGATCCGCAATTTGCTGTTGAGCTCTCGTTAAGTAACCATTTTCCTGGTAAGGCTCATCATGCCCAGTCCATACTGTTACTGTATGGTTTTTGGTGTAACCGCTGGCCCAGTGATCGGGGACAGCTCCGGCTGGAATATTCAATTGGCGAACTTGGTCATCCGTGTAATTGGTCGTCCCAGTTTTACCTGCCTCATGAATATTAGGATTATGAATCCAGGAAGATAAACCTGATTTAAAGGTATCTTTTAAGACAGAGGTTAGCATGTAGGCCGTGGAGTCTTTCATCGCTTCATGCGATTCACCTTGAACATCAACTTCTTCTCCGTCTGTAGTAATGAAGTAATCAACGGCTTTAGCTTCATTATATTGGCCATTATTCCCCATTGCAGCATAGGCAACGCTTAATTGTAAGGGGGTCATTTCCCCACCGATAGCATTGGATTCAACCAGACCTTTGCCATCATTCAAAGTAATTCCTAATTTCTTTAGAAATTCGTCGGCACGTTCTGGACCAACGTCCTGGAAGACTTTGATGGCAGGGATATTTCTTGAGTTCTTCAAGGCTGTTCTTAAGGTCATGGTTCCTTGATATTGACGGTCCCAGTTATAAACCTTGGTTCCACTTGAGTATTGATAAGGTTCATCTTTTTCAGTTTGGCCTGGTGAATAATTTAAATATTCAAAGGCAGGTCCATAGGCAGATAAAGGTTTTATGGATGAACCGACACTACGATTTAACTGGGTAGCTCGGTTAAGGCCCAATTGATTTTCTAAGTGGCGACCCCCGAATAGGGCAATGATATGACTATTGCTGGTATCTAGAACGGAGACCGCTGTTTGGATATTATCATTATCGAAAAGTAAACCATTGTTATCTTCAGCAGTTTGATGTAGGAAAGTTTGTGCTTGCATATCCAGGTGGGTATAGACTTTTAAACCATCGGAGTAAAGGTCATAGCCCGCCGCTTTAACGTCGGCAGCGACTTGCTGAATATAGGAGTCCAGCATCAATTTCTGTTGATTATTAGTATCAATCTGTTCGCTAAGCGGGAGTAAACCGTGATCAATCGGTTGGCTAATCGCTTCTTGGTACTCTTCTTGAGTAATGGTGTCATTATCTAACATCGTGTAGAGCACGGTATCGCGACGCTCTTTTGCCCTATCAGGATTATGGTAAGGATCGTATTCATTTGGTGCTTGCGGCATCCCAGCTAAAAGCGCAGTTTGATCTAGGCTCAGCTCAGTTAAAGGCTTGCCATAATAGATATTTGCGGCGGTTCCAATACCGTAGACACCATTAGCCATATAAACCTTATTAATGTAGTATTCAAAAATTTCCTGTTTAGAAAATTGTGATTCTAACTGTAGGGCCAACCATAACTCTTGGACCTTTCTCTTATAGGTTCGATCTGATTCATTTGTAGAGAAAACAGATAGTTTCACTAATTGTTGGGTAAGGGTAGAACCGCCTTGGGCAATCCCACCTGCTCTTAGATTGGCAAATAAGGAACCCATAATACGAATAGGGTCGACACCGCGGTGTTTAAGAAAGCGACGATCTTCGATTGATGTCACTGCGTCAAAGGTTTCTTGAGAGATTTCATCGCCTTCTACAATAATTCGCTCATTTTGGCTGGTTTCAAAAACTTCGTTTCCTTGGTTATCATATACGACAGAGGCCACTGAGCCTTGCAAATCACCTTCATTAATTTCTGGTGCTTGGGCAATCCAGATCAGGGCAATAATAGCTAAAATTATAAAGACACTGCCCACAGCACCAAGGCCAATCAGTAATATTTTCTGCCACAAGGGCTTATTGTTAAAATTATTATTTTTTCTTTGTCGTGTCTTTTCCTCTTTATTCAAGCTAGAGGTGCGCCTTCTATTATGGGGATAATGAGTAGACAAAAGAGTCACTTCCTTTTTAATTGTTATTTTGTAAATACTTATCCAGAGCAGCTAAATAATCGAGGGGAGGTTGGTATCCGACTTTAATCAAATAACCATGGTTTTTGACGCGTTTGAGACTAATTGAAGCTTTTTGCCCCTCTTGAAAAGCTTGCCAGTCCTCTAATAAAGCACTAAGCGGGTATAGATAGCTTTGCGACAAGGTGGTGAAATGTAAGATAACAAAACTTATACCTCCTTGCTGACTACATTTTTCCATGTGTTTAATCTGATGGTCATGGAAGTTATTGAGGGGAAAACGGGTTTTTGTTTTCGTTTGCTTGGCTTCAAAATCAATATACCTACCTTGGTAGACCCCATTATAATCTGTGGTTGAGGCTTGTCGATAGTAGGCCTCAGTGATTTTAGCATGTTGACGATTGGGATAATCGACATGCACCACTTGTATAGGCGTTGGCTTTTTATGGATAACTGCCAAGTCATGAGATAAATACCAGGCATTGGAATCATTTAACATGTCTTCTAGCAACATGCCTCTTTTAGCATAAATTGTCTTTGGCTGACGTCTTGAATGCTTATTTAGCGAGGGAGCTTTATGGTATTTCTTCCCGTTGGGATAATACATGACCTACCTCCTCTCAAACCATTAATTTATTATAGCAAAAATTGGCATTATTAAGAGAAATACATCCCCTATTTAATATAATTATAATATAGGCAATCTTTTTATCAAATGCACAGTATGGATATGCAACTAAAGATATTAAAGACTAGCCTGTAAAATTGCAATGGATAAGAATTATTTTGCGATAAATTGGACAAAGCCCCGGAATTAGTGTAATATATCTGAACGTGTAGATTAATCTTAAGGATTAATTCTTGATTTAGAAATTTATTTATAGTTAGGGGAATGACCGCATGTCAGTAAAATTTGAAGAAACAGCGACAAATGAAGGTGTTTTACACTTTACCGTTTCTAAAGAAGATGCTCAAAAAGCTTTAAAACAAGCATACAACCGGGTTAAAGGAAAAGTTAATATTCCTGGTTTCCGTAAAGGTAAAGTGAGTTACCCAGTTTTTGTTAAAATGATTGGTGAAGAAGCCTTATATGAAGATGCTTTAAACTATGCCTTACCACAAGCTTACGCTAATGCCGTAAAAGAAGCTGATTTGGATGTTGTAGGCCAACCTAAATTTGATGTGGAAAAAATGCACAAGGGTGGTTCTTGGGAATTAAAAGCTGAAGTAGCCACCAAGCCTTCAGTTTCTTTAGGCGATTACAAGGACTTAAGTGTTGATAAACAAGACCGTGAAGTAACTGATGAAGATGTGGATAACCGCTTGAAACAAGCCCAAGAAAACTTAGCAGAACTTTCCATTAAAGAAGGAGAAGCTCAAGAAGGCGACACCGTTGTGATTGACTATGAAGGTTCTGTTGATGGGGAAAACTTTGCCGGGGGTAGCGCAGAAAATCACTCCTTGGAATTAGGATCAAATTCCTTCATTCCTGGCTTTGAAGACCAATTAGTGGGTTCAAAATCTGGAGATGAAGTAGAAGTAAAAGTCACTTTCCCAGAAGAATACCACGCTGAAGATCTAGCTGGTCAAGACGCTATTTTTAAAGTGAAAGTTCATGAAGTAAAAGAAAAATCAGTTCCAGAACTCGATGATGAATTTGCTAAAGACGTGGATGACGAGGTTGAAAGCTTAGACGAATTGAAGGCTAAGTATCGTGATCAACTTCAAGAAGCTAAAGACCAACAAGCTGATGAACAAGTGGAAGACCAAGCAATCCGTCAAGCTGTTGACAACGCTGAATTTTCTTCTGTTCCTCAAGCAATGATCGATGAAGAAGTTAACCGTCAACTAGACCACTACTTGAATGAAATGCAACGTCAAGGGATTAGCCCTGAAATGTTCTATCAATTAACCGGTACTTCTGAAGAAGACTTACGTCAACAATTTGCTGAAGACGCAGATACCCGGGTAAAAACTAATTTATTATTAGAACAAATCATTGCTGAAGAAAACATTGAAGTGAGTGAAGAGGATATCGCTAAGGAAATTGAAAACCTAGCAGAAACCTATAATATGGAAGTTGAAGCCGTTAAGAACGTGGTCACTGAAGATATGCTCAAACATGACATTGAATTAAAACAAGCCATGAACTTAATTACCTCAACAGCTAAAGAAAAATAATCTGAACAGCTATTTTCAAAAATAGGTCAGAAATCGAGTGGGAGGTCGCATTAATTGACTTCACACTCGTTTTTTGTCACAATACATTAGATAGAGAAGGAGGAATGCGTAGAATGTTTAATGACGATAACGATAGCAATATCCATTGTTCCTTTTGTGGAAAGTCACAAGACCAAGTGACCAAGTTAATTGCAGGACCGGATGTTTATATCTGTGATGAATGTGTGAAACTCTGTCAAGAAATTATTGAAGATGACTTAAACGTTCAATCAGATAACGAAGAGTTTATCGTGAACCCTCCTAAGCCAACTGAAATCCGTCAAATTTTGGATGATTACGTGATTGGACAAACAGATGCCAAAAAGGCTTTATCTGTGGCCGTTTATAATCACTATAAACGTATTAACAGCAATCAAATTAAGAATCAAGACGAAGATAATGTAGAATTACAAAAAAGTAATATCTTATTAGTTGGTCCAACTGGTTCAGGGAAAACTTACTTAGCTCAAACGCTAGCCCGCATATTGAAAGTACCCTTTGCTATTGCGGATGCCACGAGTTTAACTGAAGCAGGTTATGTTGGAGAGGACGTTGAGAATATTCTCTTAAAACTGCTACAAGCAGCTGATTTTGATGTGGATAAAGCTCAACAAGGTATTATCTATATTGATGAAATTGATAAAATAGCAACCAAGGCGGAAAATGTATCTATTACCCGCGATGTCAGTGGTGAAGGAGTTCAACAGGCCCTCCTGAAAATTCTAGAAGGAACCGTTGCTAATGTTCCTCCTCAAGGTGGACGTAAACATCCTCATCAAGAGTTCATCCAAATCGATACTACTAATATCCTATTTATTGTAGGTGGGGCTTTCGATGGAATTGAAAATATCATTAAGGAACGTACTGGCCATAAGGTAATTGGTTTTCAAGCAACTCAGACGACAAAAGCTGAAAAGCATGACCTCATGACGCAGGTGATTCCTGAAGACTTACAAAAATATGGTTTAATTCCGGAATTTATCGGGCGTTTACCCATTATTGCTAGTTTAGATGAATTGAATGAGGAAGACTTGGAACGTATCCTGACAGAACCTAAGAATGCTTTGATTAAGCAATATAAACAGTTATTAGCCATGGATAATGTTCAGTTAGAATTTACTGATGACTCCTTACGGGCCATTGCTCAAAAAGCTATTGACCGTAAAACTGGGGCGCGGGGATTAAGGTCCATTATTGAAGAATCGATGTTAGAAGTGATGTATGATATTCCTAGTCGTGAAGATGTTTCTAAGGTTATCATTACTGAAGAAGTCGTTAAAGATCATGCAAGTCCCGAACTCTATGACCAAGATGGTCAGTTAATTGCCTAATGAATTAATTGAAGAGGGGCTGTGACAAGAGTCACAGCCTCTTTCTCAATGCAGTCCCTTATTTAAGCAAGCCATAAGACGCCTAAGCCTGTAATTAGCTAGGGAAATTTACTTTTAAATAATAATCTCAAGCTCGCCTAAGTCTGTTTTATAACGTAAGGAGTAGCTCATGATACAAGCACAGAATATTGAATTTATGCTAAGCGCCGCCAGTCCTAAACAATACCCTGTTCCTGACCGCCCAGAAATTGCTTTAGCTGGTCGGTCCAATGTGGGGAAGAGCAGTTTCATTAATACGATGACCAACCATAAAAAGATTGCTCGTATTTCCAGTAAGCCTGGGAAGACCCAGCAGTTAAATTATTATAATCTTGATAATAGTCTTTACTTAGTTGACGTTCCTGGCTATGGATACGCAAAAGTAAGTAAAACGGAGCGAAGCCGCTGGCAAAAACAACTGGCAGATTATTTTATCCAACGGGAAAATTTAGAAGCCGTCTTTCTTTTGGTAGATTTTAGACACCGGCCTAGTAAAGATGATATCAATATGAAAGATTTTCTTGACCAATGTCAGGTACCGTATTTTATTATTGCGACTAAGGCGGATAAGGTGAAGAAAAATCAATGGCATAACCACCTGCAAGCTATAAAAGAAGATTTAGACCTGGTGACTGAAGATCAAATTTTACCTTATTCTTCTGCCAACCGTGAGGGGCGTGATGAGGCATGGGAAGTCATCAATGCCTTATTGGCTGGAGACTATGATGAATAGCTATTGTTTGAAAAGAAATATCTGACAATATTTTCGCTCTTATCTTGCATTCAAAAATTATCTTCACTATAATTTACTCTGATATAGCCAGTGGAGAAAGTGGGGGGTACAATGGCCTTTATACCGGAGGAAGTTATTGATCAGGTCCGCCAAAATGTTGAAATTTTAGATATTATTGGTCAGTTTGTGGATCTTCAAAAGCGAGGAAAAAATTACTTTGGCAAATGTCCCTTTCACGATGAAAACACGCCCTCATTTACTGTAGAAGCTAATAAGCAATTTTATAAGTGCTTCTCCTGTGGTAAAGGCGGCAATGTCTTTAATTTCCTAATGGATTTAGAAGGATATAGTTTTCCTCAAGCTGTAAAAGAAGTGGCTCAATTAGCTAATCTTAAGTTGGACTTTAATTTTGACCAGCTAGACCCAGGGACCAGTGTCCGTCAGTATAATGAAGAAGAGCAAACGCTTATCGATATCCATGAAGAGCTGGCAAATTTATACCATTATTTATTAATGAATACCAAAGCTGGTCACCAAGCCTTGGCCTATTTAGAAGACCGGGGGTTAAAAACGGAAACCCTCGTCCAATATCACATTGGTTGGTCTCCCTACGATGGCCAGTTAACTTTCAACCATGTAAAAAATAAGGGGTATGACAGTGAAGCAATTGTAGCTAGTGGTATTTTTGTGGGTGATGGTCCGGAAAAAATCGATCGCTTTAGAGGTCGTATTGTATTTCCTTTACGTGATAAATTTAGTCATGTCTTGGGCTTCTCAGGAAGAATTCTTGAAGCCGATAGCGCAAATTCGCAGGCTAAATACCTAAACAGTCCAGAAACACCGATTTTTCAAAAAAATAATTTTCTATTTAACCTCGATTTAGCCCAAGATAGCATTCGCAAGGAAAAGGAAATTATTCTTTTTGAAGGCTTTATGGATGTCATTCATTCCTACCAGGCCGGGGTCAAGCATGGCGTCGCTTCTTTGGGGACCAGTTTAACTGATCGTCAGATTCAAGTCCTCTACCGCAGCTCACGACAACTTTTACTCGCTTATGATGGTGACAAACCCGGTTTAAAGGCAAGTAAGCGGGCGCTTGAACACATAGCCCAGCAAAGTCCTAGTATGCGAGTTAACCTGCTCATGTTTCCAAGTGGGATGGATCCTGATGAATTTATTGGTCGCTATGGTGAACAACGCTACCAGCAATTTATCCAAGAGCAAAGAATGACGCCGATTGCTTTCTACCGGCACTTTTATCAACAAGAGTTTTCTTTAGCAAATGATCAGGGGAAAATCCAATACATCAAGGCCATGCTAGCTGTTATTAGCCGCTTATCCTCCACTATTGAGCAAGATGTCTACTTACAGGAATTGAGTGAAGACACTGGGGTTGATAAACGTTCGCTTCAAGCCCAACTCCACTTTGAGCAGGAGACCGGGCAGCGAGAAGAGCAGTTTTCTGAAGTTAGCCGTGAGGAAGAAGAAGCTCAACTGGATAAATTCCCCTTAAAAAAATATTCCAGTTTACAGCGCTTTGAGTTACAATTACTTAACCGCCTACTAACTTCTGAGAATGCTTGGTATTTAATCAAAAATATTGATGGAAACTTTCATTTCGAAAGTAGTAGTATTGAAAGTGTCTATCTTTTACTATGGGCCTACCGGCAAAGTGAAGGTGAAAGTATTGATATTGGGAATTTTTATCAGACCCTTCGCTCTGATGCTGATAGGCGGATCGTTATTGACGCTCAGGCGATGAATCTTCCCCCTGAGTGTACTGGTCAGGAAATTAGCGATTTAATTTATCAAATAAAAGAAAAGAGTCATTATCAGGACCAAATTAGGCAGATCAACCGGGATATAGCGAATGCTAAGCAAATTAATGATTATGCTAAAATTAGCGATTTAAATCAACAGAGAATACAAATATTGCGACAAATGAAACTGTCAAAAAAGAAGTCAGGAGAGATTTAATTGAGCAAAACGACCGACAAGCAGGAAAAAACTTTAAAACAAGCCAGTCAAGAATTACTTAATGAGAAGAAAATATTGGGCTCTATTTTATATACTGAGTTAAGTGATAAAATTGCTCAACCCTATTCTTTGAATGATGAACAAATGGATCAGCTTATTGAAAAATTTGAAGACGGTGGCGTAGCCGTTGTTGATGAAGACGGAGGCCCAACCAACCGTCAGTTACAAAATGAAGCGCTTAAGATGCAAGAGGACGATGAAGAAACTGAAAAAGATATTGATCAAATCTTAGATGAAGAAGAAAAAACTAAGAAGAAAGATAAAAAAGACAAAAAAGATACTAATAAGTCGGCTTCTTCAACGAGTTCAAAGGTAAAAACTAACGATCCTGTACGTATGTATCTTAAAGAAATTGGCCGAGTAGACTTACTGACAGCTGATGAAGAGGTGTCCCTTGCCAAAAGAATTGAAGCCGGAGATCCAGTAGCCAAGCAAGAGCTGGCCGAAGCCAATCTCCGTTTAGTCGTGTCGATTGCTAAACGTTATGTCGGTAGAGGAATGTCATTTTTAGACCTGATCCAAGAAGGTAATATGGGCTTAATGAAGGCAGTAGAAAAATTTGATTATACCAAGGGTTTCAAATTTTCCACTTATGCCACTTGGTGGATTCGTCAAGCGATTACCCGTTCGATCGCTGACCAAGCCCGTACCATTCGTATTCCGGTACATATGGTGGAGACTATTAATAAATTAGTCCGCATTCAACGGCAATTACTCCAAGAACTCGGTCGCGAACCCACGCCAGAAGAAATTGGTGCGGAAATGGACCTACCTACTGAAAAAGTGAGAAACATTATGAAAATCTCACAAGAACCAGTTTCCTTGGAAACCCCTATTGGTGAAGAAGATGATTCCCATCTTGGCGATTTTATTGAAGACAATGATGCCATGCAGCCGGATGAATATACCAATCAGGAATTGTTAAAAGAACAACTCAATGAAGTGCTGGATACTTTAACTGATCGGGAAGAAAATGTCTTACGTCTTCGTTTCGGTTTAGAAGATGGTCAAACCAAAACCTTAGAACAAGTTGGACAACAATTTGGGGTGACTCGAGAAAGAATCCGTCAAATTGAAGCCAAGGCCTTACGTAAATTACGCCACCCAAGTCGTCTCAAACAATTAAAAGATTTTCTAGAAGACTAAAAGCAACTCTGATAACAGTAATGGCATTCAAATGTTGGATCGCTTTCCAACGCTTGAATGCCTTTATTTTATCCTTCGTTTATATAGATCACAATTGAAAGGAAAATGATCACTGTTGAATCCAATTATTAATCATGCTATCTTTAGATCAATTAGTTCATTCTAGAAGGAAGAGATGTCTTAGTGAAAGTAGTAAAATTCGGTGGTAGCTCTCTAGCTAATGATAAGCAAATAAAAAAAGTGAAGAATATCATCGCGAGTGATAAGGACCGAAAAATTATTATTGTTTCTGCACCTGGAAAGCGTTTTGATGGGGATATAAAAGTGACTGATTTATTAATAGAGTTGGCCTCACAGACACTAAATGGCAGCGTGGATACCTCCCAAACCTACAAGGAGATCGTTGAAAGGTATCGCGATATGGCAGAAGCCTTAGAAATACAAGAGCCAGTCATTGATGAAATCAAAAAATCTTTAAATGACATTCTCAATATGGATAAAAGTCAACCGGAATACTTTATCGATGCCCTCAAAGCGAGTGGGGAGGATAATAACGCTAAATTAATCGCGGCCTATTTCAGAACTTGTGGCTTGAATGCGAGCTACATCAACCCTGGTGAAGCAGGTTTGATTCTTAGTGATGAACCCGGCAATGCTAAGGTCTTAGCTGAATCCTATCTCAATTTAGCAAAACTAAAAGAGCGTGATGAGATCCTAGTTTTTCCTGGTTTTTTTGGTTACACCAAAGAAGGTAAGTTAGTCACTTTTTCACGTGGTGGTAGCGACATTACCGGAGCTATCGTTGCCAATGGAGTGGGGGCTTCTATGTATGAGAACTTTACCGATGTTGATAGCATCTTTGTCGCTAGTCCGGCCCACGTTCCTAACCCCGTTGGAATCAGCAATTTAACCTATAGAGAAATGCGTGAACTCTCCTATGCAGGCTTTACTGTGGTTCATGACGAGGCATTGTATCCTGCTTTTGCAGAAAACATTCCCGTCGTAGTCAAAAATACCAATAATCCGGAAGCCCCTGGGACAATGATTACGGAGAAGAAAATGACTGAAAATAAATGGCCAATTGCTGGTATCGCTAGCCATGGTGGATTTGCTTCTGTTTATATTACAAAATATATGATGAATCGCGAAGTGGGCTTCATGCGTCGCGTGTTGAGCGTCTTTGAAGAGTACGACTGTAGTGTAGAGCACGTGGTATCAGGGATCGATGATATTGATGTTATCTTTAAAGAAGAGCAACTTTCCGCAAAAGAATTAGATGAACTGCTTTTAGCGATCCAAACACGTACAGCAGCTGACAAGGTAGAAAAAAGAGAAAATCTTTGTCTGTTGATGATCGTTGGTGAGTCCATGCAATCAAGCATCGGGATTACCGCCCGGGCGACTAAGGCCCTCAGTCAAGCTAACATTAATTTAGAAATGATTAACCAGGGGTCTAGCGAAAATAGTGTGATGTTTGGTATCAAGGAAAATAAAGAAGCAGAAGCCGTACGGGCAATTTATGATGAATTTTTTGACGCAGAAGACTAAGCCACTTGTTAGGTTTAAAGATAAACAGAGAAGCTACTAAAGAAGTCAAATTTGTTTTGGCTAATAATAATTTTATGGATTGATTTATCACTTATTTTAAAAAATGCTTGCTATCTTAGAAGGAATAGGCTAAAGTAAGTAACAATAAATGTTACTAATACTTTGATAAAAAAGATTAGACATTCTTTAGTCTTTTTTATTCGCCTAACTTATGAAAGGGGTTACTCACATGGCTCAAGCAAAAGTAGTGATTCAAAACCTAAAGAAGAGTTTTGATGATAATGAAGTTCTCAAAGATATCAACTTAGAAATCAGCGAAGGTGAAGTGGTCTGCATCATCGGTCCTTCGGGTTCAGGAAAATCTACTTTATTGCGATGCATTAATCGTTTAGAGACGATTGATGGGGGTAGTGTGGTAGTCGATGGTATTGATATGTCTGATGAAAGTATCGATATCGACAAGGCGCGTGAAAATATCGGAATGGTTTTCCAACAATTTAACCTATTTCCGCATATGACTGTAAAAGAAAATATTACTCTAGCACCCCTCCAATTAAATAAATTAAGTCAAGAAGAAGCTGACCAAAAAGCCCTTGAATTATTAGATAGTGTCGGCCTTAAAGAAAAGGCTGACGCCTATCCTAATTCCTTATCTGGTGGTCAAAAACAACGGGTAGCCATTGCTCGGGCCCTGGCTATGGATCCTGACTTAATGTTATTTGACGAACCCACCTCAGCCTTGGACCCAGAAATGGTTGGTGACGTGTTAGAAGTCATGAAAGACCTTGCTAGACAAGGGATGACTATGGTAATTGTGACCCATGAAATGGGCTTTGCTAAAGAAGTGTCTGACCGTACCTTGTTTATGGATGGTGGTTACATTGTCGAGTCAGGTAAACCAGAAGATCTATTCAATCATCCCAAACATCAACGGACCCAAGATTTCTTAGAAAAGGTACTCTAATCAATAAAACAGCTGACCTTGGAGTTAGCATGAATTAGTGGAGTCATTTAGACAAGAATATTTTATTTAGAAGAGAGGCGGCATCTATACCCTGGCCTCTCTTTTATTTTATGGATGGGGCTAGTAATTCCTGCTTTTCAAGAGATAGTAAAAAAATTATAATTAAACAGGAAATGATTATAATTCTGATTAATGAATGGTACAATATTACTACTATTGATTTACGACTTGGAAAGGATGGAGCAAATTGCGCCAATTTTTTGAAAATAAAAAACTTGTGGTTGTGCTATTGAGTGTTATTAGCTCACTTAGCCTGATTGCTTTTTCCACCTTTGGACAGGAAAGTTTACCCCAACCCATGACCTGGGTGAATGACTTTACTGCAATGGTAGCTCGCCTGATATCGACCCCAACAAATTCCATCATGCAATTTGGCGATTCTGTGACTAATTTACAGAACACCTATCAGGAAAACCAGCAATTAAAAAAACAACTGTCCACTTTACAGAGCTTAGAAGCTCAAAATACCATTTTAAAAGAAGAAAATAAGCAAATGACCAATCTTTTAAAATTGAAACCGACCCTGGTTGGTAAGACAGTAATTGCAGCTTCAGTCATTTCTAGAGCTCCTGAGAATTGGTTAGATAAGTTGACTATTGATGTAGGTTCTAACAACGGGGTAAAGGAGAACATGTCGGTCATGACTGACTCAGGCCTCATTGGCCGAGTTTCCGAAGTTGGTCCCACAAGTGCAAAAGTGAGCTTAGTCACTTCAGACCAAGAAGATGCGGTGGAAATTGCTGCCGGTGTCCAATCGGATGATGGGATATTTTATGGGGTGATTGACCAATACGATTCCAGTCATAACCGCTTAATTGTCAATCAAATTCCTAAGGAAGCTAAAATAAAAGAGGGAAATCTGGTAACCACAAGTGGTCTGGGAGGCGTTTCTCCAGAAGGTTTAATCATTGGAAAAGTGGCTAAAATGGAAGATGATGAATTTGCTTTAGCTAAACGTGTCTATGTCGAGCCAGCAGCGAATTTCAATGATATCCGTCATGTCTTTGTGATTATGTCTCAAAGAAGTGAACCAGATACAGAAAACCCTAATGCGGCTGAAGAAATTCCAGGGGCCAATCACCAAGCTCAAGCCAGCCAAGCTGGGGCAAGTAATCATGCCAATTAGGAGGAGAGAGTGATATGTTCGATTATATACGCTATCATTTAACCCTTCCCGTTTTCTTAATTTTTGTTTTCTTACTGGATGGCGCTTTAGTCAACGTCTTACTAGCTAGTGTGGATACCTATGCCTATCAAATTATTCCCAGTCTTTTACTGATTAGTTTAACCCTGATTCCCTTATACTATAACCAGCCAAGAACGATTTACTTGATGGCTTTTATTATTGGTTTTCTATATGATTCATACTATAACGGAATTCTAGGAATTAATTTATTTCTGTTCCCAGCAGTCGTTTACTTATCTTACCAGGTAAAAAATCGCTTTCCCTTGAATTTTTATAGCATCTGGGTCTGGGCTGTGATCATGTATCTTTTATATCACAATGTGATTTATTGGCTCTATCGGATCTTACGTATTCACGGGGACACTTATCTTAAGTTCTTAGCTAGCTTTTTAGGTCCCTCCCTATTATTTAATAGTTTAATGATTTTTCTGCTCAACCTGGTGATTTATCGCTTAGTAAATTGGGTCAAGGGCTGATCCTTATTGGGTTTTAAAAATAAATAAATCTTGCTAAATACTAATAATATCAGTATAATGAAAATTAATATCATAATGACAGTGAATGGAAGAGGCTAAAACCTTTCTTTTAAAGAGAGTCTGGCTGGTGGAAACAGACAAAGAAACTTTAGCTACACACCCAGGAGTCAATAGTTTAAAAGGCTATTCGCTTAGCGAGCGTTACATCGCGATGTTACTAACATCATGAGGCAATTATTGTGAGATAGTTGCGAAAAAAGGTGGAACCACGAAAGCGTCCTTTTCGTTTTAAACGAAGAGGGCGTTTTATTTTTTATTAAAAGAAAAGGAGGAGTTTGTCATGATAGCAGGATTCGACTTGAAAAAGTCTTGGATAGTTATGGTTATTGCTTTAGTTACTATTTTGGGGTTGGTGGCAAACCACCATGTTGAAGCTGAAGAGGCAGCTCCTCAAGAACGGATGGAATCTGTTGAAGAGGGACCAAAAAGAGGCGATAAGGTTGTCATCGGCCTAGATGATACCTTTGCTCCCATGGGATTCCGTAATGGGCAAAATGAAATTGTTGGTTTTGACATTGACTTAGCCCAAGCTATTGCTGAGATTTACGGCTGGGAGCTCGACTTTCAGCCGATTGATTGGGCAATGAAAGAAACCGAATTGAATAGTGGTAATATTGACTTGCTTTGGAATGGTGTTGGAATTACCCCTGAAAGAGAAGAACAGATGCTCTTTTCACAGCCTTATTTTGAAAGTCCTAATATCGTAATTACTAAAAAGGGAAGCCCAATCAAGGAACTTTCTGATTTAGCTGGAAAAACGATATCGACCCAGTCTGGCTCGACGACAGCTGAAGATATTAAGGGCTGGCCCAATCAACTCTACCAAAAATTGGCGCAAAAACCGGTTCTCTATTCAAGTTATAACGAGGTTTTTGCTGATTTAGATTCCGGTCGTGTGGATGCTGTGGTCACTGATTATACTTATGGCCACTATATTATGGAGGTTCGTGGGGAAGAAAAATATGACTCCTTCGTGGACCCCAGTAAGGAGCCTGAGCAAATGGCAGTCGCGATGCGAAAATCTGCTAACGGTCTTAAGACAATGATCGACCAAGGTCTTGACCAAGTAAAGGCTAACGGAAAATATGATGAAATTGTCGCCAAATGGTTTGGAGAAAACCGCCAAGTGGCTAGCCAAGAGAATATTATTCAAAAAATCCTTCCCTCTCTATGGAGTGGTTTTAAATTAACCCTTGTCTTGTTTGCCTTGGTACTGGCACTTAGTCTCCCATTAGGTTTTCTTATCGCCATTATGCGGGTCTTTAGCCCTAAACTGATTCAATGGTTAATTGAAGGCTATGTCTTCATTATGCGAGGGAGTCCGCTCATGTTACAACTGATGATGGTTTTCTTCGGCCTACCTTATTTAGGAATTAATTTGGATCGCTTTACCGCAGCCCTTATTGCCTTTGTGATAAATTATGCCGCTTATTTTGCGGAAATTTTCCGGGGTGGGATTACTTCCGTACCCCAAGGACAATATGAAAGTATCAAAGTCTTAGGGATTGGCTGGCAAAGGGGCTTTCGTCGCATCATTTTACCCCAAGTGATGAAAATAACCCTACCATCTGTCGGCAATGAAGTGATTGCCTTAGTTAAGGATACTTCATTAGTTTATGTGATTGGCCTTGGAGAATTGTTACGGGCTGGTTCGATTGCTGCTAACACCTATGCAACCATTATTCCTTATCTGGTTTGTGGGGTGTTCTATTTAATCTTCACTGCCTTTGTGACCCTTGCCTTGCGTAGAATTGAATATCGGGTGAGCTGGTAGTCCAGTGATGAAAGAGGAGGGATTTTAATGGCCTTAATAGTTTCTAATTTAAAAAAAGCTTACAACGGTAATATAGTGATTGATCAATTTAACTGCCGGATTGATCCAGGAGAAATTGTTATTTTACTGGGCCCATCTGGAACCGGGAAAACGACATTTATGCGTTTGATCAATAACTTAGAAAAATGTGACCAAGGGAATATCGCCATTGGGGACCGGGTCCTCTGCCAAGAGACTTCCCAAGGGGTTCAATACAGTGATAAGACCAGTCAACGCCGTTATCAAAACGCCATCGGTATGGTTTTTCAAAATTATCAATTGTTTCCTAATTTTACAGTATTAGACAATGTCTTAGAAGCACCTATCGCTCAAAAGTTAGCACCAAAGTCCGACTTGCTCGATCAGGCCATGTTTTTACTAGATAGCGTGGGCCTAAAAGATAAGGCCAATGCCTATCCATCTACCTTGTCAGGGGGGCAAAAGCAAAGGGTTGCCATTGCTAGAGCCATGATGCTGTCACCAGAGATCATTTGTTTTGATGAACCGACTTCAGCCCTTGACCGCGAGTCCGCTAATCAGGTAGGAAAGTTAGTTCAAGCTATCGCTAAACAAGGTAAGGGCATTTTAGTGGTTACCCACGATACTCAATTTGGAGAAGATTTTGGTACCCGGATTGTTTCTTCTGAAGAATTTAAATAAGCCATCTTAATTACTTATTATTTTTTGGAAAATGATTGCCAAGTAATCAAAGATTGTGCTATAGTATAAAAAATTGAATTTGCCTTTAAACCTGTCCCGTGAGGCAGGCAAGGAGACTTATATAAAAAAGGGATTAGTCTATACATGACTAGTCTTTTCGTCGAGCCTCCTTGTATAGGAGGCTTTTTTAGTGGAAAAAAGTGGATAAAAGAGGCTAATTCAGTTCCTATCGACTATAAATAGGCGTTAAAAGGCTCCTGTGAGAGCTAACGAAAGGATAAGAAATGACAAAAAAGAGATTAATTTTAGAAGATGGTAGTGTCTTTGAAGGAGAAGGCTTTGGTTACGATAAAGAGGTGATTGGTGAGCTGGTCTTTAATACTGGAATGTCTGGTTATCAAGAATCCATTACTGACCAATCTTATGCTGGTCAATTATTGACCTTTACTTATCCCTTAATTGGTAACTATGGGATTAATTATGATAACTATGAATCCTTAAATCCTTCATGTGTTGGTGTCATTGTTCATGAGTGGGCTAGACGCCCCAGTCATTGGAAGTCTCAAATGAATCTCGATACTTTCTTAAAACAGAAAAAAATTCCTGGCCTAGCTGGTATCGACACTCGTTTATTAACCAAGAAAATCCGCAAGCATGGGGTTATGAAGGCTTACTTAACCAGTAAAGATGAGCCTTTGAGTGATTTATTAGCAGTCCTAAGGAATACAGAGCTTGATCGAAAATTAATTCAAAAAGTCTCTACCCAAGCGGCCTATCCGATTCCTGGTCAAGGTTACCGGGTGATCGTGATGGACTTTGGTTTAAAACACTCAATCTTAGCTGAATTATCCAAGCGCAATTGTCAGGTGACCGTGGTTCCATATGATACCAGCTTAGAGGAAATTACCGCCTTAGCTCCTGATGGAATTGTCTTATCCAATGGGCCTGGTGACCCTGATGATCTTCCTGAAGCATTAGACACCATCCGCGAATTAGAGAAGCGTTATCCCTTATTTGGAATCTGCATGGGCCATCAACTGTTTTCAAAGGCTAACGGGGCCAAAACTTATAAAATGAAATTTGGTCACCGTGGTTTTAACCATGCCGTTAGGGAACTTGCGACTGGTCAAATTCATTTTACTAGTCAAAACCACGGTTATGCTGTCAGTCGAGAAGATTTACCAGCAGACCTCGAAATCACCCATGAAGAGATTAATGACCATACTGTCGAAGGGCTTCGGCACAAAAAGTACCCCGCCTTTTCGGTTCAGTATCATCCCGATGCTTGCCCTGGGCCTCATGACGCTGGATATCTATTTGACAGCTTCTTAAAGTTAATCGAAGAAAGTAAACAAACAAAATAGTCTATTTAAATCTAATCAGTGAGTTAGAAAATAGGAGGAAATATGACAAAACGTAATGATATTAAAAAAATAATGGTTATTGGTTCTGGCCCTATTGTGATTGGCCAGGCAGCAGAATTTGATTATGCAGGGACTCAAGCTTGTTTAGCCTTACGCGAAGAAGGTTATGAAGTGGTCTTAGTGAACTCTAATCCAGCGACCATTATGACTGACCGTGAAGTAGCCGATAAGGTTTATATGGAACCTTTGACCTTGGAATTTTTAACTCAAATTCTGCACCAAGAACACCCTGATGCTCTCTTACCTACCTTAGGGGGGCAAACAGCCTTGAATATGGCTATTGAACTTTCTCAAGCTGGTGTTTTAGAAGACTTAGAAATCGAACTTTTAGGAACGGACTTAAAAGCCATCAACCAAGCTGAAGATCGGGAACAATTTAAGGAGTTAATGGAAAGCTTAGGTGAACCGATTCCTGAATCCAAAATCGTCCACCATGTTGATGAAGCTATCGCCTTTGCTAATGAAATTGGCTATCCGATAATTGTTCGTCCTGCTTTTACTCTAGGAGGAACTGGTGGGGGACTCTGCGACAATGAGGAAGAATTAGCGGAAATTGCTGAACATGGCTTATCCTTATCTCCAGTGCACCAATGTTTGATTGAGCGTTCGATCACCGGCTACAAAGAAATTGAATACGAAGTTATGCGGGATAGCCAAGACAATGCCTTGGTAGTATGTAATATGGAAAATTTTGACCCGGTGGGTATCCATACTGGGGATTCCATTGTTTTTGCCCCATCACAAACTCTTTCCGACGAGGATAGCCAAATGCTCAGAGATGTGAGCTTAAAAATTATTCGGGCCCTGGGGATTGAAGGTGGCTGTAATGTCCAATTAGCTCTGGACCCTCATTCAGCTAACTATTATGTGATTGAAGTTAACCCTCGGGTGTCACGGTCTTCAGCCTTAGCCTCTAAAGCCACTGGCTACCCTATTGCTAAACTAGCCGCTAAGATAGCTGTTGGTTTGACTCTCGATGAAATGATCAATCCAGTCACTGGTTCTTCCTATTCCATGTTTGAACCTGCTTTAGACTATGTGGTATGTAAGATGCCACGCTTTCCTTTTGACAAGTTTGAGCATGCTGACCGCCATCTAGGGACCCAAATGAAGGCAACTGGGGAGGTTATGGCGATTGGTAGAAATATCGAAGAAAGCCTGCTCAAGGCTTGCCGGTCATTAGAAATTGGCGTGATCCATAATGAAATTAGTGACTTTGCTGACTTAGATATGGAGACCTTAGCAGAAAAAATCAAACATCCCCAAGATGATCGTTTCTTTTATTTATCTGAAGCGGTCCGCCGTGGGGTAGATATTGATTTGTTAAACCAATGGACTGGGATCAATCCTTTCTTCCTTGATAAGCTCTTAGTTATTGCGGAATTGGAAGAAGAATTAAGCCAAAATGTAGGAGATCAGTACAGCTTGCGCAAGGCCAAGGTAAAAGGCTTTTCCGATGTAAAAATCGCTGAACTATGGGGTTGGACGCCAGAAGAAGTGAGAGAATATCGTCTTAAGACTGGTATTCTGCCAAGTTATAAAATGGTTGATACCTGTGCGGGGGAATTTGAATCGCAAACCCCATACTTCTATTCCACCTATGCTGAAGCCAACGAATCGCAAGTTTCTGACCGTGAAAAAGTCATTGTCTTAGGATCTGGGCCTATTCGTATTGGTCAAGGGGTTGAATTTGACTATGCCACGGTCCACTGTGTTGAAGCTTTAAAACATGCAGGCTATGAAGCCATAGTTATTAATAGTAATCCAGAAACGGTCTCCACTGACTTTTCGATATCGGACAAATTATATTTTGAACCCTTAAGTTTTGAAGATGTGATGAATGTTATTGACTTAGAGCGGCCTAAAGGGGTTATCGTTCAGTTCGGTGGGCAAACAGCGATTAATCTTGCTTGGCCATTGGCTAGAGCTGGAGTGAAATTACTGGGAACCCAAGTAGAAGATATTGACCGCGCAGAAGATCGTGATCTTTTTGAACAATTGATTCATTCTTTAAATATTCCTCAGCCTAATGGGAAAACGGTAATGAATGAAAGTGAAGCGGTCAAGGCAGCCAAAGAAATTGGTTATCCTGTTTTAGTACGTCCTTCCTATGTCATTGGCGGTCGGGCTATGGAAATTGTCTATAGTGAAGCTGAATTACATAAATATATCCAAAGCGCTGTTGAAGTGAGTGAGGATCATCCTGTCTTAATCGACGATTACCTCCTCGGTATCGAATGTGAAGTTGATGTGATCTCAGATGGTGAAGATGCCTATGTTCCAGGCATTATGGAACATATTGAACGCGCCGGAGTGCACTCGGGAGACTCTATTGCTGCTTATCCACCTCAAAACCTAAGTGCATCGGTGCAAGCAACTATCATTCAATACAGTCAGGAATTAGCTAAATCCTTGCACTGTGTGGGCTTAATGAATATTCAATTTATCGTCCAAGGTGAGAAAGTCTATGTAATCGAAGTCAATCCAAGAGCCAGTCGGACGGTGCCATTCCTATCTAAGGTAACCAATATTTCCATGGCTCAAGTCGCTACCCAGTTAATTCTTGGTAAAAAACTTAGCGATTTGATCGACCTTAGTTCGCCAAAAGAAGCAGACGGCGTCTATATTAAGGCACCGGTCTTCTCCTTTAATAAATTGGCCAAAGTGGATAGTTTACTAGGTCCAGAAATGAAATCGACAGGTGAAGTCATCGGATGTGGTCGTAGTTTAGAAGAAGCTCTCTACAAAGCCTTTGAGGCTAGTGGCTTACACCTGCCACAGTTTGGAAACATCCTTTTCACCATTGATGACCTTTCGAAAGAAGAAGCCCTGACCCTGGCTAATGGCTTTAAGTGCTTAGGCTATGAAATTTTAACGACTACGGGTACTGGCCAATACTTTAGCAATAACGGTCTAAAAGTAAAAGCTGTGGCTAAAATTAACAGTAATGAGGCAAATAGTATTCCTAATTTAATTGAAAATGGCAAGATTCAAGCCATTATCAATACTGTCGGTGGACAAAAGGAAGCTGGTGAGGATGGTCAAATTATTCGTCAATTAGCAATTGAACATAATATTCCACTGTTTACCACCTTAGATACTGCTTTAGCCATGCTGAAGGTACTACAAAGCCGCAGTATTTCAACTCAAGCCTTATAAGATAGACAAGAAATCGTTAAACTTTAGAAAAATTTTAGGGGGATAAGAATGGAACATTTAACCAGTGTACAAGATTTAAGCAATGAAGAAGTAATGGAGCTTATTAGACAAGGGGAAACTTTTAAAAATAGTCCAGTAGCGGTTCATCCCCAATCCATTACTATGGCTAATTTGTTTTATGAAAATTCAACTAGAACACATATGAGTTTTGAGCAGGCAGAACGGCGGTTGGGTTATCAAGTCTTACCCTTTGAAGTGAGTCAGAGTTCGGTCAATAAAGGCGAAAGTCTCTATGATACCGTTATTACTTTAGAAGCTATTGGAGCTAATGCATTAGTTATTCGCCATTCTCAAAATGAGTACTATCTTGACCTATTAAAAGAGCTTAATAAACACCACCACAAAATCCACCTTATTAATGGTGGGGATGGTAGTGGCCAACATCCGAGCCAATGTTTACTAGATATGATGACTATCTATGAGGAGTTTAAGCACTTTGATGGTTTGAAGGTTGCAATTATTGGTGACATTAAAAATTCACGGGTAGCTCGCAGCAATGCCCAATTACTCAACCAATTGGGGAGTGAAGTATTCTTTTCGGGTCCAGAAGCCTGGTATGATCCCCAAATGGACCAATATGGCAGCTACCAAGACATTGACCAGTTAATTGACCAAATGGATGTGGTGATGCTTTTACGGGTCCAACATGAAAGACATTCTGATGACCCATTGGAGAAGAGTTTTGACCCTAAGCGTTATCATGAGAAATATGGAATTAATTTAGACCGTTATCAAAAGCTACAAGACCATGCCATATTAATGCATCCAGGTCCTATTAATCGTGACGTTGAACTAGCTAGTGAACTTGTAGAATCAGAAAAGAGTCGCTTTGTGCAACAAATGGAAAATGGCGTTTATATGAGAATGGCTATCTTAAAGAGTGTGATTGAGGGTGAGAAATAATGAAAGTCCTAATTCAAGCAGGTAAGGTTTATAGTCAGGGCTCTTTGACGACTATGGATATTCTTATTGAGGGAGGAAAGATCCAAGCTCTGGGTCAACACTTGGTTGATCAAGATGAAGTTGATCAAGTGATTGATGTTTCAGGTTGTTTGGTGACTCCAGGACTTATTGATATCCATGTGCATTACCGAGAACCAGGTTTTGAAGATAAAGAAACGATTGCTAGTGGTAGCCGGGCAGCAGCTCGCGGCGGCTTTACTAGCGTATGTACCATGGCTAACACCAATCCTGTTCCTGATACCCCTGAAAAACTTAGCCAGTTAATTCAAAAGAATCAAAATGATGGTGAGGTAAAGATCCATCAATACGCTCCCATTACCAAGGATTTAACCAGTGACCAAGTTGTTGATATTCCAGCAATGAAGGAGGCAGGTGCCTTTGCCTTGAGTAATGATGGACATGGCGTCCAATCTGCTGCAACCATGTATCAAGCGATGCTAGCAGCCAAAGAGCAAGGCCTAGCCATTTGTGCTCACCTAGAAGATCGTTCCTTATTTAATAATGGCGTGATCAATGCAGGTAAGGCTGCAGAGCGTTTGGAACTTCCTGGGATTTTATCAGTGGCTGAAAGCAGTCAATTGGCTAGAGATATTGAATTAGCTCGGGCAACAGGGGTTCACTACCATGTCTGCCATGTGTCTACGGCGGCCAGTTTAAATTTGATACGCCAAGCCAAATTGGATGGAGTGAATATTACTTGTGAGGTTGCTCCCCACCACCTTCTCTTTCATGATGGTAATATCTTAAAAGATGATGCCAATTATAAAATGAACCCGCCATTGAGAAATTCATCAGACCAAGAAGCCCTAGTCCAAGCCATAAATGACGGGACCATTGATTTGATCGCTACAGACCACGCTCCCCATACCGAAGAAGAAAAGAGTCAAGGTTTCTTGAAGTCCCCTTTTGGAATTGTTGGTAGTGAAACAGCCTTTATGAGTTTATACACGCTATTAGTTAAGCGAGGAAAACTCAGTTTAGAAAGGCTCATTGCCCTAATGACTGACCAACCTCGTCAATTATTCCATTTAGAGACAGCAGGAACAATCTGGCCAGGGCAAGCTGCTGATATTAGTATCTTTAACCTCGACCGCCCTTATCAAGTGAAGGCCAGTGACTATGCCTCAAAGAGTAGCAATAGTCCTCTAAATAACACCAGTTTATACGGAAAAACCGAATATTGTTTAGTTAATGGAGAAGTTGTTTATCAAGCTGAGGGAGGAAATAGTAATGAATAATATCCAAGTGGAATTACCCGGTTTATCCTTATCTAACCCCTTAATGCCCGCTAGTGGGAGTTTTGGTTATGGTGATTTCTCTAATTGCCAAGACCTCGATTTAAGTCAATTAGGCGCCTTAGTGATAAAAACCACCACTTTGGAAGCTCGCGAAGGTAATCCTGATCCTAAGATGTGGTGGAATGATGAATACAGTCTTAATGCGGTAGGCTTAAAAAATCCAGGAATTGATGTGGTTATCAAGGGAAAACTTCCTCAGCTCAAAGAAAAATATCCTAGCTTGCCTATCATTGCTAGCGTAGGAGGAAATACAGTTGAGGACTATTGTCAAGTCGCCCAATTATTTGATCAATCCGGCCTAGTGAACGCTCTTGAAATTAATATTTCTTGTCCGAATGTGAAAAAGGGCGGCCTAGCTTTTGGTAAGGATCCTCAATTTGCTAAGGAATTAACCGAAAAAATTAAGTCCTTAGTTGACCTACCAGTATACGTTAAATTGTCACCCAATGTCGATAACGTGGTGGCTATGGCCCAAGCCTTGGAAGAAGCAGGTGCAGATGGGCTAACCATGATCAATACCTTACTCGGAATGGGTATTGATATTAAAGAAAAAAGACCAGTTCTAGGTAATGGCTATGGGGGAATCTCAGGCCCACTCTTAAAACCTTTAGCATTAAGAATGATTCACCAAGTCCGCCAACAAAGTCAGCTACCTATCATCGGGGTCGGTGGTGTATGCACGGCCGATGATGTGATTGAAATGTTTATGGCCGGAGCTAACGCAGTCCAAGTGGGTTACCAACACTTTAAAAATCCAGGAATTTGTATTGATTTAGCTAAAGAATTACCGTCTCGTTTAGCAGAATTAGGTATTTCGAGTTTAACAGATATCCAAGTAATTTAATTTAAAACCGATAAGTTGTAAAATGAAGTGCATAAAAAAGGGCGACAAAAAACCAGTGAGGCTCTATATTTATAAAAGCTAAGGATTTATCCTTGACCTTAGGGCTAAATTTTGCTAAACTACTCTTGTTGTATTTCTGTAAGCACCAGAACTGCAACCGCGCATCGATAAGTTGAAGTATCAAGTATGATTATTTGATCACTTATCTTGGCGAGTCTAAGTAATTATAAGGAGGTGCATTGCATGTACGCTGTTATTAAAACAGGTGGAAAGCAAATTAAAGTTGAGGAAGGTTCAGTAATCTTTGTTGAAAAATTAGATGCTGAAGCAGGAGATAAGGTAACCTTTGACGAAGTAGTCTTTGTTGGTGGTGAAAGTACTAAAATTGGTACGCCATTAGTAGAAGGTGCCTCAGTTGAAGGAACTGTTGAAAAACAAGGTCGCGAAAAGAAAGTGACTACCTTCAAATACCGTCCTAAAAAAGACTCTCGTTCTAAACAAGGCCATCGTCAACCTTATACTAAAGTAACAATTGATTCAATTAAGGCTTAAGTATGATTCAAGCAAAGTTTAAATGTAAAGATGGAAGCTTTGTAAGTATGACAGTGCTAGGACACGCTTTATCAGGGGAATACGGCCATGATTTAGTGTGTGCTGCGGTGTCAACTTTAACTTTTTCCCTGGTGAATAATTTGGAGCGTTTAACACAAGTTGCTCCAATTGTTGACTTAGATCCAGATGGGGGTTATCTCTATTGCGAAATTCCCGCTGACTTGGATGATAACCAAGCCCAGCTTGCCGAAATCTTATTTAAAAGTTGCTATTATGCCTTAAAAGATGATGTTAGCGCCAGTCAACCTGATTATCTTCAGGTATCTTTAAATAAGTAAACAAAGGAGGAACCTAACATGTTAAAATTAGATTTACAATTTTTCGCCCACAAAAAAGGTGGCGGTTCCACAGCTAACGGCCGTGACTCACAAGCTAAACGTTTAGGAGCTAAACGGGCAGATGGCCAATTTGTAACAGGTGGATCAATTCTTTACCGTCAACGTGGTACCCATATTCATCCAGGTGTAAACGTTGGACGCGGTGGAGACGATACTTTATTCGCACTATGTGATGGTGTGGTTAAATTTGAACGTAAAGGTCGTAACAGCAAACAAGTTTCTGTATACCAAGAAGCTTAAGCAGACGACTTAAGAGGCTGAGACAGTTGTCACAGCCCTTTTTTATTATAAAGACATTTAAAAGGAGTAGGTTATGGATACCGAAGGAATTAAATCAGCCTTTACATATTTGCATGAAGCGACCGAAAAAAGTGCTCAGGCCTTAGAGATGACCTATGTTGAGGCTATTCATGAAACATTACAGAACCTATTACTAGGATCAGCCCAGCAAATTAACGGAGCACCTGACGATCAAGTGATTAAGGAATTAAATAACCTCTATCAAAAAAGTCAGTGGCAGGCTTTAGACCAGGAAGCCAAGCATAATATCATCCAGTGGCTATTGATTGAAGGGGTAAAGAAGCAAGAAATACAGGCAAATTATCAAGCCACCCCTGATGCCATTGCCTTAATTATCGGTTACTTGGCCTTTCGCTTAGTTGAGTCGAATCGAAATTCGCTAGAAAAGTCTATCAATCTTTTTGATCCCTGCTTTGGCACCGGTAATTTATGGTCACTGGTGGCGAAGACTTTTACGGACCAAGACTATCAAGTCCTTGGGGCCGGAGTAGATAATGATGACTTGATGCTATCTATTGGTGAAAAGGCCATGGCCTTACTTGGCTTAAGTCCAAAACTCACCCTTGCTGATGCTTTGGGAGATCTGTTGGTTGATCCCTGTCAGGTTATTATTGCTGATTTACCGATAGGCTATTATCCTCAAGACCAAGTCGCCCAGACTTTTAAGAGCGGCGCAAAATTTATTGAGGAAGGCTCTCATGCCTATGCCCATTATTTGTTAATTGAGCAGGGGATTCATTATTTAGAGGACAATGCTTGGGGCTTGTTCTTAGTCCCTAAATCTACTTTAACCGATCCAACGCTACCGCAATTGATGCAAGGGATAAATGAAACAGCTTATTTGCAAGCCTTTATTAATTTACCCCAAAGTCTTTTTCAAAACGAGTTTTCGCAAAAAAGTATCCTGATTCTCCAAAAACAAGGAGACCGGGCCAAGCAAAGTGACCAGGTCCTTATTGGTAACATTCCTGATTTTAAAGCAGTTGACGACATGAAACAATTTACTTCACAATTTAACGACTGGTTAGACAAGCATATCGTTAATGGGGAATAATATATAGAAAAAGCTCAGTCTATCTTTTACTATGTCGCAGTAAAAGAGACTGAGCTTTTTGTTAATCTTCTTGGAATTGGGCGCTATACAAGCCGTAATAGAAGCCTCGTTTTTCCATTAGACTTTCATGGTTACCTTTTTCAATAATTCTTCCTTGGTCCATAACAATAATTTGATCAGCATCCTGAATCGTACTTAAACGGTGAGCAATCACAAAACTGGTTCGTCCTTTAAGTAATTTTTCGGTTGCTTTCTGAATTAATTCTTCAGTGCGCGTGTCAATACTTGAGGTCGCTTCATCTAAGATTAAGATATCTGGTGTGGCTACTAGGGCACGGGCAATCGTAATGAGTTGTCTTTGCCCCTGAGAAATATTTGAAGCATCTTCATTAATGATGGTGTCGTAGCCATCAGGCAATTTCCGAACAAAGTCATCGACATGGGCGGTTTTAGCTGCAGCATAAACTTCTTCCTCTGAAACAGATTGGTTATGATCACCGTATGCGATATTATCATAAATACTTCCGTTAAATAGCCAGGTATCTTGTAAGACCATTCCGATTTGTTTACGAACATCCTCGCGGGAATAGTCACGAATATCTTTACCATCAATTTTAATACTACCTTTATCGACGTCGTAGAAACGTTCTAATAAGTTAATTAGAGTCGTTTTACCAGCACCAGTAGGGCCAACGATAGCAATAGTTTCGCCCTCATTAACATCCAATTTATAATCTTTTAAAGTGTAATGGTCGTCATCATAACCAAAATAAACATTGTCAAAGATTACTTTTTTATCAGTGTCAATAACGGAGTAGTCGCTATGGGTTACTTCCATTTCCTCCAGATCCAGGAATTCAAATACCCGTTCTGCGGAAGCTAGAGTACTTTGAATTTGGTTAACGATAGTAGCAAGGTTGGAAATGGGTTGGTAAAGTTGGGGGTTGTATTGCAAGAGGGCTTGGACATCCCCAAGTGGTAGACGACCTTGTAAAATCTCTATCCCTCCGACAAAAGCAATGAGGACGTAATCTAAATTACGGATAAAGTTAACCATGGGATAGAGAAAACCAGAAAAGAATTCTGCCCGTTGTGAGGTTTTATAATAAGCATCGGTTTCTTCTTCAAATAGATCGCGCTTATGACCTTGTTGGTTGAAAGCACGAATTTCAATTTGACCATTATAGTCTTCCTCAATATGGTCATTAATGTTTCCTTGAATTCTTTGCCGGTCAGCAAAGAGTCTTTGAGTTATTGGTGTGATGCGGCTGACTAGGAAAACAGCAAATAGAACAGTTAATATCATAAGCCCCCCAATTTTGGGACTGATCATGAGGATCATCGTTACTACACCAATTAACTGGGTAATGCTCATAATGGTTTGAGCAATATTTTGTTGCAGGGTACGGGCAATATTTTCAATATCATTAATAGCCCGACTCAAAATTTCACCGGTCGATAAATGATCAATGGTACTAATTGGAAGCTTGTTCAATTTATCTCGCATGGCTTGGCGGAGATTAGCAATTGTTCCCTGTACGGCATGTGACAGTAAATAATTTTGGAAGTAACGGCCAATACTAGTGGCAATATATAAGGCAGCGACCACTAGAAGCACACGGAAAATCCCGGTAAAGTCAATCTTATAGCCCATTTGTCCATTCATTTCTTGTAGGCCTTGGCTGACCCCTTCAGCAATCAAGGTCGTTGCTTGTCCTAAAATTTTAGGCGCAACGGTTTCGGCTATCGTTGCTGCCACCGAAAGGATTACAACCGCAATGAATGATTTTTGATAGTGACCGAAAAATTTAAAAAGACGTTTAAGGGCTTTGCTAGTTGATTTTGGTGTACGTCTTCCCATTATTCACTCACCTCCTTGAGTTGTGATGACACAATAGAAGCATATAATGACGAAGTTTCCATCAAAGTATCATGGTTACCTAAACCAGCCACACTCCCATTGTCTTCTAAGACTAAAATTTTATCAGCATCCCTAATTGTAGAGACCTTTTGCGAAATAATAAGGGTAATTTTATTCTTGGCGTACTGACTCAGTGCCTGTCTTAGGTTAACATCTGTTTTAGCATCTAAGGCAGAAAAGGAGTCATCAAAGATTAAAATAGCCGCATCCTTCATCAGGGCTCTGGCGATGCAGAGACGTTGTTTTTGTCCTCCTGAAAAATTTGAACCGCGTTGCTCGACCCGGTGGTCAATGCCATCGGATAAGTTTGACACAAAGTCAGCAGCTTGAGCAATCTTTAAGTTTTGCCAAATTTCTTCATCACTAGCCTGCTCTTTACCAAATTCTAAGTTAGATCGAATATTCCCTTTGAAAAGGTTGGCCTTTTGAGGAACGTAGGCGATATAGTCACGTAGAGCATCAAGATTATAGCTTTCAATTTTTTCGCCATTAATCTTGATGTCGCCACTAGAACGTTCATAGAAGCGCAGGATGAGGTTAGCAATTGTTGATTTCCCCGAACCTGTCCCGCCAATGATTCCTAAGGTTTCCCCAGCTTTGATAGAGAAATTAATATCGGTTAAAACATTAGATTCTGCCCCTTGATAGCTGTAATTGACATGGTCAAAATCTAGTCTAGCTTGCCGCTTAGGGTCAAAAGTCTTGCCACCATCAGCAGGGGAATGAATTTTTTCAGGAGCATCGAGGACTTGGTTAATCCGTTCAGCTGAAACTTGGGCTCTTGGGATGAGAACAAACATCATGCCGATAAAGGCAAAGGATATTCCCATAATGGATGTATAGGAAACAAAGGAAAGAATAACTCCAATGCTGAGTTGTTGGTTGGCGACTAAATGCCCCCCGAACCAGTTAATATAAATCGTGGTTAGGTTCAAAATTAAGAGTAGGGCAGGGAGTAGGAAAGCTAAGCGAATTTGGGCGCCAACAGCCGTTTGCCGATAGTCTTCATTGGCCTTAGCAAAGCGCTTGGATTCATAGTCACTCTTATTAAAGGCGCGAATGACGCGAATACCAGTTAGTCCCTCTCTAAAGATAAGGTTCATATTGTCCACCTTGGCTTGCATGGCGCGGAATAAGGGGGAGGCGAAATAGAGGACTAAGGCTAAAGAGATAATAACTAGGGGAATGGTAACCAGATAGGTTTGACTAAGTAAGGCGCTTGCTCGGTAGGCCATCACTAAGCTAGCAATAAGCATAGCCGGAGCCAATAGAAACATTCGTAAGACCATCATTGTGGTCAATTCAATTTGCATAATGTCACTTGAGCTCCGAGTAATCAGAGAGGCACCACCAAAATGATCGTAAGTGTCTTTCGATAAGCGTTGTACTTTAGTGTAGATGGTATCTCGTAAATCTTTTCCCAGTCCTTGTGAGGCTTGTGAAGCAAACCAGATATTTGCTAGGGCAGAACCAACAATGATTAGGGTGACACCTAGCATCTGGATAGCAATTCGGCTAATGGCTGAAAAATCCCCAGGGACAATCCCTTGGTTAACTAGGCCAGCGGTGAAAGTTGGTAAGACTAATTCAGCAAGCCCTTGGGCAAATGCAAAGAAGATACTAAGTAAGATTAAGTGTATGGGGATGCGTTTTAATATTTTTAACATAGGCGACTCCTTTCTTATTTTTGTTCTTGTAAATTATTGTGAATACGTTTGAGTAATTCTTGGATTTCTTTTTTATCATTTAAGGATAAATTGTTAGTCACAATTTCTTCAAGTTGGTCAAAAATGAATTTGATTTCTTTAGCCAGTTTTTCTCCCTGTGGCGTTAAGAACAGGTATTTCTTTTGTTCATTCCCGGAAATTTGTTTGCGATAAAGATAACCTTTACTTTCCAGACTAGTCACAATATTACTGGTCGTAGCATGGGGTTTATCCAAATATTCTGCGAGCTCTTTTTGGATGAGCTGGGGATGGAGATGGATATAGTAAAGACTCTTGGCTTGAATGATATTTAGATTGGCTTTTTTAACCTGTTTGTCGATATAGCTTTTTTCTAAAGTCGCTACCTGAAAGAGTAGTGTACTTAGGTGGTCTTGGGCAAACTCCATAGTAACTCCTTTCTAAGCATTTTATTTTTGAAAATGTCCATTTATCCATGATAATCATTTTTACTTGTATTTACAAGTAAAGCGCTTAGGCTTTTAGAATTCGATAAAATAAGCCAATTAATCTAGAATGACCTGGCAAGATTTAAGGAGAGATAAAGGAATTGTTTCTTGGTTCATCAGAAAATACTCATGGTCCAGGCTGTGTATATAACCATGTAGTAATCGATAGTGGCCATCTGAGTCGACTTCATTCAAAACAATGGTGCAGGGGAGTTGACTATTCAAGGCCAGAAAAAGTTTCTGGCGGAGTTCGGTCAAAGTCATTTGCTGGCTAGTCAAGGACTGGGGATGGACTCTACCGTAATTTTTTTGCCTTAATCTTAAGGCTTCTCGGTGTTCAGATAGGAACATGCTCTGCCATTTGATCATGGATCGATAGGCATGGGGGAATTTTTGGTGCTTTGTTTGCTCGGGCATAGAATCATTTCCTTATATTAGCTAGTAAATAATCATATGGTGCTATCTCTTAATATAAGAACATATGTTCTAATTGTCAACTGATCTAACCAATGAGCAGGTACTGATTTATTGCTTGCCAAATATTGTCTAAAACTAATAATCTCGATTTAAAATGTGCTATACTATGAGGAAAAATATCCAGCTGATAAAAAATGACTGATCTTCTAGCTTAGCAGATAAGTCTACCCTTAGCAATGCTGGCAATTTTGTTAATGAGTGAAGCGATGCTTAAGGCAAGTCAAAATTAATTGATTTTCGCTCTACTAATTTGATACTTAGGTGAATATTAAGGAGACAGTTATGAATTTTGAAAGCTATACCCACTATGGGCACAATATTGGACGGAATATGTCAATTAATCGTTATGGACACGCCGGAAAGCCCTTTTTGGTCTTTCCCTCTTCAGGTGGGTCTCATAATGAATATGCTGATTTCGGGATGATTGAGGCCTGCCAAGCCTGGATTGATAATGGTAAGTTGCAATTCTTTACTTTATCATCCTATGATGATCAGAGCTGGTTATCCAATAAATCAGGTCACGATATGGCCTTAGCCCAACAGGCTTATGATCGTTATTTTATTGAAGAAGCTCTTCCCTTAATTAAGCATGTTTCGAATTGGATGGACCCCATGGGCGCAACCGGTTGCAGTATGGGAGCCTACCATGCCATTAATACTTTTTTAAACCACCCAGATGTAATTGATACTGTGATTGCTCTAAGTGGAGTATATGATGTTCGTTATTTCATGAAAGGCTACCAGAATGATTTCGAAATTTACCATAACTCACCAGTCGATTTCCTTTGGGGGCAAAATGATCCTTGGTTTATTGACCATTACCGCCAAGGCGATATCATTGTATGTACAGGACTCGGTCCCTGGGAAGAAGATGGTCTACCAAGCTTTTATAGCCTAAAAGCAGCCTTTGAATGTAAACAAATCCCTGCTTGGTTTGATACTTGGGGAGAAGATGTGGCCCATGATTGGCCATGGTGGCGCAAACAAATGCCATATTTTCTGCAAGTTTTGTATCCTCTGTGATAAAGACACTTAATAGTGGAGAAACAAACGGCATTTAGAACGGACGTTAAATGCTATCAATAATAATTGGCTAACTAGTCTCTTATAGACAATGGTCTTTACTTATCGAAATTGTTTTTTTGTGCTAGTATAAGATAATTAAATACCCATTTTATATAAGGAGGAAATTGAGTAAATTATGAAGGCTGCTTTTATCATTGATAGTACGGCATCACTTCCCGATAATATGAAGAATTTGGCCAATGTCATGGAAGTGGAATTATCGGTACGTTTTCCTGATGGGGAGGTCTTTGGTGACACGACAGATATTGCGGAAAGCAAGCGTTTTTACAACAAATTGGAGACCAGTGAGGAACTCCCAACCTCATCGCAACCTCAACCTGTAGAATTTTACCGGGTCTGTGACCGGCTAGTGGAAGAAGGCTATGACACAGTTTTTGGTATTTTCCTTTCCTCTAAAATAAGCGGGACCTTACAGACTGCCCATATGATTTTAGAGGAGTATGCTGATCGCTTTAACTCTTATATTATCGACTCTAAGGGAACTTCTATCCAAATGCTTCACATCTTAAAAGAGGGAATGGCAATGGTAGAAGAGGGGCGGCAGCCTGAAGCTATAGCGGAAGAAATGCAATGGATTGCTGATAACTCCCGTGTCTATGTCATGTTAAAAGACTTGAAAAATATTGTTAAAGGCGGACGAGCAACTTCCTTTCAAGCAGCCTTGTCTACCATGCTAAGAGTATTTGTTATTCTATACTTCAATGAAGCAGGTGAAGTGGTTTTATTTGATAAGGTTAGAACCAAACGTAAGGTGATCAAGCGCTATATTGAACTCGTTCAAGAGGCAAAAGATCGCTACCCTGCAGGACTAAAATTAGCTTTTGCTCATGGTAATGCCCCTGAGGGAGTCAAAGAATTTGAACAAGCAATTTTAGCTGAATTCCCTGATTTAGATTATATGACGACTTATTTGACCCCTGTTTTAGGGACCCATGGAGGCCAAGGATGTATTGGCATGGGAACACTAGCATGTCGTCGCCCACAAGGAGAGTAAGAAACAGAGAGCCTGAGTCGATAATCTCGGCTCTTTTTTTATATAATTGGATCACTTAATAATTACAGTTATTAAGGCGATATGATAGTTGCTGTTAATAGGCTTTTTCTTTTGCAGAAAAGGATAAAAAAGTTCTTGACAGAAGAGTGACAATTAAGTTATGATATATGGGTAGTCAAATTTAGCGGTCATGGCGGAATCGGCAGACGCGCTACCTTGAGGGGGTAGTGGGAGTAATTCCCGTGGAGGTTCAAGTCCTCTTGGCCGCATAGATATTTTAGAAACAAGCAAAAGGCTTATAGAAGTAAATGAATGAGCGGTTCTAAGAACCGCTTTTTTATTACTTTCTATTCCGCTTTAAAACCTATTTACCGTATTTAGCTTTCAAACACCTGCTAGTAGCTTATATGTTAGATTACGCTCTTCTTAAATACTTGGAAAGAAAATATAAGAACTGGGTCAAAGAAACTAAGTTTAGCCTAGTAAAAGTGTTTGGATGGCAGCTTTACTTTGAAAATCTTAGTGAGATAGGGTAAGATTAAAGCATATAGATGTAGCAAATATAGAAGGGATGGAAGCAATGAAAGTTGATCATACTTGTGTGCGGGTGAAGGATTTAGAAGCCTCAATTGCTTTTTATCAAGAAGCTTTCGGATTTGAAGTGGTTGATAAAAAGGATTTTCCGGATAATGAATTTACCTTATGTTATATGGCCTTACCAGGCTCCAGCTGGCGCTTAGAATTAACATATAATTATGACAGTGATGGTTATGATCTTGGTAATGGCTATGGTCATATTGGTTTATTAGTTGATGATGTTAAAGCTATTCATGACCAACATGAAGAAAAAGGGTACGAATTGACTGATATTTCTGGCTTACCCGGAATGGATCCTTTCTACTATTTTGTAACTGATCCTGATGGGTATAAAATTGAAGTGATTCAGGATGGAGTCTTATAGACGATTTAAATAAATTCCTTGTTTAATAGGATACTCTATGATAGACTTATTTCATGCGATGAATCGACATCAACATGGCATAAGATAAGTCCATGTAGTGTTATAGAGAGTACACGGTTTATTGTTTAAACCACTACAGGAAGTAGGTACTTGGTTAATGAGTGATGTGAACACTGATTAACCCTTAGTCTAGGGAAGGCGAGGAGATTTCTCCTCGCCTTTTTTGTATAGAAAGATAGGGGTGAGATAGATGTCTAATCAAGAATTAAGTTTAAAAAATATTGAAGACAATATGTATTTCTTTAATAAAGGAAAACATTATCATGCTTATCGCTTCTTAGGAGCCCATAAAATGGCTTCAACTCCTCAAGATGGTTATCGCTTTACCACTTGGGCTCCCCAGGCCAAATCAGTGGCGATTGAAGGTGATTTTAACCAGTGGCAGCCGCAAGCGCTAGAACGGGTCGGAGAAACTGGTGCTTGGACAACAGTTATTAAGGAAGCTTCTGAGTGGGATTTATACAAATTTGTCATTGAAGGGCGGGATGGCTTGGTTAAAGAAAAACAAGACCCTTTTGCCTTTGCTAGTGAAGTTCCACCTAAAACTGCTTCAGTTATCCAGGATCCCACGAGTTATAGCTGGAATGATGAAAAATGGCTCCAGACCAGGCGGCAACAAAATATTTACCAGAGCCCGATTAATATCTATGAAGTCCATCAGTCCTCTTGGCAACGTCATAAAGATGGTAGGGCGTATAGTTTCGATGATTTACGCAAGGAGTTAATTCCTTATGTTAAGAAAATGGGTTATACCCACATTGAATTTATGCCTCTGACCGAACACCCACTTGAAGCCTCATGGGGTTACCAAGTCAGTGGTTATTACTCCATTGCTGGGCGTTATGGGCATGACTTTGATCCGCTAAAACGTTTTGTAGATACAGCTCATCAAGCAGGAATTGGAGTCATCATGGATTGGGTACCTGGTCATTTTGTGATTAATGATGATGCCATGGCTAACTTTGATGGTGGGCCGACTTTTGAATATAGTGATCCCAGGCGAGCTAAGAACATTCGTTGGGGAACCCTGAATTTTGACCTAGGAAAAACTCAAGTCCAAAGTTTTCTCATATCCAATGCTGTCTATTGGCTCGAAGAATTTCATTTTGATGGCTTACGGGTGGACGCGGTTTCTAACATGCTTTATCTTGACTATGATGAAGGGGATTGGACACCTAATATTTACGGTAATAACGTCAATTTAGAAGGGGTCGATTTTATACGCCGCTTGAATAAAGAAATTTTCCTGCGTGACCCCTCATATTTAATGATTGCTGAGGAAAGTACTGCTTGGCCAGGAGTCACCCAGTCGATTGATCAAGGCGGCCTTGGCTTTAATTTTAAGTGGAATATGGGCTGGATGAATGATACTCTCAAATTCTTTAAGCTTGACCCACTCTCGCGCTCCTATAATTATCGGTTAATTACCTTCACCTTCATGTATATGTTTGATGAAAACTTTATTCTGCCTTTTTCCCATGATGAAATCGTCCATGGAAAAGAATCCTTATTAGGGAAGATGCCGGGGGATAACCGTTACCGGCAGTTTGCTAATTTGCGGTTAATGGAAGGCTATCGGATGGTATATCCCGGGAAAAAATTAAGTTTTATGGGCAATGAAATTGGTCAATTTTTAGAATGGCGTTTCTATGAGGGCTTAGAATGGGAGACCTTGTCCAGGGAATATAATTTGGAATTTCAAGATTACATTTCCACATTAAATCAGTTATACTTAAGTGAGAAAGCGCTTCATCACTATGATTTATCAGCTAAAGGCATCATTTTTCTTGAGGCAGATAATCCTGATGAAAGCATTGTGGCTTTCATCCGCAAAGGGGAAGAATTAAGCGATTGTGTCATCTGTATATTTAATTTCACCCCAGTTGAACGCCACAATTATCGACTGGGTGTGCCTTTGCCAGGCAGTTACCGAATATTATTAAATAGTGAAATGAAAGAATTTGGCGGTAACTGGCTCTACCAGAAAGAGATCTTCCAGACCGAAGACAAAGCCCACCAAAAACAAGATTATTCAATTGAACTTGTTTTGCCGAGTCTATCGCTTTTACTACTAGTACCAGACACCATTGATGAAGAAGCCTTGGTCAAATCGCAAGCAAAAACAGCCAAAGGCAATAGTCAGCAAACAAGTAATCAATTAAGTAAATTCAATTCCTAGGCCGTCCAATGCTGTAGAAGGCTAGGAAATAATTTTTATTTCAGAGAGGAGGGACGAGAGTAATCTCGTAATCTATGAAAAGTGAAATGTTAGCTATGATTTTAGCTGGTGGTAAAGGGACTCGTTTAGGGAAACTCACTCAAGATATCGCTAAACCTGCTGTCCCTTTTGGGGGAAAATACCGTATCATTGATTTTCCCTTAAGTAATTGTGCGAATTCAGGCATTACGACAGTAGGAGTGATGACTCAGTATGAACCACTCGTTTTAAATGACCATATTGGTAATGGAGCGCCTTGGGGGCTGGATGTTAGTGATGGCGGGGCAGCTGTTTTACAGCCTTACTCAAGTAGTGAAGGAGAAAAATGGTTTAAGGGAACAGCCAATGCGATTTATCAAAATGTAGCCTTCGTCGATTCACATCAACCTAAATATGTCCTTATCCTGTCTGGTGACCATATTTATAAAATGAATTATGAAGCCATGCTTCAAGAGCACATAAAGAACGAAGCTGATTGTACGGTAGGAGTCATCCCCGTTCCAATGGAAGAAGCTTCCCGTTTTGGAATTATGAATACGGATGAGGCCGGCCGCATTGTTGAATTTGAAGAGAAACCGGCTGAGCCTAAGAATAATTTAGCTTCCATGGGAATTTATATTTTTAATTGGGAATTATTACGCCAATATTTGGTAAATGACCCTGAGAAAATGGAAGACTTTGGCCATGATGTTATTCCTGCTTATCTTGAAAACCAAGAAAGACTCTACGCCTATTCCTTCCATGGTTACTGGAAGGATGTTGGGACCATCGACAGTCTTTGGGAAGCTAATATGGAATTTTTAGAGCCTAACCATCCGCTAAATATTCGAGAAGATACCTGGCCTATCTTTTCGAAAGTTGCGGTTGCCCCTCCACAATTCATGTCAGAAGAAAGTCATGTCGAAGATTCAATGATTTGTGATGGAACAATTAATCGTGGAAGCATTAAAAATTCAGTCATTTCGCAAAATGTCACAATTGGCAAGGGAAGTCTGATTGAAAATAGTGTGATTATGTCAGGAGCAAAAATTGGCCAGAATGTAGAAATTAAGTATGCGATTCTGGGTGAAAATGCTGAAGTGATGGATAATACACGCTTTGTTGGTGAAGTACATGATATTCAGGTGGCTGGATATGAAGAAATAATAGGGGGTAGTGAGCATGGTTCAAAATAAAGTTTGCGCAATATTAAACTTAACTGAAAATGATAACGATCTTTACCCATTGACTAAGCAACGTCCTATTGCCATGTTACCTTTTGCTTGCCGTTACCGCTTATTAGACTTTGCTCTATCTAGTATCACTTACGCTAATATGCGTTCGGCAGCCCTCTTTATCGGCCGATCAGGTCGCTCTGTCTATGATCATATCCGTAGCGGGAAACCTTGGGACTTGGACACTTATCGGGGTGGCATATTTACTTTCTCACAAATGGAGCACAAACAAGCGCTTTATGAAGCAGCTAGTCGCCGTGGCGATTTTTATGATGACCATGAGACATTTATTAATCGTTCGCATGCGGATTATGTTTATGTTGCTGGATCGCGTGTCTTAGCTAATGTGGTTATTAGTAATTTAATTGAAGCCCTAGAAGATTCTGATGCTGATATTGCCCGCCTATATACCCGTGTTCCTCGTGAAATGATAGAATATCATCCCAATGAGCGGTTGGTTAGCTTGGATGAAGCAGGCTATATTAATGATTTACAAGTTGAGGGGGTTACCCCAATTGAAAGTGATACCGTCCTATATGATATGAACATGTCCATCGTACCAACTAAAATCATGTTAGAAATTATCGAAAAGGCAGAAAGCCAAGACATCAATCAAAACCTTGATGACATTTTGATCCAATTCCTTCCAGATTATAAGACGGTTGGGGTTGAACATCATGGCTATATTGCTAATATCGATTCGATCAATGCTTACTACCAAGCAAGTATGGACATGTTAGAGGCAGAAACTTATACCGAGCTCTTTCAAAACAAGCAGAGTATCTATACCAAGGGACACAATGGGGTTCCAACATTTTACGCTAAAGGAGCTGACGTTAAGCATTCCCAATTAGCCACGGGCTGTGAAATTTTTGGAAAGGTATTCCATTCCCAACTATTTCGTAAGGTGGTGGTGGAGGCTGAAGCTGAAGTTAGTCACTCTATTATCCTGCAAGGCTGTAAAATTGGTAAAGGGGCTAAGGTTTCCTACGCTATTTTGGATAAGAATGTGACCGTTGAACCAGGAGCAGTTATTGAAGGAAAACCTGACGATTTAATTGTTATTGGTAAGCATGAAGTTATCAAGAGATCTGACTTCTAAACTTTTTTGTCAGGTGATTGGAAGAGTTAGAAAAGAGGACATGATGAAGGTTTTATTTGTTTCTGCAGAAGCAGCTCCTTTTTTTAAATCAGGGGGGCTGGGGGATGTTTCCTATGCCCTACCTAAGGAATTACAGCGCCAGGGGGTAGATATTCGTGTCGTCCTCCCTTATTACACGCTCATGCCAGAAAAATATAAAGAAGATGTCACCGATTTAATGCACTTTACTGTCGACATGGGTAAGAAGAAAGCCTATGTTGGTATTAAATATTTACAATTAGAAGGGCTAAGCTATTATTTTGTCGATAATTTAGATTATTTTGATCGTGATTCTCTCTATGGCTATGGTGATGATGAAGAACGTTTTGCCTTTTTCTCTCTAGCAGTTATTGAAATGATGGAGAAAATTGATTTCATTCCTAACGTCATTCATGTCAATGACTGGCAAAGCGCTATGATTCCAGCTCTCTTAGTTGATCGCTATCATTGGGTAGGAGCCTATAAGAATATTCGCAAGGTATTAACCATTCATAACTTGCGCTTTCAAGGCTGGACGGACCGAGAAAATTTAAAAAATTATTTCAATACTACTGATAGCCTCTTTCATGATAAGGGTGTGAAACAAAATAACCGAGTCAATTATTTAAAGGGAGGAATCAATTTTAGTGATATTGTCACTACTGTTAGCCCTAGCTATGCTCGGGAGATCCAAACGCCTGAATTTGGGGAAGCTTTAGACGGAACGCTTCGAGCTAATGCTTTTAAGATTCGCGGGATAATCAATGGCATTGATTATGATTTGAATAATCCGGAAACAGACCCTGCCTTAGCCAAAAACTATAGCATGGATACAGTGCATGATGGGAAGGCAGCCAATAAGGCCTTCTTACAGGAACGGGTGGGCTTAGCAGTTGATCCTGACCGGCCGCTTCTTGCCGTGGTGAGCCGCTTAACCGACCAAAAGGGCATGCAATTATTAGAAGCTAAGGCTGAAGAATTATTGCACACCACTTCAGCCCAATTCCTCATTTTAGGGACAGGTGATCAGCGTTTCGAGCACTCCTTCCGTTACTTTGAAGACCAATATAAGGGACGATTTTGTGCCTATATTGACTTTGATACCCAATTAGCTCAACAAATTTATGCCGGAAGTGACCTCTTCCTGATGCCGAGTGCCTTTGAACCTTGTGGGCTTTCGCAAATGATTTCAATGCGTTATGGCACTTTGCCCCTGGTTCATGAAACAGGAGGCTTAAAGGATACGGTTATTCCTTATAATCAGTTTACCGGGGAAGGTAATGGCTTTAGTTTTAAACGTTTTGATGCGGGGGATTTTTCCAACATGGTCCACTATGCACTCGGCGTTTACTACAACCAAAAAGAAGCCTGGCATTATCTGATTCAACATGCGATGACTCGCGATTTCCGCTGGGAAAAACCAGCTAAGGACTATTTAACGATTTACCAGCAACTCCTTAATGAGTAACGAGAAAAGCAATACAAAACAAAAAGGCCAAATTCAAGCTGTTCACTCGAATTGGCCTTTTTCTTATCTATGGTTAAGGAGTTCTTGCCAGCTTTTAAAATCACTATGTTGACGGACGAATTGGTTCATCAAATAGGAATCTCCCTCGTTTAATTGATCAGCGGCTTGTAGAGGAAGTGGCGCCTGTAATGAAAATTCTTCAAAGCTATCAAAAGAGGTATACTTTCTAATAAAATCTTGGCTTAAATAAATACTTGCTTTCTCCTCAGCTTGGTCTTCGGTTTGATCTTCCTGACGCGGATTAGCTGGTTGGATTAAACGGTCAAATAAATCGTCGATACTTTCCATTTCCTCTTTTTTAAAGCGAAATCCCATTGTATTCCTTACCTCCTTAAGAATAAAGTAATTTTTAGATCATTATCATTATACGCAAAGTTTGCTAAGATAAATAGAGAAATTATGATGAAAGGTTGATAAAGCAAATGGCTGGACTATTATTTTATGGACACTCGGTTTTAGCGAAATTTCCCTTCGCCCAGATTGGAAATGTAAAAATTGATAACCGGGCCGTGAGCGGCAGCATTGCCGAAGAAGGTTACGATATGCTAATCAAAAATAATGATTTAAGTGAAGATTATGATACCATTTTATTAATGTACGGGATTAATGAATTATGGCAGGGCTTAGGCATCGAGAATCCGACCTACTGGATTGAAAAGAATATCGAATATTTTAACAAGCATTATCCTGAGTCTCAGCTGATCTTATCCCTAGTGATGCGAAATCTTAGGGAAGATCCCTCTGTCTCCAATGTGCTCATTGATCGTTTAAATGATGAGTTAAGACAATTTGATAATAAATATTCATTAACTTATTGGGATTGGCAAGGATTTTACGACGTAAATAATTATTGCCGACCTGAGCTAACTATCGAGGGGGTCCACTTGACTCAAGATGGCTACCAGCTGTTGGCAGAAGGCATTGAGAAAACCATAAGAAGAGGAGCTAAGTAATGACCAAAACACTCTCCAGACGACTGAAAGGAATCGCAAATTATGTTGAAAAGGGAAGTTTTGTAGCAGATATTGGTTCAGACCACGCCCATATTCCGATTTATTTACTAGACCAAGGCCTGATTAAGGGGGCTATTTGTAGTGAAGTCGCTCAAGGGCCTTATGAGCGGATGTGTCAAGCCGTGCTTGATAAGCACTATGGCGATTTAGTATCTTGCCGCTTAGGCAATGGTTTAGCTACCTTAAAAAAAGAAGACCCAGTCGATACGGTTATAATCGCAGGTATGGGGGGCAAGCTCATTCATGAAATTTTACTTGCTGGCGAGGATATTTTGACGCAATTAGACTATCCCAAGCTAATTTTACAGGCAAATATCGATGAATACCTTTTGCGCCAATGGTTATTGGACCAGGGCTATAAAATTATAGGAGAAGATATTTTAGAAGACGCAGGAAAAATTTATGAAATTATTGCTGCCGAATATGTCGGAAAGGCTCCTGGTCTCAGTGACAGCCAAATTTACCTAGGACTTTATACCCAAGCTAGCAATCCAGCTATTTTTAGAAAAAAATGGACCCGACGTCAGCACAAGATAGAAAGTATTCTCCAACAAATGAAAGGGGAAGCACTTAGGGAACGACGTCAGCAATTTAGTCAACAGTTAGCAATGATCAAACAAGCTTTGGAGGGTGAAAGTGATGACCAATAAAGTAACCGTTAGTGACCTTGTCCAGTATTTTGAAAATCGTTTTCCCACTGCCTATGCGCTTGAAGGCGACCCCATTGGTTTACATTTTGGTTCTTTAGATCAAGAGGTCAAGCGGGTTTTAGTGACTTTAGATGTCCGTCCGGAAGTGGTTGAGGAGGCCATAGCGAAACAAGTTGACTTTATATTTTCCCACCATCCGGTAATATTTAGGCCAGCAGAGCGCCTCAGCGAGGATGACCCTCAACAAGCCATGTATGCCAAATTGATTAGGCACCAAATCGCCGTCTACAGTGCTCATACTAATCTTGATAGTAGTCAACCAGGAATGAATGATTGGTTAGCTGAAAGTTACGGGATTGAAAATGCTGAGGTTTTCGCCGCTCATTACCAGGAAAAAAATTACCGCCTGGTTACTTTTTTACCTATGGAGAGCTTGCCTGCCTTCAAAGAGGCGCTTAGTGCCTATCCTCTTTCTGTTATTGGAAATTACCAGCATTGTTTCTTTCAATGGACTGGTCAAGGGAGTTTTATTCCTGTAGATGGAGCGCAACCAAGAATTGGTGAGGTAAACCAAGTCACAGAGCTTGAGGAAGTTGCCTTGTCCCTAACTGTCAAGGAAGGGGAAAAAGAGAAAGTTTGTGACCTGGTAAAAAATTACCATCCCTATGAAGAACCAGTCGTTGAAATCTATGAGAAGAATAATGATTATCATAGTATCGGAATGGGAAGAATAGGGGAATTAAAAGAGAAAATTCCATTTAAAGATTATGTGGAAAAAATTAAGGCAGTTTCTCACTTAGAAGGCATTCGCTTTGTGACTAGGGATGACAAGGCTCTCGTTCGTCGGGTAGCCGTATTAGGTGGGGCAGGTTCATCCTATTACCAAGCAGCCAAGGCAGCTGGGGCGGATGTTTTTATTACGGCTGATGCGGATTACCATACTGCCCATGACATCTATGAAAGTGGCCTTAGTCTAATTGACCCCGGTCACCATATGGAAGCTATTTGTATTCCCTATGTCCTAGACGAGTTGACCCAGTGGAGCCAAACCAATCATTTGGGGCTGGCTGTCTTCCCTTCAATGGTCAACACTGATCCTTTTCATTTCTTGTAGGAGTCTATTAAAGGAAGGTTAGCATGCGTTTACAAATCACACGTATTTTAGAAACTAAGGATAATCGTGAGGGCACATTGAGAGATATGGCAAGCTTTTTAGCGGCTGATCGAAATCACCGGGTCTTTTATTTAGTTCCTGAACATATGAAGTTTGATATGGAGAAAATTATTCTTGATAATATCCAAACTTATAAAAGTAAGCCTGCTAGTGATGATGGGGTTGCTATGATGCGCTTACAGGTCTTTTCTTTTAAACGACTGGCCTGGTATTTTTTAGAACAAAACCAAGAGCCTATTCAATCAGGACTAGATGATATTGGCCTAATGATGCTGATCAAGCAAATCTTAAATGACTTGCAGGAAGATTTACTTATCTTTCGTCGCGAAAGTAGCTATATTGGGTTTCAAGAACAATTAACCCAATTGTTTAAGGAGTTTGACCAGGGGAATATCAGTAGTCGTCGTTTAATTGAAATCTACCATACAGTAGAGGCAGAGGCGGATGGCCAAGATCCCTTATTAGACAACCAATTAGACAAATTAAGAGAACTTATTCTTATCTACCAAAGCTTTGAAAGCAAGTTATCCGATCAAATTCTTACTGAACAGGCTCTTTACAAACAATTAAAGCATTATCTGACGACGTCCGATTTATCTCAGGTTAGAATAGTCGTTGATGGTTTTTATCGTTTTACTGCTAATGAGTTTGATATTCTTGGCGACTTATTGGCGGCTTGTGACCAAGTAGAAGTAATATTAACTCTGGATAATCAGAAGACGCTGAAGAGTGAATTTCAAGGACAAGATTTATTTAGTTTGAGCCGTCAAAGCTATAATAACTTAGTCCAATTAGCAAAAACTATCGATTGTCCCCTGATGTTTGATCGAGTGGGTAAGATTAATGAACAGTTTGATCCAGGCTTTTACTTACTTGACCAAACCCTAGTCAAGGACTGGTCGAATGAAAAGGCGGCTTACGCTACTATTTCCAAAGAAGAGCAAGATCAAGTGAAAAATTTGATCCAAGTGTGGTCATGTCAAACCCCCTATATTGAAGCAGAACAAGTGGCTAACCAAATTTATCATTTAGTCAGCTGTCAAGCCTATCGTTATCAGGATATCCAAATTTTGACTAGGGACTTTGACCAGGTAAGAGAACAGCTTTTGCCATATTTAAAGATGAATAATATTCCCTATTTCCTTGACGATAGTGAATCCATGGCAGACCATCCCTTATTTTTATTCATCGATGCGCTTATTCGCATTTACCGTTATGATTGGCGTTATGAGGATATCTTTAATCTGTTACGAACTGAACTGTTACTGCCCTTGCATGATTCTAAGGATCCCTGGTCTGAAGTTGAAAGTTTTCGTCGCGAGGTCGATCTCACAGAAAACGTGGTGCTACAAAATGGCTATGAGGGTAAACAATGGTGGCAAAAAGGGGTCACTTGGTCATATTTAAGGGTGGATGATTACGGGCAAGTGGTTGCCAGTGAATCAGATCAAAGAACTCAGGAAATTGCTAATCAAGTCAAAGCCTTTCTTGCTGAAGCCTTGGATGGCCTTTTTACAGCTTTTGACCAAGCAAGCAATAACCATGAAGCTTTGCTGGCCCTCTATCAATTTTTAGTCCACTATCAGATTCCTGAACAATTAATGCTTTGGGCTCAAAATAATGCCCTTAATAACCGCTTAGATGAGGGACGGCACCATGAACAAGCTTGGCAAGCCTTTATCAAAGTGCTTGATCAATATGATCGTTTATTTAAGGAGCAAAGCTTTAAAATTCAAGATTTTCAAGAAGTTTTGGCCAGTGCCTTTAACCAGACAAAATATAATATGGTTCCCCCAACCTTGGATTCGGTAACGATTCGAGGAATTGACAGTCAACGTTCAGAACATAAAAAGGTAACTTTTGTTATGGCCTTGACCAAGTCTAATTTACCTAAGGCTTATCAAAATCATAGCCTACTGACGGATGAAGATCGGGAGGTTTTAAATCACTATTTTAACGTCAATGAAGGCTTGAATCTAAGTAGCCAAGTCAAGACAAATAACGAAAAATTTATTGCCTATAAACTCTTTCTATCTGCTAGCGAGCGCTTATATTTGTCTTTTCCCTATAATCAACTAGGAGATAAAACGATAGATATTTCTCCCTATTTAGCTTACTTAATTGACCGCTTTGACCTCGAAGTTTGGGATAAAAAATCACTAGCCTTGCCAGTGTCTGAGAAAGACTCTCTAGTCTTTGGAAATTGGCGTAGTCAATTACATTACTTGATCCAAGTTTATCAAGGCAATAAAAGTCAGCACTTGGCGGTTTCAGATCGATGGGAAGCACTTAAAGAAGCTCTGAGCCAAGAGACTAAGAGTCGGGACTATAGCCTCAGAGTACTCCAGGGATTAGACCACCAAAATAAAGTGGTCAATTTAAGTTCAGAGGAAGCAAAGGCCCTATACGGATCACAACTAGCGGTATCCGTCTCAAGCTTAGAATTGTATAATAAGGATCCTTTTTCCTACTTTTTACAGTATGGCTTAAAGTTAAGAGAGCGGCCCATCTTTAAAATTGATGAGCGCCTGACAGGAAGTTATTTCCACCGGGTATTGCAAGAATATTATGATCTAAAGAAACAGTCAGATGACTCCTTTGATGAACTATTTTCTCATGCGCTCGACACCACCTTAAAGGATCCAACCTATGATATTTTTTCGGCCAACCAGTTCTATAATTACCAATTAAAACAATTAAACTTTAACCTTAATCGTTTTATCAAACAATTTGATATAAAAATGAATAAGACCAAGTGGCATAACTATGCTAATGAAGCAAGTTTTGGGATGAAGGCGGATCAATCCTATTCCTATAATCTTTCTGATCAGACTAGGGTTCACCTGCGGGGAATTATTGACCGCATTGATACTTTTAATTGGCAGTTTAAGGGGCAAGATTACTTAGTTAGTCAAGTCACTGATTATAAATCAGGGGCAAGGGCTATCAGTCTTGGAGATATTTTCCAAGGGACTAATATCCAGTTATATACGTATTTATTAGTCTGTTTGGAAAAATTTCAAGCCCAAAATCCCGATAAAAAGATTATTCCATTTGGAGCCTTTTACCAAAAGGTGAGTGCTCCTTTGAAAAAGATTGAAAATCAAAGCGAATATGCTGAGATGATGGAAAAAAATGCTAGGGGTAGTGTCGATTTAAGTCAGGAATTAAAAAGCAATGAATATTTCCTAGCTAACCAGCAACTACTCGAGGACATTATGAAAGAGGGCTACGATGGGGAAGAGCTCTATGCTTATGGACTGAAAAAAGACGGAGATTTTGATAAGAATAGGTCGCGAAAAATACTGACCTTAAAAGAATTCCAAGACTTATTAGACTACATAAAAGAAATTATTTATATTAGCTCTAAAAATATCATGAGTGGTGATATTCAATTACGTCCCCTGGAAGATGAAAAATATCTTCCCTCGACAACAGCCTATAAAAGTATTGCTCAGTTTGATTTAACCGAGCCAGGCAAACACTATCGTGACCGATTAAAGCTCTCTAAGGACACCTTTTTCCAAATGATCGCCAATGAATTAAATGAGACAAGTGAGGAGGAAGAATAAGGGTGGAAATACCAATTAAACCGCAAAATGCAACTTATACGGACCAACAATGGTCTGCGATTCATTTAAACCAGCATAATTTATTACTTTCGGCCTCAGCTGGCTCAGGAAAAACCCGGGTACTGGTTGAGAGAATTATTAATCAAGTGAAAAGTGGGCGTAAGCTATCAGAACTCTTAGTGGTTACTTTTACAGAATTAGCTGCTAAGGAAATGAAAGAACGTATTGAAAAAAGCCTAAAAGATGAAATTAACCGTGAGCTAGATAGTCAAAAAAGATTTCATCTCCAAAGGGAAGTTCAAGCTCTGCCCCAAGCGAATATCTCGACCATTGATGCCTTTTGTCGGCAAGTGATCAATCGCTACTATTATCTAATTGATCTAGACCCCAAATTTCGCCTAGTGACCGATGAGACGGAATGGTTACTCTTTTATGAGAAAGTTTGGAAAAAGTTAAAAGAAGACCTTTTAGACCCTGAAAGTGATATTTATGGCGATTATCATGATGAATTTGTGATCCTCAGCAATAATTATTCAGATGGCCGGCAAGCCAGTGATGAAAAGCTTAGCCAGTTAATTTTTGATTTGTATAATAAGGCACGGTCTCACGCCAACCCCAAAGGCTGGCTCCAAGAAGCCTTAAAGTATTATCAAACTGATGAGACTTACTCAAAAAGCAATTTTTACCGTCAGGAGTTGGTCCCTTATTTATCTCAGCTACTGGAAAATCGCTATATCAAAGCCTTTACTGCCTATGAAGAAAGTATTTCCAGTCAAGGTCTAGCAGGAGATGAAAGCGGCGAAGGCATTCAGAAATTAATTGCCGGTATCCAAGAACAGAAGCAGTTTTTTATCCATTTAAAAGACCTGCTAGAAAAAAAGGACTATCAAGCAGCCTTTGAGTATTTTAACAACCGGCCCAAATTTGCTTTTATTAACTACAAGGTTAAGGCCAAGTCTCCAGCTATGGATCAAAAAAAGGCCCTAAGATCTGCTTATAGTCAACTGCTAAAAGACTTACAATTAAATGCTAAAATCAACCAGACTGATCTCTATAAATTTTTAGCCTTTGATGAAGAGACCACAAATAAAATGCTAGAAGAGAGCTATTGCTTGGCTTCAGCCATTGTTCATCTTTGTCAATTATTCATTGACCGCATGCAAGCAAAAATGCTTGAAGAAAAGCAGCTGGACTTTCAAGCCATTGAATTATATACTTATCAAATTTTATCTCCGACTGATCCCGACAAGAATGAAGCCCTGCTTTATTATCAGTCCCGCTTTAAAGAAATCATGGTCGATGAGTATCAAGACGTCAATGGCCTGCAAGAGGCGATCATTCAAGCGGTTAGTCAAGAAGATCGTTCCCATAATCGCTTCATGGTAGGGGATGTGAAGCAAAGCATCTATCGCTTCCGCTATGCCGACCCTAAATTATTTATGGACAAGTACCAGCGTTATGCTAACTTTGACGAGCAAACGCCGCCTTTTGAGGAGCCTTCTTATCGAATCAATCTAGCGGAAAATTTCCGTAGTCGCCCTGAGATTTTAAGCTTTGTCAACTTTGTATTTTCTCAATTAATGGATGAAAAAATTGGTGGAGTCGATTATCTTTCTGAAGGACAGTTAAGTGTAGGAGCCACTTGGTACCCAGACCTAGAAGGCTATGAAACGGAAGTCTTATTAGTTGAAGAAAATGAGGATTACCGTCAAAGCTTGGATAGCAATCAAGAACTGTCTCGAACCGAACTCCAAGCAGAAGTGATTGCCCAAAAAATAACTTCGCTCATGCAAAAGGGCTTTAAGATTTATGATAAGGATGCAACTAGTGAAGATAAGATGCGCCCGCTACGCTATAGTGATATTGTTATTTTAGGAAGCAATCGTACTTTTTATCAGGATTTAGAAAACATTTTCACTCAATACGATATACCGATTATGCAAGACAAAAAGCAAAATTATTTCCAACGGACTGAAATAATGACCATGGTAGAGCTATTGAAATTAATTGATAATCCTTACCAAGATATTCCTTTGGCAGCAGTATTACGGTCACCAATTATCGGCTTGACTGAACCAGAAATGGCTCAGATACGCATGGCTGAGCGCGAGGGGACTTATTTTGAAGCGGTCCAATCTTATATTGAATCTCACCAAAATGAAAGGGATAATGACCTACTTAATAAACTCCAACAACTGCTCGATTGGCTCCAGTTCTGGCGTAGTTTCACCAAAGAACATTCGATAGCTCAATTAATTTGGCAAATCTACCAAGATACAGGCTATTTAGACTATGTGAGTGGGATGACCAATGGTTTACAGCGCGAAAGTAATTTACATGGCTTATATAAGAGAGCCTATGATTTTGAGGAAAATCAATTCAGGGGTCTTTTTCAATTTATCCGTTTCATTGAAAAAATGCAGGAACGTGAGAAAGACTTAGAAAGTCCCCAAACCATCGATCTCAATCAAAATGCAGTCCAATTAATGACCGTCCATGCCAGTAAGGGACTAGAATTCCCTGTGGTTTTTTACTTCAATATGGCTAAGGGATTCAATGTCGACGATCTGAAGAATGAACTGTTGATTAATGACCAAATAGGTATTGGGGTTAAAGTCAGAGACCGTTTCAATGGCATTAGCTATAGCAATCCGATTCGTTTGCTGGCTGAACACTATGAACGTCTTGAACTTAGTGCAGAGGAACAACGTAAGTTATATGTGGCCTTAACCCGGGCTGAGCAAAAACTTTATCTAGTAGGCGCGACAGAAGCCCGAGATAAAACTTTTGATCAATGGATTAAATGGGCCGACTTGAGTCAAAAAAATCAGGTCATCGATGAGAGTTTACGCGCTATTTCTAATCAAAGCGATAATATCCAAAAATGGATTGGAACTGCAATTGCCCGTCATCCGGATTTTAGAAATAAAAGTCATTATGACCAGGCACCCCAATCTAGCTATCAAAGCGTGACTACGGATTTTCATATCCAGATGGTCAATGAGGAAGAACTCTTAACCCACACAGCCTTTCAAAATATTCAGCTTGCGCCCGAAAAGGCAAGTGTTGAGGGAGAGAATGCTCAAACAGAGATTATTTCATCGCCCTTGGATTACGACTATCTTTATCAAGAAGCTAGTCAGACGAGTAGTTATCAGTCAGTGTCGGAATTAAAGCGGCTGTTTGAGGAACCAGAAGATGGCCGTCAAATGCAGTGGCGCTATTCAAATAGTCAGAGTGAAGCAGTGCAAGGTCTGCGGTTTACTCCGAGTCACTATCCCGCTCCAGAATTTATTCAGAGTCAAGCGGTGCATAGTCCTAGTGAGCATGGCTCAGCCGTTCATTTACTTCTCCAAGCCATGGACTTAAAGGCTATGCCTAGTTTCGACTCACTATCCGAAAGCTATAAGGACTTAGTTGCTAAGGGCCTGCTCGAAGAAAGTAGTCTAAGTGAGGCTGATTTACAGCAGCTATTGGCTTTCTTTGAAACACCTATGGGTAAGAGAATCATTCATCCTAAGAGCCAAGTTTACCGGGAACAGCCTTTTTCCTATTTACTGCCTTATCGCCAACTAAAGTCCTCTACTGGGCTAGCCCTCAATGATAAGGTCCTCATTCACGGAATTATTGATGGATTTCTCATGGATGAAAATGACCAGGTATGGCTATTTGACTATAAAACCGACCATATTGGCTATTTACCCGCTAAAGCGCAAAGGCAAGTCCTGTTGAAACGCTACCGTGTCCAAATGTCACTTTATCAAAAAGCTTTAACTTCAATTTTAGAACGACCGGTGGATTATGCGGTCTTGATAGCCCTGGATTCTTTAGAGACTTTCCTGGTGGAATAAAAATTAAATAAATCTTGCTTTAAAGGGGATAAACATGCTATAATAACTTTTGTTGAAAAGAGCATGTTTGTTCTGCGGGTGTAGTTTAGTGGTAAAACTGCAGCTTCCCAAGCTGTCGTCGCGAGTTCGATTCTCGTCACCCGCTTTATATTGACTATTAAAGTGAGACTGGCTTGTCTCACTTTTTATTTGTATTTAAAAGGTTAAAAGGAGAGTTAATGTGAAATACTATGCGGTAAAAAAAGGGCGGAAAACTGGAATTTTCACTGATTGGCCAACTTGTAAAAAAGCTATCGAAAAGTACCCCAATGCCGTCTATAAATCCTTTAGCAGTCAAGCAGAGGCGGAAAACTTTTTAAGTGATCAAGGTAGTCAATCTGTCAAGGTCGATTTCAATGACCAAGTTTTAGCTTATGTTGATGGCAGTTTCATGACTGCCAATAATCGTTATGGATTTGGTGGAATTCTCATTTATCAAGGGAAAGAATATACCTTCTTTGGCGGCGGCGATGATCCAGAATTAGTTAAAATGCGCAATGTCGCTGGGGAAATGATGGCGAGTATGCGGGCTGTAAAGGCGGCAATTAAATTAGAAGCTAAAGAAGTCCTTATTCATTTTGATTATCAAGGAATTGAAAAATGGGTCAATGGCGATTGGCAAGCTAAGAATGAATTTACTCAGTCTTACCGTCAATTCATGTTAGATAAAGAAAAAGAAATTAAGATTCATTTTGTTAAGGTCAAGGCCCACTCAAACGATCATTATAACGATATTGCAGACCAGCTTGCTAAGAAAGGTGCACTTAACTAAAATAAGTTAAAGGAGTTCTATCATGTTTTTTTATCTCTTAAGCGTTATCTTAGTGATTATTGATCAAATGATAAAAGCGTGGACGGTGAACCATATCGCCTTAAATGAAACGATCCCTTTTATTCCTAATCTTTTATCCTTACATTATTTACAAAACCGTGGAGCAGCCTGGGGAATGCTTGCTGGTCATATGTGGCTATTTATTCCCATTACTTTACTCGTTAGTGGCCTAATCATTTATTATTACCATCATGACAATGTCCGCCATCCCTTATATGTGACTAGTTTATCCTTATTGCTTGCAGGGGCTGTAGGAAATTTTATTGACCGTGTCCGCTTGGGCTATGTCGTGGATATGTTTAAACTAGAGTTTATGGATTTTCCCGTTTTTAATTTTGCGGATACTTGTTTAAGTTTGGGAGTAATTTTCTTTATCATTTACTTGTTATTCTTTGAATCAAAAGAGGAGTGATTTCATGCTTGAGAAAAGCTATGAATATCATGGTGATCAGAATCTGCGTTTGGATCGTTATTTGAGTCAGCGTTTAGATAGTTATAGCCGTAGTGAGATAGCCCAATGGATTAAAACGGGTCAAGTGAAAGTGAATAAGCAAGTAGTTAAGCCCAGTTACCGTTTAAGCCCTATGGATAAGATCTCCTTAGCGATTGAGGAAGAGCAGAAGCTTCCGATAGTGGGAGAGTCGCTGGATCTTGACATCGTTTATGAAGATAAAGACCTGCTAGTGATTAATAAAGCCAAAGGGATGGTCGTTCATCCCTCCAAGGGCCATTTAAGCGGGACCTTGGTTAATGCCTTATTAGCCTATGCCCAAAAAAGTCATTTTACATTGAGCGACTTGGGCGATTATTATCGACCAGGAATTGTTCATCGGCTAGATAAAGATACCAGTGGTCTAATGGTAGTTGCTAAATCAGACCAAGCTTATCAAGCTTTGCTGGAAGACTTGGCTAATCATCAAGTGGTTAGAAAATACCTTGCCCTGATTTATGGTCATTTACCTGATAAGCAGGGGACGATTGATATTCCCTTGCGTCGTCATCCTAAAGACCGGATGCGCTATGTGGGTGACCCTCTGGGAAAAGAAGCAGTGACCCATTTCAAGCAAATCGCTCAAGTGGAAAACTATGCCTTGCTGCGACTAAGTTTGGAAACTGGCCGTACCCACCAAATTAGGGCCCACTTAGCTTACTTGGACCATCCTGTTGTTGATGACCCACTCTATGCCAAAGCCTATCAGCAGCGATTTTTTAGTCAGCAGGGACAATGTCTCCATGCCTATGGGCTATCATTTAATCACCCGATCACTAAAGAAAAACTTAGCTTTCAGGTTAAGCCGCCTAAGATCTTTATGAACATATTGGATAAGGCCTTACCTAACTATGATTTACACTTGGAAAATTAAAAGCCTAGGAGCTTATAAATTTTCTTAAACTTGGCAAGTCAGATAATTTTTAGTACAATTAAAAAGATGTTTATATAGAGGGGGAAATCATTCATGTCAAATTTCGCTTGGATTATTATTATCATTATTACTTTGATTATCGGTATGATCTTAGGTTTCTTTATTGCTCGTCGTTATATGATGAACTATTTCCAAGATAACCCACCAATTTCAGCTGATATGATTCGGACGATGATGGCACAAATGGGGCAAAAACCATCCGAAAAACGTGTCCAACAAATTATTAATTCTATGAAAAAAACGAAAAAATAATAGTAAGGAGGTTGGAGGAATTCCAGCCTCTATTTGTTTTATGCTTTTTTAAAAGGTTAGCTTAGCTGATGCTTGAAAATCCTAGCGAGGTGATAAAAATGTGGTTTTATAACTTTATGGCTTACTTGGTTAAAGGCTTAATTCGAATTGTCAATGGAAAACCAGAACTTTCCTACCATGAGGACTATGATCCTGACCAACAGTATTTAATTGTTGCTCCCCACCGCAGTATACTTGATCCGGTAATTATCGGCATCCATACCTTACCTAAACCGGTTCATTTCTTAGCTAAGCAGGAGCTATTTTCATCTGCCTTGGTGAATTGGTGCTTAGACCACTTAGGCGTTATGCCAGTCGATCGAGAAAATCCTAGCATGGCTTCCTTAAAAGAGGCGGTAGCCGAACTCAAAAAGGGTGAAGACAATGTTGGGCTTTTTCCTACGGGATCCCGCTATTCGACAGAAATTAAAGACGGAGCAGCTGTATTGGCAAAGATGGGTAAGGTTAACATTTTACCCGTTGCCTACCAAGGCCCAATTTATATTTCTGGACTCTTTTCAAGAAAGGCAAAAAATAGGGTAAAGTTCAGAGTGGGGAAACCCATCTATATGCCTGCTGGTAAGAAGTTATCAAAAGAAGAACTTAGTGAAATTGACCAGCAGATTGGGCAGGCTTTTCAAGAAATTGACCAGGCGATTGATCCTAATTATCACTATGATGTTGAAGAAGCCATCCGTCAACGAGATCGAAAATAAGAATTCCTATGGCCAGGTCAGGCTATAACTGTGCTGTATTTTAGTAAAGTCTACTAGTAAGAATGATTTCATCACATACTAAAACAGCTTACTTTTATAGAATAAAATTTATATTTTAAATTATAAGTTGACTTTAACTTAAAAAATGTTTATCATTGTTCCAACAGCTTAAGAAAGGAGCATGTGATTATGTCAGTTAAATATCTTATTAACCAGAGCGCATGCTCTACTTATCAAAATGTACGATTTTACTTTAGCTATTTTAGATAGCGTTTGTACTATGAATCATCATAGATACAAACGTCAAATTCAAGTTTGTATCTATGATGGCTAAAGATCTTAAGCATGTCTAGCCCTCATAGAATGGATAAATTCTAAATGGGCTAATACCACTATTAATATACGCTATTACTCAGCCCATTTAGTTTTTTCCAAACTAGGTGGGCTTTTTTTATACCTTTTTGGGGAGTGATAGTATGGAAGGTCCGTTTAACAGTCAGAGAAAATAGCAAGTTAACCGTTTTTTATATCGAATTATGGAGGAAAAAATGATGAAAAAATATTTACGTTATCTCGTAGCTGGTTTATTAACCTGTACATTAGCCGCTTGTTCCAACCAAGGCAAGGAGACTAGTAAGGATAAGGTCGATGTGGGGATCATTCAATACATGGAACACGATTCCTTACAAAAAGCTAAGGAAGGCTTCCAGGATAGTTTGAAAGAAGCTGGTTATGAAGAAGGTAAGAATTTAGCGATTGAATTCCATAACTCCCAAGGTGACCAATCAAACCTGCAAAGCATTACCCAACAATTAAAAGGGAAGAAAGATTTAATTTTAAGTATTGCTACTCCAGCTGCCCAAGCCATGCTGAATACAGACAAGGAGACCCCGCAATTATTTACAGCAGTTACTGATCCAGTAGGTGCTAAATTAGTTGAAAGTAAGGAAAAACCAGGTAAAAATATGACCGGCACTAGTAACTTGACTCCTGTTGGAGATGTGGTTAATTTATTATTAAAGGCCGATCCAAGTATAAAAACAATTGGTATCTTGTATAATTCAAGTGAAATGAACGCGCAAGTTCAATATGAACAAGCCAAGGAATATATCGAGTCCAAGGGCTTAAAGGTCGAAACTATGACAGTGACGTCAACTAACGATGTGCAACAAGCAACTAAAATCTTAGCTGAAAAAGTTGATGGTATCTACCTTCCAACAGATAACACCATTGCTAATACCATTCAAACCATTGGAAAGGTCCTAATGGAGACCAAGACACCATCAGTTGCCGCTTTCGATGCTGCAATCGAAGGTTCTCTATGTGCCTATGGGGTAGACTACTATAAATTAGGACAACAAACTGGAAATATGGCTATTGATATCCTTAAAGGAGACAAAAAACCTGCGGATATTCCAGTGGAAATGTCTAAGGACATGGTCATTAAGGTAAACGATGAAATGGCTGCTGCCTTGGGAATGGACAGTGAGGAATTGAAGGCGCGTTTAAAAGGATAGTGAATAAAATTATTTAGCATAAATGAAAGATCATAGCCAGACTAGAGGTATTTAGAAGAGGTCAAGAAGAGAGGAAAGTCAAAGCAAAGTTAAAAGGTCTAACCTGCCGTAAACGACCAGGTATCTTAAAAATCCTTGTAAAAGAGTTAAGCCAGGTAACCTAGCGTATCGCTTGCTTATGTAAGAAGTATTGGCCTATATCTATAATAACTGTAGCATGTGAATTAGGGCAGCTAAGAGATGCCTTTTTTAGTCCAAAGAGATAACTTAAATAAAAATATTATTTATCTTTGTCTCAGATCATGGCGAAAATTTCAAGATTTCGTCAGCTTTTCATGATAAGATATTAAAAATACTTTAAAGAAAGATGGTTAATTTATGCAGAATTTAAAAATTAAGAATATCTTTAATCAAGTTTTAAATGGGGCATCAACAGGTATTGTTATCGGTTTGATTCCTAGTGCCATACTAGGGGCATTAACTCGGTCTTGGCTCAGTACGCCAGGCGTTTTGGCTGACTTTGCTGGCTCTATTCAAGCCTTTCAATTTGCCGTACCTTTTTTAGTCGGTCTCTTTGCGGCCTTGCAGTTAAATATGAAGGGCATGGAAACAGCAGCATTAGCAGGAGCTGCTTTTTTAGGGAGTGGAGCAGCTCGCTTAGTCGATGGGGCTTGGGCACTTAAAGGAACGGGAGACTTAATCAACACCATTATCACCGTCTTTATTGCTGCTATTTTTATTAAACTTTATAACAATCGCTGGCAAAGTCTCAACATTGTGGTTCTTCCTTTACTGGGAGGAATTTTACCCGGTTTTATTGGCCGTTTAATCCTACCTTTGGTTAGTCAACTGACTTTACTTTTAGGCCAGGGGATTGCTCACCTCACAGAGATTCAACCATTAATTATGGCTATTTTAATCGCAATTGCCTTTGCCATTATTATCGTTACCCCTCTGTCTAGTGTTGCGATTGCTTACGCGGTATCCATTAGTGGTCTAGCGGCTGGGGCAGCTAACTTAGGAATTGTAGCGGTTGTATTTACTTTTCTCTATGCTTCCTCACGGGTTAATAGTAATGGGATTACTTTTTCATTATTATTTGCTGGGCCAAAATTATTTATGGCCAATTACTTACAAAACCTAAAAATGACCCTACCTATTGTGATTAATGCAGGGGTAGTAGGACTCTTTGGTTATTTATTTAATATTCAGGGAACTACTGAATCAGCTGGTTTTGGTATCACGGGTTTATCTGGACCAATCAATGCCTATTATTTTATGGATGGTAATGCAGTGGTTAATATTCTGGTCCTCTGCCTAACATATGTAGTAGTGCCTTTGGCGATTTCTATTATTACCCATCAGACTTTTACCCGTATGGGGATTTATGATGAAAGTATTTATGTTTACCATGCGCCAGAACACTAAGAACGAAATGAAGAAGTTAATACTTTTAGGAAAGTTCCTTAGCATAGAAGCTAAGGGCTTTTTGTTTTAATTGGGTCTTTTAAAAGATAGGTAAAAAGGCTTGTTTAATTTTTATTTATGACATATGATGAGTAGGTAAAATACTATTAATTAGGGGAGCCACGGCTGAGAGGATTGATATCGACCCTGTAACCTGATCAAGGTAATGCTTGCGTAGGTAGTCTTTTTTTGTGCTCTCCTTTATCTTTTAGGAGGGATTTTTTTGAATAAGAAATCAAGTCCATTGATTTTAGTAACGGTAGCGATGTTTGTGGCCATTGGGGTAGTTATTTCACCGATTTTTCGCGTCGAGGGCTTTGCTCCTACTGCCCACTTTGTTAATGTAGTTTGTTCGGTTTTATTGGGCCCTCGGTATAGTTTGTTAAATGCTATTCTGACTGCGATTATTCGGATGAGTCTTTTTTCGGTGCCTCCATTAGCTCTAACTGGCCAAGTTTTTGGTGCTGTGCTCTCAGGATTACTGTATCGTCTCTTTAATGGGTCTATCCTTGCCTGTGTAATTGGTGAAATTATCGGTACCGGGATTATCGGAGCTATTGCTTCCTATCCAGTAATGGCGCTTCTATTTGGAAAAACAGGAATTACTTGGCTCTTCTATGTGCCTAGTTTTCTTATTGCAACAATTATTGGTGGTGTCTTAGCTTATTTCTTCTTAGCCACCTTGCGGCAAACCGGTTTGCTTTATAAAATGCAAAAACGCCTAGGAATCAATGTTTATGACTCTTCTAAGAAAAAGGCTTAAATTCGTCATAGTTAAAGCTAAAGATCTCAATTTTTTCTGCGTCTTTAGCTATTATCTGTTATTATAAGATCACAAGAGTGAATAAGAGATTAGAGAATTAGGAGCTTTTTAATGGATAATTTAATGGAAGAAATACTTATTCCCCAAGCGGAATTATTAAAACGTATCGAAGAATTAGCTAAGGACATTGCCGAAGAGTATCAGGATAAGAATCCTTTACTGGTTTGTGTCTTAAAAGGGGGCATGCCCTTTATGGCTGATTTAATGAAACAAATGGATATCCTTCTTGAAATTGACTTTATGGATGTTTCTAGTTACGGTGATGCCTTTGAATCCAGTGGCGAAGTAAAAATAATAAAGGATTTATCGGTCCCTGCAAAAGGGCGTCATATCTTATTTGTTGAAGATATTGTAGATACCGGGAGAACTTTAAGCTATCTGTATAAGGTCTTAAAATCCCGCCAGGCAGCTTCCATAAAAACCGTTTCTTTATTAGATAAACCGAGTCGGCGCAAAAAGGACTTTCAGGCCGACTGGATCGGCTTTGAAATTCCGGATAAGTTTGTTGTCGGTTATGGCTTAGACTATAAGGGCCAATTGAGAAACTATCCTAATATTGCTGTTTTAAAAGAAGAAGTCTATTCTTAACCACATATTCTTACTTATAAGAGAAACTGGGCATTCGTCCCAGTTTTTTTCTTATTATTAGCTAAGTTAGCTAAGGCTATCAGGACTGATTGGAAAAGATCATAACTGGATGAGCTATCTGTGATTTATTTTCCTTTATAACTATATTATCCTGTAAGATAGAATCATTTAACGTAGAAAAGAGGTTTGTAGATGAAAGAAGCGCTTAAATTTGCCTTTCCCAAAACTATCCCGATTATGATGGGGTATTTATTCTTGTCATTATCCTTTGGTTTATTAGCAACGAGTTCAGGGATTCACCCCTGGTTAACTATTTTAATGAGCCTAATTGTTTATGGGGGGTCGATTCAATTTGCCGGCATAAATGTCTTATTGGGAGCCTATGATCCCTTTGCCGCTTTTATGCTAGCTGTTATGGTGAATGCGAGACACATGTTTTACGGCATTACCATGTTAGAAAGTTATCAGTCCCTAGGTTGGAAAAAATACTATAGCATTTTTGCTTTGTCTGATGAAACCTTTTCACTGACGGCTTCGGTTAAGGTTCCTGGTCATATTGACAAGTCTTGGGTCTACTTTTTGATCAGTTTATTAGATCAGTTTTACTGGATTATTGGAACAGTTCTGGGGATTTTCTTAGGAAATTTTATCAGCTTTAGCCTAAGAGGAATTGAATTTATTTTAACAGCCTTGTTTGTAAGTATTTTTGTCGACCAATGGCAAGGAAGCGCTAACCATAGGCCACAAATCATTGCCCTAGCCACTGGCTTAATTTGTTTATTTATTTTTGGCCCTAACAGCTTCTTGATTCCTGCAATGTTAATCATTATTGCTATATTCTTTTTTATTTTTATACGTGAGGAGGAAGAAAGATGAGTTTTAACCAACAGTTAATAACAGTCATTCTCTTGGCCTTGGGAACAGCCTTAACCCGTTTTATTGTCTTTGTGGTTTTTTCGAAAAACCAAGTTCCTCCTCGCTTTGTCACTTATTTGGGTAAAGTCCTTCCTGCCGCTGCGATTAGCCTCTTAGTGGTTTATTCCTTACAATCAAGTAACCCCTTGGCTTATCCTTATGCCTTGCCTGAGCTGATTGCCATCCTTGTGACAATCCTACTTCAGGCTAAGACCCACCGCTCTTTACTGAGTATCGCTGGCGGAACCCTGTCTTATATGTTCTTAGTTCAAGTGGTTTTCCCATAATTCTTTAAAAGTTAAGCTAGGGAAGAGTTAATAACATAATGTAATAAAAAACGGAGATTCATAAAAAGTGAATCTCCGTCTTTTTAAAAGTTTTTAGCAATGTCACTTAACATAAACTTTTCTTCGAGTTCTCCTTGGTATTTTATACCTAAATGATGAAAGGCTTTGTCTAGGGCGTGGTACATTTTTTGGAAATATTTGACTTCCATATTACTTCCCATATGGGCGATTCGCAGCAGTCTTTCGCCTTGGGGACCGTCGCCTTTAGTAATTAAAATACCTTCGTCCCTTACTAATTTCATCACATCCAGGCTTGCAACTGATTCAGGGAGTAAAACACTGGTTAATGTATTTGAGGCATGGTCTTTAGCATATAGTTCAAAACCGGCTTCTTTAAATAATTGTCGGGTAGCTTCAGCCCATTTTTGATGCTTGTTGGCAAAATCACTGTCAATCGCTTGTTGAATAGCTACATCCATGGCGTAAATGGCCTGTTCATTCATTGTATAAGGAAAGTCGAAATGCGGGTCGTCAAAGCTGAGATAAGATTGGAAATTGGCGTAAAAGCTAGGGATAGGAGAATGACGATTTTCCATATGCTCTATAGCGCGTTTAGAAAGGGTGACACTAGCCAAGCCTACAGGAGCGGAAAAGCATTTTTGACTACCACCAAGTAAGACATCTACTTTAGCTTGGTCAAAGTTAATATATTCGCCGCCAATTGCGGAAACAGAATCGACTATAGAGAGAATATTATAGCTATTTAAGATTTGACCGATGCCATGAATATCATTAGTGATGCCGGTGGGGGTTTCACAATGGACGAAAGTTGCCACCTGAAAATCGTGGTCGTCTTCTAGAAAGGCTTTTAAGTCATTCAAGTCAATCCCACGGCGCCAGTCACTTTCATAAAGCACAACCTCTGCCTTAACAAAGCTGACAAAGTCTTGAAAGCCTTGACCATAAACCCCGTTACTAATCACCAAAACCCGGTCTCCTGGTTGGATGATAGAATTGACAGCAGCTTCTAGAGCCAATAGGGCTTCACCCACCATAAAAAAAGAGACAGCTTTGGTATGTAATAACTGTGATATCTTGTTTTCAATCTGACGTTGATATTGGGTGTACTGGTGGTCAATATCAGGATTAGTTTTTACTTGACTATAGGCTTTAAGGACGGCTTGGGAGATATGAGTGGGTCCGGGACACAAGTTTAACATACGATCATACCTTTCTAGTGAGTAATCATTATCTCAAGTATAGCAAACATTTGACATAAAGAAATAGTTATCGCTATACTAAAGAAAAGGAATTTGTGAAAGGGCTTTCTGCGTGAGATAATGTAGTTGTGAAAACAAACACAATATTTTTAGAAGGAGTGACTCAAATGTCAGTTGTTGAGACTAAAGTTGAGAATAAAGTGGGGAAAATTATTCTAAGAAATGATCCGTTAAACATCTTGGAAATGGAACACTTACAATTGATTGAAGATGCTGTTCATGAAATGGATAACAATGATGAAGTAAGTGTTATTTATTTCACAATGGTTATGCAAAAAGAAGGAAAAATCTTCTCTGCTGGTATGGACCTCGATGAAATGCTAGCAACTCAAGAGGAAGAAAATGGGATTGAAAATTACTGTAAAGTGTCTAAACGTAACTACTCCTGCTTCTACTATGCTAAAAAACCAGTAATCTATGTCTATGATGGCATTGTTCGCGGTGGCGGTTGTGAAATGTCACTCTTTGCTGACTACCGGATTGCTGGTGAAAAATTAAATATTGCCTTACCGGAAATCGGCATCGGTATTATCCCTGGTGGGGGCGGTACCCAAACACTTCAACGTTTAATTGGTGTTGCTAATGCGAAATCATTAATTTATACCGGCAGACCATTGAAAGCTGAAGAAGCTAAAGAAGTTGGCTTAGTTCAAAATGTCTTTCCATCTGACAGTTTGCAAGAAGAAGCAACTAAGATTGCTGAAAAAATGGCTAAGAATTCCCCACAAGGTTTACAAGCAGCTAAACGTGCCATTAATGATGGGGCTCACCTACCTATCGATGAAGCTCTAGCCTTTGAAACCGAAGTCTTCATTGACAACTTCAAAACTGAAGATGCTGCTGAAGGGATTAAAGCTTTCAAAGAAAAACGTGAACCTAACTACAAAAACTGTTAGTCATTTAGGGATTAAGGTACAGCTAAGAAGCAAAAAGCTCCCCAAACTTTGTAAAAGTCGGGGAGCTTTTTATTAGTCTTTATTGGTGGAGAAAGTAAATTTAGGGCTGAGTTCGCGAAGAATATCTGTTGATGATTGAATAAATTCAACGATGGTTGGCGCTAGGGAACGATCTTGACGATGAGAGAATACATAGTCACACTTAAAAATATCACTATCAAAAACAAAGACGTTACAGTCATTAAAAGTTGGCCAAGACATTCCTGTAACCGGTACAAAGGTAGCCCCTACTCCTTTTCTTGTTAAACCGACTGCCGAATAGACAGTGGAAGTTTCCAAAATAACATGTTGTTTTAGCCTTTTACGGTTATAAAATAAATCCACTAAGCGTCTTAAACCAAAATTATGGGGGAGTAAGACGAGGGGGAGATTATCTAATTTTTTAAGATCGTAGGGGAAATGGGTGATCTCGCTTCCATATTTCTCTTGGTAGAGTGGGTTATTTTTAGGGACAATCAAATACATCTGGTCGCTATAGACATAGTGATGTTGAAAAGCATTGTTTTCCATAGGAGCCATTTCAAAAGCGATATCAATCATGTGATTTTCGATTAAAGAATCAATGGTATCGGCATCCTCTTCATAAAATTCAAATTTAATTTCGGGATTTTTATCAAGAAAGGGTGGAATAATTAAAGGTAAGATACTACTACCTAGGGCCGGATTAATCCCTAGTTTAATTTTCCCTTTTTTGTTTTTTGAGATCATATCAAATTCACTTAGCATATCGAGGTCGATTTCATGCTTTCTGCGCAAATGGTCTAAATAACGTTCACCGGCATAAGTAATTTGAACCGAACGCGGTAAACGGGTGAAAAATTCTAATCCATACTCACCTTCTAAACGACTTAACATTTTACTTAAATAGGGTTGAGAGACATAGAGCTTTTCTGCAGCAGCAGTGATATTACCTTCGGCAACAATTGTTTCCATGAGTACTAAGGGTGTTATGTTAGACATTTTTAGAAACCTCCAAATAGTCAGTGCATGCTTAACGGTGTGTACAGTATAGCATAATTTACCAGCTATAACAATATAGTTATTGATAGCGCTTTCATCTATTATTTCTATTTTCATTTCTTTTCCGATATAATAAGCATGTAAAAGAAATGGTTTGTAGTTACTTAGCTTGTTATAACTATAAATTAATACATTAGCTATTTCAAAGGAGGAAGATCGAATGTTTAACGATCAAGTTGTTGTAGTTACTGGCGCAGGCCAAGGTATTGGTGCTGAAATCGCTAAAGAATTCGCTCAAGATGGTGCTCAAGTAGTTATTGTGGATTTCAATGAAGAAACTGCACAAAAGACAGCAGAAGCCATTAATGAAAATAGTGGTAAAGCAGTTGCTTATCAAGCAGATGTATCTGATTTCGACCGTGCTGAGGAAATTATTGCAGATGTTGTTGAAAAATACGGTAAAGTTGATGTCTTAATCAACAATGCTGGTATTACCCGTGATGCTTCATTGAAGAAAATGACTAAAGAACAATGGGATCAAGTTATTGCAACTAACTTAACAGGTGTATTTAACTATTCTAAAGCAGCATTTATTCGCATGACTGCCGCAGGGTACGGACGTATTGTTAACGCTTCTTCCTTAGCAGGGGTTGAAGGTAACTTCGGTCAAACCAACTATTCCGCTTCAAAAGCAGGTATTATTGGTATGACTAAGACAATCGCTCGTGAAGGTGCTGCTAAAGGTGTTACCGTTAACGCTGTTGCACCAGGTTTCATTGAAACCCCAATGACCGATGCTATTCCAGAAGAAATCAAACAAAATATGATTGATGGTATTCCAGTAAAACGTATTGGTTATCCAAAAGACATTGCCAATGCAATGAAATTCTTAGCTTCACCAGATTCAGGTTATATCACTGGTCAATTACTACAAGTTAACGGTGGTATGAACATGTAATGTCGCTCGCTGCATAAAAATTAAAGGAACGGTTAACCGTTCCTTTAATCATGTTTTTTACAGCAAGGAGAAAATATATGGAAATTCTTGGCGTAATCGGTATATTTCTTGCGATTATCGCAATTATTTATTTATCAGTTAGAGGATTAAACATTGTTATTGCTGCTCCTCTAGCCACATTAATTGTTATTCTAACCAACCAAATGGACATCTTTGGGTCATTAATTGGTGATGCACCTTCTTATATGACCGGTCTTGCAGGTTTCTTAATTAAAAACTTTGCGATTTTCCTATTAGGCGCAGTTCTGGCTCAATATATGGAAAAAAGTAATGCTACAGTTTCGATCGCTAACTGGGTTTTGGCCAAAGTTGGTTTAGATAATCCTTTTATTGTGCTAGTAGCTTTCGCTGGTATTGCAGCAATATTAACTTATGGTGGGATTAGCTTATTTGTGGTTATGTTTGCCTTAGTTCCATTAGCTCGACCAATCTTTAAAAAGTTAAATGTCAATTGGTCCTTACTACCTATTCCGCTATTCTTGGGAATGGCAACCGTAACTATGTCTATGCTGCCAGGGACACCTTCAGTTCAAAACGCGGTACCAACGACTTACTTAGGGACTACTTTAACAGCAGCTCCTGTGTTGAGTATGATTGGTGTTATTACAGTGGTTGCTTTTGGGCTGACCTACTTAAAGTTTCAATTAAATCGGAGTCTAGCTAAGGGAGAAACTTTCTATTCCTATTTAGATGAAGGGGAATCAGTTGGAGAAGAAGCTGACCTTGACGCTGAAACAGATGAAGAAAATATTCCTCCAATTTTATTAGCTATTTTACCATTGGTTACTTTAGTAGCGATTATTTTAATCTTCAGTGATGTGCCGAATATTATTTTGATTGCTTTAACTGTGGGGATCTTATTAAGTGCCTTCTTATATCGGAAATATTTACCAAAACAAACTTCACTATTGAATGATGGAGCTAATAGTGCTGTACCATCAGCCTTTGCTACCTCAAGCTCAGTAGCTTTTGGGTCAGTATTAACCAGTGCGCCTGGCTTCAGTGTGGTTCAAGATGCGATTATGTCTATCCCGGGTAACCCTTTAATTGGACTATCTGTAGCAACTGCTTTACTTGGCGGGATTACAGGTTCTAGTTCCGGGGCTCTGGGGATCGTTATGCAAAACTTTGCACCAACTTATTTAGAGATGGGAATTGCGCCTGAATTGATTCACCGTATTGCAGTTGTTGCATCAGCTGTGATTACCGTGGTTCCTCATTCGGGAGTGACAATCACCTTTAACAACTTGACTGGCCTAAGTTTAAAAAATGCTTTCATGCATCAGTTTATAATGGTTAATGGTGGTCACTTGCTTGCCTTAATCGCTATGTTAATTGCTTCAACAATTTTATATTAAGAAAAGAAATGTATTTATAGAAAAGGAGAGAGATAAATGGGTAAAAAGAAACCAGTTATTTCAAGACGTGAAGCAGCTGATTTAATTAAAGATAACGATCTATTAGCTACTTGTACTTTCGGTTTAGGGGGCCTACCTGAAGACTTACTAGTAGGGGTTAAAGAACGTTATGAAGAAGAACAACATCCCAAAGACATTACTTTCATGTGGTCATGTGGTATTGGTAACAACAAACCTGGCCGTGGTGCTGACCACTTATTAGCAGATGGTTTGGTAAAACGTATCATTGCTGGTCACGTTGGTTCTTCACCTGGTATGGTTGATAAGGTGGTTAATAACGAAGTTGAAGCCTATTTATTACCACAAGGTGTATTTACTCAACTTTATCGCGCTATTGCTGGTAACAAACCTTTCTTAACTAAAGTTGGTTTACAAACCTATGTTGACCCTCGTTTAGAAGGGGCTAAAGCAACTGAAAAAACCACTGAAGAACTTATCGAATTAGCGGAATTTGGTGGCGAAGAATGGTTGAAATATCCAGATTTTGATATTGATGTTGCCTTCATCCGTGGATCATTTGCTGATGAAAAAGGAAACATGAACGTTGAAGATGAGACCTGTATTCTTGAACAACTTGAATTAGCAATGGCTACCAAGAAAAAAGGTGGTACCGTTATTGCTCAAGTAAAACAAATTGTTGAAAACAACTCTCTAGATCCTAAGAGTATTGTGGTACCAGGCGGTTTAATTGACTATATTGTGGTAGCTGAGCCTGAATATCACTATCAAACTATGGGGACCTACTACAGCCCAGAACTAGCTGGAAAAATCAATGTTCCAGTGGACAGCGTTAAACCTGCACCACTTTCATCACGTAAGGTCATTGGTCGTCGTGCAGCTATGGAATTACAACCTGATTCTGTGATTAACTTAGGTATCGGTACGCCTGACATGGTGGCTTCTGTTGCCCAAGAAGAAGGCGTTGCTGACGAATATGTGACAACTCTAGAGATGGGTATCTGGGGTGGTAGTGCTGCTGGTGGCTTAGACTTTGGTGCTTCACGTAATGCTGATGCTTCCATTGCTATGGCTAACCAATTTGATTTCTACGATGGTAACGGTTTAGACCTTTCTGTATTAGGAATTGGACAAATTGACCAATATGGTAACAATAACGTTACAAAATTTGGTCCTAAAGTTCCTGGCCCAGGTGGATTCATCAATATTTCTCAAAACACTAAGAACCTTGTCTTTGTAGGTACTTTAACTGTTGGTGGTAAATCACACATCGAAGACGGTAAATTAGTCATTGATGAACAAGGTCGTGGACCTAAATTCTTGAAAGAAGTTGAACAAGTAAGTTTCTCTGGTAAATATGCCCAAGAAAACGACCAAAATATCTTATACGTCACTGAACGTGCTGTCTTTGACTTACATGAAGGTAAAGTTCGTTTAATTGAAATTGCACCAGGAATTGACCTCCAAAAAGATGTTCTTGACCAAATGGAATTTGAACCTGAAATTGCCGAAGACTTGAAAGAAATGAATCCTGATATCTTTAAAGAAGAATGGGGCGGCCTTAAAGAAATTATTGATGCAAAATCTAAAAAATAATTAGATATGTTGTATAATAAAGGCCTTGAAATTAAAGGAGGATTTAGTGAATGTTAAAAGCTAAAAATGAAGAAGTTGTTTTTGTTGGTGCCGCACGGACTCCTGTTGGTGCTTACCTAGGCGACTTAAAGACTGTTCCAGTTGATGAATTAGGGGTAATTTCTCTTACAGAAGCTGCTAAACGTGCTGGTGTTGAAGTTGAAGATATTGAAGAAGTTATTGTTGGTCATGTCACTGGATCACAAACAACCAATAATTTAGGTAACATTATCGGGATTGATGCAGGAGTAAAAAATACTGCAACAGGTATGACTATTAACCGTATCTGTGGATCAGGTATTCAATCCGCTGTATCAGCCGCACAAGAATTACTATTCTCCAACAAAAGTATTATTGCTGCTGGTGGGGTAGAATCTTTATCACGTGCGCCTTTCTATCTACCAGAATCCGCTCGTTATGAGGGATTAAAGGGAGGCAATAAACCTTTAATTGATGCTAACTTAGCTGGCCATAGCTCTGCTTCTGGTAAAGATTCTGGTGTTAACCACATGGGAAACACTGCAGAAAATGTTGCTCGTAAATACGGAATTACTCGTGAACGCGCTGACCAATTTGCAGTAGAATCTCAACGTAAAGCTGCAGAAGCTATTGAAAACGGACGTTTCGCTCAAGAAATCATTCCGGTAGAAGTTAAAGGACGTAAGGGGAAAGTTAACGTCGTAGAAAAAGACGGCCATCCACGTCCAGGAACATCGATGGAATCATTAGCTAAATTACGCCCAGCTTTTGAAAAAGATGGTATTGTTACTGCAGGTAATGCTTCTGGCTTAAATGACGGTGGTGCTTTTGAAATTATGACCACCAAATCAGTTGCTGAAGAACGTGGCTTAGAAATCATGGCTCGTGTCGTTGACTACCAAATTGCTGGTTGTGACCCTGCATACATGGGCTTAGGACCGGTTCAAGCGATTAAAGACATTCTTGCGCGTCAAGAAATGGACCTTAAAGAAGACATTGATATCTTAGAAATTAATGAAGCCTTTGCAGCTCAAACTATTGGTTGTTTGATTGAACTTGGTATTGAAGAAGATACTGACTTCTACAAGAATCATTTCAACCCACATGGTGGTGCAGTTGCTTTAGGGCACCCATTAGGCATGTCTGGTGCACGTATCATTACATCTCTATTGTATGAATTCAAGAACCATCCAGAATACCGTTACGCGATTGCTTCAGCATGTATCGGTGGTGGACAAGGTATTGCTCTCTTACTTGAAAATGGTTATTACCAAGGCTAATTTTAATCATTAGCTTGAAATAGAACTCCTAGGGACTTCTCCTAGGAGTTTTTTGTGTTCTGTAAGATCTAAATATTAGTAATGACAGACTTCTACATATGCCTTAAGGCTGGATATTCTATTCACTTTTACGTCGGTATGGTATAATAAATTAATTCAAAGAAGTTAATTATTTATAAAAAGTGGGTGAATTTATGCGTTGGAGTATACCAACAAAAATGATTGAGGAAGGTAGGCAGCTAGTTAACCAGGACCGTGTGCTAAAAGTGATTCCTAATGAAAATGAAGCTATTTGGCGCGCAGAAGTTCTTGACGATGAAAAATACATCGTTATTTTAGATGGAACTGGTAAAGAAGAAGATATTTGTCGTTGTATCACTTGGCAACAAAAATCTTACTGCCCACATACTGTTGCAGTGGAATTGTTTTTACGTGACCATGATGTGGTGCGTGCCATGGCATATTCCAAGAAGCCTCTATTTCATTATCCAGAAAATGTGATGGACCAGCATCCATCGATCGATAAATTACTCACTTCCTACCGTGAAAGAATGGATTACAAGCTCAGTGACCAGGATCAAGTCAAGACCTATCGTTTAAAGGTTCAATTTGAAATTTACGATATGACTGGACTCCAATATCAATTATCGAGTGAAAGACTCTTTTATTTAAGGCTAAAAGTCGGCTATGATCAACTTTACTATGTTCAAGATTTTACGGATTTTTATCGACAACTTTTAAATGCGGGCTCATATAGGCTCTCCAACCGCCACGACAAAGCGGTCTGGCTCATTAAAGAAGCCTTTAATGCTGATACTTATGACTTGCTTTACCAATTAGCCTTGATTAAGGAAAATAACAATCACCGCCTAGAAGCAGGATTAAATATTTCGACATCTCACCAAAGCCCTCAACGAGATTTCTTATCTCAGAAACAATTGTCCATGTTGATAGATTTTTATCAAGAGCACAGTGAATCAAATCAAGATGGCGACAACATCCAATTTTATCTCGATGATGACTTAGTTGAGCTTAACTTTTATCAAGACAAACGGCCAGTCTTACTTGAACTCCAGCACAAGGATGGAAATTACCTAGTGATCATGAACCCTAGGATGCGCTTATATAAGTTCTACCAAATGATCTTCGATGGCTCCAACCTCTATAGAATTGAAGCTGACCAAAGTTATTTTGATGATTTAGAATTGTTGCAAGGAACATTTGCTGACCATTCCTACCAGTGGCAGCTTAGTGCGGATGAGGTTGAAGAGTTTATTTCTTGTTTTGGCTACCAAATTCTTGCCCATGGTCTTATCAATAATATTGTATTGTTAAGTTTTGCTTCAGGAATGGGCCCATTGAAAGTAGAGATAGCCCTAGATGTCAGTGATCGTCTCTTACAAGCTAATTTAATCTATCATTATGGCCAGTACCAGTTATCTGATACTCCAGGAGAAAATATTTTGCCAGAAAAGGGCATTATCTTAAGAGATATTAAGGGCGAAATTCAATCCGAGCAACAACTTATCAAATTAGCCTTTGAAAAATCAGATAATCAATTTATTAGTCAATTTGATAATTTTAATCAAACCATGGAAGCTTTAAACGATTGTCAGAAATTCTTCCCTGATGAATGGACGGTGACTTATAGTCAACAATTAGAGGAATGGCAAAATAACGATAAGCAATTAAAAGTAGAAACTGGTAAGAATGAAGAGAATCGCTTCTTAACGATTAATTTCACCCTGGATGATGTTGATGACGATGAAGTCAATGAAATTTTAAAGGCTATCGAGCAAAACGACAAATACCTGCAGTTAGATAGTGGAAAAATTATTGATTTGAAGAAAATTATTACTCCTCAACAGAATAAGATGTTAAAACAGCTGCGTTCTGGTAATACGCATTGGGAAAATGGGGGGCAAGTTCCTGCCTATCAGAGTCTAAAATATGCAGACGCCTTAGGTCAGGCAGTAGATTTTGAACAATTCTACCAAGATATCATCCACCCAGCTCGGTCAGATTACCAAAGCAATCCAGGCTTAAAAACTGAATTAGCCCCTTATCAGAAATATGCTGTTCAGTGGTTAGGCCAATTGGCTAAATATAACCTAGGTGGACTATTAGCCGATGAAATGGGACTAGGGAAAACTGTTCAAACAGTGGCTTTCCTCTTGGATTACTTTGATAAATTGCCTCAAGCCAATGTACTCATTTTAGCGCCAGCTTCTGTTATTTATAATTGGAAATATGAAATTCAACGCTTTGCTCCAGAGGTGAAGGTTGTGGTATTAGATGGTAGTGTTGAGGAAAGGGAAAAAATCCGTCAGGAAAATCCCAAGGCCATCTGGATTTGTTCCTACCATTCCTATCGTAATGACCAAGAAGCCTACCACCAAGAATATTTTGATGTTTTGATTTTAGATGAAGCCCAAGCACTCAAGAATGAACGTACGGTTTTATACCAATCAGTTGTTAACCAGGACAGTGGCATGCGGATTGGCTTATCAGGGACTCCTTTAGAGAATAATTTAAATGAGTTTTGGGCTTTGATGCAAATGATTTTACCAGGTCTATTACCACAGAAGAAAGAATTTCAAGCCATGTCCATTGAAAACATTCGTAAATTGGTTAGCCCCTTTGTCTTACGTCGAACCAAACAGGAAGTTCAATTGGAATTGCCTGATAAGTCCGTACATAATCGCTATGCTAGCTTAGAATCAAATCAAAAGGCGGTTTATCTTGCTTACTTGGAAGATATCCGCGATCGCCTAAAAGATAATGATGTCAATGGTTCTCACAAACACATGGAAATGCTTGCTGCCATCACCCGCTTGAGACAAATTTGCTGCCACCCAGCCCTAGTTAATTCTGACTACCAAGGAACGAGTGGAAAATTTGAATATTTCAAACGGATGTTAGAACGGGCCTTAAGTAATAATCGTAGAATATTGGTCTTTTCACAATTTACATCGATGCTAGCGATCATGCAGGATTATTTAGACCAAGAAGCGATTAACTATTTTATTATTGAAGGAAAAACCAATAAAGAAAAACGCCAAGATCAAGTCAACCGCTTCAACCAAGGTGAAGGCTCCGTCTTTTTAATCTCCCTAAGAGCTGGCGGAGTAGGAATTAATCTGACCGGTGCGGATACTGTCTTTCTTTATGATCTTTGGTGGAATCCCTCTGTTGAAGAACAAGCTATCGGCAGGGCCCACCGAATCGGTCAGACCAAAGATGTTGAGGTTTACCGATTCATTACAGAAGGAACGATTGAAGAGCGCATTGCTGAATTACAAGAAGAAAAACGCCATCTTTTCGATGAACTTTTCCAAGATGAGGAAATGGGAGAAAGTTCCCACTTAACCATGGATGACTTGCGCTTTATTTTAGATATGCCTGCAAGTTAAAAGTGAAACGTCAAGTATAAAATAGAGGAGGTAGATGATGAATATCAAAGGACTGTTAAAAGCGCTTTTAGGTGTTTTCTTTGCCCTACTAATTGTCATTTCAGGAGCATTTCTTTATCAAGAATTAAAGCATTCTAAGGATGGCCAAAGCTGGGAGTTTAGTTTAAAGCCTAAGAATAATTCTTCAAAAACAAGTAGTGCGCGCATTTTTTGTAATGGGGACCTACTTTATCACGATATCGTTTATTGGTCTGCTGAGCAGGGGGATGGGACTTATGATTTTAATAATAACTTCCGTTACGTTAAAGATTGGTTAGGCCAGGGAGATTTGGTGATTGGAGATTACGAAGGCACCATCACACCAGGACGTGAGTTAACCGGTTATCCAATGTTTAATGCCCCAGTGGAAGTCGCTTCAGCTATAAAAAATGCTGGTTATGATGTGATGGCCTTAGCAAATAATCATATTTTGGATATGGGGTTAGAAGGAGTCGCTTCAACTCAAAAAGCCTTTAATGATTTAGGGATCGATACTATCGGAGTTTATACCAAGGCACCACGCTCCACTGATCAACTCTTAATTAAAGAGGTTAATGGCATTAAAATAGCCATTTTAAATTATGCATATGGCTACAATGGTATGGAACAAAATCTGTCCAAAAAAGAATATGAGTCTTCCATGAGTGACCTTGATGAAGAGAAAATGAAGGAAGAAATTAACTTTGCTGAGCAAAATGCGGATATAACCATTGTTATGCCGCATATGGGTATTGAGTACCAGTTACAACCTAATGAAGAACAGAAAGCTCTCTACCATAAGATGATTGACTGGGGAGCTGATCTCGTCTTTGGGGGCCATCCTCATGTCATTCAACCAAGTGAAGTGGTCAACCACAATGGTGAAAATAAGTTTATTATTTATTCCATGGGGAATTTCTTATCTAATCAACGGATCGAAACCGTTGACAACCCTTGGACGGAAAGAGGGGTGCTGATGGATGTTAGCTTGACTAAGCAGGGAGACACCACCAAAATTGACACTATTCAAGCCCATCCTACCTGGGTTAATCGTACACCCAATGGAAAAAGAGGGCACGGCTTCGATCTATATGACTACACAGTTTATGTCTTAGAAGATTGGGTTCAAGGCGGGAAGTATTATGGTCAATTAGGTCAAGCGACTCAAGCTAGAGTGGATCGCGCTTACCAAGAAACACTTGACCATGTCAATTTACAATGGCCTAAGGAATGAAAAGGAAGGTAAAATGTCTGAACGCGAAAAAATGAAAGCTGGTCAATGGTACGATGCTAATTATGATGAGGAACTATTAGCTATGCGGCAAAATGCCCAAGGCTTAGCTAAAAAATATAATGATTGTCTATTAGAAGATCCTCAGCAAAAGGAAGCCTTCTTACGGCAAATTTTTGCTCATTTCGGGGGTAGGTCTCAATTACTGGCTCCTTTTTATATTGACTATGGGACTAATGTAAGTATCGGAGATGATTGCTTTATTAATTATTCTGCTTACTTCATGGACGGGGCCCCTATTACTATAGGAGACCACTGTTTTATTGGACCCTTTTGTGGTTTCTATACAGCACAGCACCACCTACAAATCAAAAAGCGTAACCAGGGCCTAGAGCGGGCTTTACCGATCAAGGTTGGTGCAAACTGTTGGCTGGGAGCTAATGTTTCCGTGATGCCTGGCGTAAGTATTGGTTCTGGTGCAGTGATTGGAGCTGGCAGCGTGGTAACCAAGGATATTCCGGACAATGCCTTAGCAGTCGGAGTGCCGGCAAAGCTTGTTCGCTATATTAATCAGGACGAGGAACTAGATGTTTAAATAGAAAATGCCATTATAGCCTTGTATTCTATTCGTAAATGATATATAATAGCTCAGTATGTGTTTAACATATATTTATTTCACACTACGTGGATTGAAACGCCAGGTGCTCTAGCATGAGTAGCGTTTCTTGGAAGCGTAGGCGGAAAAATAACCAAATGGAGGTAATAGATATGTCACAAGTGACTATGAAACAATTATTAGAAGCAGGGGTTCACTTCGGTCACCAAACCCGTCGTTGGAATCCTAAAATGGACCGTTACATTTTTACCGAACGTAATGGCATTTATATTATTGACTTACAACAAACTGTCAAATTATTAGACAAGGCTTACAACGTGGTTCGTGATATTGCTGCTAATGGTGGTAACATCTTATTTGTTGGGACCAAGAAGCAAGCACAACAAGCTATTGAAGAAGAAGCTTTACGTTGTGGTCAATACTACGTTAACCATCGTTGGTTAGGTGGCTTGTTAACTAACTGGGACACCATCCAAAAGAGTATCCAACGCATGCGTGATATTGATCGTATGGAAGAAGACGGTACTTTTGATGTTCTTCCTAAAAAAGAAGTTTCTGAATTAAATAAAGAACGTGAAAAATTAGAGAACAACCTTGGTGGTATGGCTGATATGCCAAGCTTACCAGATGCAATTTTTGTGGTTGACCCACGTAAGGAAGAAATTGCAGTTAACGAAGCTAAGAAATTAAACATTCCAATCATTGCTATGGTCGACACTAACTGTGACCCAGATGATATTGACTATGTCATCCCTTCAAACGATGACGCTATTCGTGCAATCCGCCTAATTGCAAGTACTTTAGCTGACGCTGTACTTGAAGGTAACCAAGGTGAAGATGACGAAGACGCAAGCGAAGAATTAGCAACAGACGAAGATTTAGAAAAAGTTGCTGCCCAATTTGCTAGTGAAAACGAAGAAGCAGAAGGCCAAGAATAATCTAAATCGGTTGCAGTAAAACGCTAAAAATAGTAAGATATAAAAGAGTAGATAGCTATCTTCTTAGGTAACTCAAGCTTCAAGTAGCTTTTACTTATGAGATAGCTATTTTTTTGAAATGAATTCACTATAGGAGGAAAATAAAATATGGCAATTAGTGCAAAGTTAGTTAAACAATTACGTGATCAAACTGGCGTGGGTATGATGGACGCTAAGAAGGCTCTTCAAGAAACTGATGGGGACATCGATAAGGCTGTCGACTACTTACGTGAATCTGGTCAAATGAAAGCTGCTAAGAAGGCGGATCGTGTTGCTGCTGAAGGTTTGGCAAAGATTTATATTGAAGGCAATACTGCAGCTATTTTAGAAGTAAATACTGAAACTGATTTTGCTGCAAAAAATGATAAGTTCACTGAAATTATCGATGAAATTGGACATGCCTTAGTACAATATAAGCCACAAGATATGGAAGAAGCTAAGGAAAAAGTTGAAATTAACGGTGAATCCTTAGAAGACTACCTTACTCAAAAGACTGCGATTATTGGTGAACGGATTAACTTCCGTCGTTTCACTGTTTTTGAAAAAACTGATGACCAAGTGTTCGGACAATATGTCCACATGGGTGGGAAAATTGCTACACTTGTTTTAGTAAATAGTTCTGATGACCAATTAGCTTTAAATCTTGCTTTACATGTTAGTGGGATTGCGCCTAAATATGTTAGTGAAGAGCAAATTCCCCAAGAAGAACGTGATCATGAACGCGAAGTCTTGACTGAACAAGCTAAAAATGAAGGTAAGCCTGAAAAGATTATTGAAAAAATGGTTGAAGGTCGTATGCACAAATTCTATGCTGAAGTTTGCTTAAATGACCAAGACTACTTGCTCGATGACAGCATGACTGTTAAAGAATTATTAGACAAAGAAGATGCTTCTGTAGAAGATTTCCGTCGCTACGCTGTTGGTGAAGGTATCGAAAGAAAAGAAGAAGATTTCGCAGCTGAAGTTCAAAGTCAAATGCGTTAATCATCCAGCAAATACTTTGTTGGAAAATACTAATAGGTTGGGTTAAGCCCAGCCTTTTTATTAGAAGGTTAAGGAGCGAATCATGTCTACAAAATATAAACGTATCGTTTTAAAATTGAGCGGGGAAGCCCTAGCAGGCGACAATAATTTTGGAATTGACCCTAAAACAATGAAAAAAATTGCCCAAGAACTCAAGGATGTCTACCAATTAGGGGTTGAAATAGCCATTGTCTGTGGTGGCGGAAATATTTGGCGTGGAAAAACGGGTGAAGAAATTGGTATGGAACGGGCCCAAGCAGATTATATGGGGATGCTAGCTACGATAATGAATGCCCTAGGCTTGCAAGATGCCTTAGAAAACCTAGAAGTGCCTACCCGGGTCCAAACTTCTATCGAGATGCGCCAAATTGCTGAACCTTATATTCGTCGCAAAGCCGTGCGCCATTTAGAAAAAGATCGGGTAGTCATCTTTGCTGGCGGAACAGGGAACCCATATTTTTCCACAGACACCGCTGCTGCTTTACGCGCTGCAGAAATTGAAGCGGACGTTATTTTAATGGCTAAAAATGGAGTAGACGGTGTTTATACAGCTGATCCAAAAGTCGATCAAAATGCAGAGAAATTCTCAGAACTTTCTCACACAGAAGTGATTACCAAGGGCTTACAGGTCATGGATGCAACAGCAAGTTCTTTGAGTATGGATAATGATATTCCGATTGTCGTCTTTAACCTTAACGAGCGTGGAAATATTCGTCGTGTTGTTGAAGGGGAAGAAATCGGAACAACGGTAAGGGGTTAGGATAATGGATATTAATAACTTGTTTACGGAAACAAAAAACCGTATGAAGAAGAGCGAGCAATCATTGCAAAATGAACTCGGCAAAATTCGTGCTGGCGTAGCCAATGCCAGTTTATTGAATGGTATCTATGTCGAATATTATGGGGTTGAAACGCCTTTAAATCAAATCGCATCAATTACCATTCCAGAGCCAAGAATGTTAATGGTGACTCCATATGACCGGAGTGCCTTAGACAATATTGATCGTGCCATTCAAATGTCGGATATAGGTATAGCTCCTACTAATGATGGGGAAAAAATTCGTTTAGTCATTCCTGCGCTAACTCAGGAACGTCGTCAAGAACTGTCTAAGTTAGTTGGTCGTGATTTAGAAGACGCCAAAATTGCCATTCGAAACATTCGTCGTGATGCTAATGATGCCATTAAGAAAGCAGAAAAAGACGGAGAAATCACTGAAGACGATGCTCGTCGTAATGAAAAGGAAGTCCAAAAAATTACTGATGAAGTAACTGAACGTTTGGATAAAATTGCTAGCGATAAAGAAGATGAAATTTTAAATAGTTAATCCTTACTTATTGCTTGAATTAGTGACTTTTTATTCCTTCTTTATATTCTAAAGAGGTGAATATTAAGTCACTTTTTCTTTTATTAAGTTCTATTGTTAGCGATTAGAATCCAGCTAGATACTCTTAAGTAATTCTTCCCCGCTTTTTTCTCCTTACATGTTAAAATAGGTATTAATTTGAGAAATGAGATTTACAAAATTCCTGACTAATCGGTACAATATAACTAGTATTTATATTTGAGGTGGAAACATTATGAACGAAACGCATCCTTTTGACCCTAATTTAGAAATTCCCCAGCATGTTGCAATTATCATGGATGGTAACGGTCGTTGGGCAAAGGAACGTGGCTTAAAGCGTACTGATGGACACCATGAGGGCCTAAAAGCCATTCGCCGCGTCGCTGTAGCGGCCAGTCAAATCGGTGTCAAGATATTAACTGTATATGCCTTTTCTACCGAAAACTGGAAACGTCCCCGTAGTGAAGTGTCTTATCTTATGAAATTGCCTAATTTAATGGAAGCAGAACTCTTGCCCGAATTGATAGAGAATAATGTTCAGGTTAAGATTATGGGGAATAAAGGCTCAGTGCCTAAATACACTATCCAATCTATTGAAAATGCCATAGATAAGACTAAGGATAACACTGGCTTAATCCTCAATATTGCCTTTAATTATGGGAGTAGAGCTGAGATAGTTGAGGCGGTAAAGGAAATCGCTAGTGAAGTTAAATCTGGGCATTTAGATCCTGATTCGATAGATGAAGACACGATCAGCCATCATCTCATGACCCAACAACTTGCCCCCTACAATGACCCTGATTTTTTAATTCGCTCGAGTGGAGAAGTCCGGTTAAGTAATTATTTACTTTGGCAATTGGCCTATAGTGAAATGTATTTTATTGATACTAAGTGGCCTGATTTTGACAAAAAAATCTTTTTATTATGTATTGGCGAATACCAAAGCCGTCAAAGACGCTATGGGGGCCTAAAATAGAATGGATGTATGACTATGAAGACGCGTACGATTACTGCAATTATCGCTTTAGTAATTTTTATACCTTTCTTACTTATTGGAGGAGGGTATTTTGAAGCTTTAGTTGTCTTGTTAGGAATCGTTAGTTTGAGTGAATTACTAAAAATGATGAATGTCCCGCTTTTTTCTTTTGAGGGGCTGGTTACCCAGTTGATGATGTTGGTCGTCTTACTTCCTGACCGGGTCTTATCTTTTATCCCCCATTCTCTAACGGTAATGGATCTCTTCTATGCTGGTATCATTTTTCTGTTTATAGCCATGGTTTATTTTCCCGAACAGATGGATTTTAAGCGCCTATGTGCTTTAGCTGTTTCAGCCGTTTATGTAGGTATTGGTTATCATTATATGATTATGACACGACGGTTAGGACTTTTTGCTGTCATTTTTGCTTTTGGTATTATATGGTTTAATGACAGTTTTGCTTATCTAGCGGGCGTTCATTTTGGCCGCCATAAGTTAGCGCCTAAGATATCACCTAATAAAACCATCGAAGGCTCGATAGGTGGGATATTGGCAGGGATCATCTATAGTCTTTGCCTCAATTTTTTTGATGGTAGTTTGAACCTGCCACTCCTTTCAGTGATTATCTTGGCGATTGCTCTTTGTCTCTTGGGGCAATTTGGCGACCTCATTGAATCAGCCATTAAACGCTACTTTAAAGTGAAAGATAGTGGAAAAATACTACCAGGGCACGGAGGCTTACTGGATCGATTTGATAGTCTACTGATTGTTCTACCAATGTTTCATTATTTAGTGGCATTTTTGTAGTAAGGAGTTTCTATGAAAGCAATTATCGTTTTTATTATTATTTTCAGTGTTATCGTGATATTCCATGAATTTGGCCACTTTATCATGGCTAAACGGTCAGGGATTATGGTTCGTGAGTTTGCTATTGGTATGGGACCACGTATTTTTCATTATGAAGGAGAAGAAACCACTTATACCCTACGCCTTTTACCAATTGGTGGCTATGTCCGTATGGCTGGTCTTGAAGATATGGATGAAGTCATTGAACCAGGACGACAAATTAAAGTCGGCTTTAATGATGATCAAGTGATTGATTTAATTTGCTTAGACAGTAACGAGGAAGACATTGAGGCTCTACCATTGGAAGTGATGGATAGTGACTTGTCTGAGTCTATGTATATTCATGGGGTCCCATTTGGTGAAACTGAATCTAAAAAATATTCTGTTAGCCCAGAAGCCTATATTTTGGAAGAAAATGGTAGCCTAGTAAAAATCGCTCCGCTTGACAAGCAGTTTCAATCAGCACCTTTAATTAACCGCCTGTTAACTAATATCATGGGCCCAATCAATAATTTTATTTTAGGTATCTTAGCCTTTATCCTTATCGCCTTTCTTCAAGGCGGTGTTTATAGTAATGCTCCAATCTTAGGGGAGATGGTTGAGGACTCAGCTGCTCAAGAAGCGGGATTAGAAAGCGGAGACCGGGTCATCAAGATTAATGATGAGAAGATAGATAGTTTTACTGACATGCAAAAAATTGTTAGTCAACACCCAGGTCAAGAAGTCAATTTTACCGTTGAACGTGACCAAGAGCAAAAATCTATCGCTGTTCAAGTAGGAGCGGTCGAAACGAATAAAGGTCAAAAAATCGGGCAAATCGGCGTACGTGCACCTCAAAATAAGTCCTTTGGGGCTAAGATTGCTTATGGATTTAAAGCGACTTGGGCGATTGTTGTTGGAATTATTAGCGCTATAGCTTCCATGGTCGTTAATGGTTTTGATATTAATAACTTTGGTGGTCCGGTATATATGTACCAAGCGACCTCTCAAACTGTAGAAGTCGGCTTTATTGCTGTTCTACAATTAATGGCTTATTTGACTGTGAATTTAGGCATAGTCAACCTCCTGCCTTTCCCAGCCCTTGATGGGGGCAAGGCCTTCCTCAATATTATTGAAGCCATACGTGGGAAAGCTTTAAGTGTGAGGACAGAGGGAATTATTAATTTGATTGGTTTTGTCTTATTAATGGTCTTAATGATTGCCGTGACCTGGAATGATATCTTACGATTATTTTAAATAAAAAGAGAAGCCCTTTTGAGGGTTTCTTTATTTTGAAGGGAGAATGAAATGCTTTCTAACGAAGAGATGTTTCAAACTTTACTTAGGCAAATGCATTGGCAGAGTGATGATGAAAATATTAAGCAGGGGTCTATTGAAGAGGTGATTGTTCACCAAGTCTCTCGCTGCTATCAATTCAATATTCGTTTCCCAGAACGCTTACCTTTTTCTGCTTATCAACTTTTTTATGCCCAGTTAACCAATACGTTTCAAGCCATAGCCAAAGTAAAATTGAAAGTTATTATCAGTCAAGTAAGTACAGCTAGTGACCAAGAAGTGAGTGCTTATTGGCCAGTGATTTTGGAATGCTTGAATTTGTCAGATGGCATGGCTCAACAAGTTTTATATGCTAATCCTCCTAAAATTAACCAGGGGAAGATGTTCCTTTATGTAGAAAATGACCCCATTCGAGATTATGTTGAAACTAACTACGTTCAGGCGATCCTGGATTGCTATCAGCGCCACGGCTTCGATAAGCTAAGTCTTAAGGTTATTGTTGATCAAGACAGGGCAAATGAGCGACAAGAGCAATACCAGTCTAGACGTCAAGCGCTAGAGAAGGAAGAACAAGAAAAAGCCAAGCTTGTCCAGGAGCGTAGTGAGCAAGCCCCTTCAAATGCTAAGCAAGTTAAATCTCCGGATCAAATTCGAATCGGGCGATCTATTCCTAGTGACCAAGTTCAGATGATGAAAAGCTATACTGAAGAGCAGCGTCGTGCTGTAATGGAGGGTGTCGTTTTTGATGTTGAGATACGGGAATTAAGAACCGGGCGCTGCATTCTTGTCTTAAAAATGTCAGATTATACCTCGGCCTTTATTGTACAAAAATTCTCTAATAGTGACGCTGATATTGCCATCTTCAATAGTATCAAGGAAGGTATGTGGTTACGTGTTCGAGGTGATATCCAAATGGATGACCGCTTTGCTAGAGACCTCGTTGTCAATGCACGTGACCTGGAAGCCATTGAAAAGGAACCACGTCAAGATACCATGCCGGAAGATCAAAAACGAGTAGAGCTTCACTTACACACGAATATGAGTGCCCTGGATGCTACAAATTCTGTGACTGATTTTGTCAAGCAGGCGGCCGCATGGGGGCACAAAGCTATCGCTGTTACTGACCATGGTAATGTCCAGGCTTTTCCTGAAGCTAGTCAAGCAGCTAAAGACACTGGGGTCAAGCTGATTTATGGTATGGAAGCCTATGTCGTTGATGATGGAGTCCCCATTGCCTATAATCCCGGCCACGTTGAATTAGAAAATGCGACTTATGTTATTTTTGACGTGGAGACAACCGGTTTATCGGCAGTTTATAACACGATTATTGAAATAGGTGCGGTAAAGATGCATAAAGGAAATGTGGTCGGAGAATTTTCAGAGTTCTTAAACCCAGGCCATCACTTATCCAGCTTTACCACCGAATTGACAGGCATTACCGACAGTATGGTAGCTAATGCCCGTCCTGAACCCGAAGTGATGCAGGATTTCTTGGACTTCTGTCAAGGAACGATTTTAGTCGCTCATAATGCTAGCTTTGATGTTGGCTTTATTGATGCTGCCTACCAAAGAAATGGCTTACCTACCATAGAAAATCCAGTGATTGATACCTTGGAATTAGCTCGCTACCTTTACCCACATTTGAAATCCTTCCGTTTAAACACCTTGTCCAAGCATTTTAACGTCTCTCTAGAACACCACCACCGGGCGATTTACGATGCGACTTCAACGGGTGCTTTGGCATGGATTTTTGTTAAGGAAGCCAAAGAATCTCATGATATGGTTTACCATGATCAGTTGAACCGTGATATAGGTCAAGGAGATGCCTATAAAAAAGGACGCCCCTTCCATGCGACCATCTTAGCCAAAAATCAAAAGGGGCTTAAGGACTTATTTAAATTAGTGAGTGCCTCTAATGTTGACTATTTTCACCGGGTTCCGCGTATTCCTCGCTCGCTTTTAAAGGAACACCGTGAGCATCTATTGGTTGGTTCCGCTTGTTCAGAAGGAGAAGTCTTTACTGCTGCCATGCAGAAAGGAAAGGAAACCGCTAAGAAATTTGCTGAGTTTTACGATTACCTTGAAATTCAACCCAAAGCATCTTATGAGCCTCTTTTACGTAATCAAGATATTATCAATAATGAGGCTTTAGAAAATATCATTAATGATTTAGTGGACATTGGAGATGAACTTGGTATTCCAGTGGTAGCCACAGGAGATGCGCATTATCTTAATCCCGAAGATAAAATTTACCGAGAAATCTTGATCAATTCGATAAAATCTAACCGCTCTAAATATTTTCCTAGAGCCCATTTCAGGACGACCAAAGAAATGCTCGATGATTTTGCCTTTTTGGGCGAAGAGAAAGCCTTTGAATTAGTCGTCACTAATTCTAATGCCATAGCTGATTCCATTGATTTTGTGGAACCTATTCACGATAAGTTGTATACACCCCATATCGATGGTGCTGAAGAGTCCATTCGTAATGATGCTTTTACTAAGGCTCATGAAATTTACGGGGAGAATTTACCTGAACTGATTGAAGAAAGATTAGAACGGGAATTGGACAGTATTATTGGTAACGGTTTTGCGGTGATCTATTACATTGCGCAAAAGTTAGTGTGGAAATCGAATGAGGATGGCTATATTGTTGGTTCTCGGGGTTCGGTGGGCTCTTCCTTTGCTGCCACCATGCTAGGTATCACTGAAGTTAATCCCCTTCCACCACACTATGTCTGTCTTAACTGCCATTACAGTCATTTCTATACCCATGGCGAAATTGGATCTGGTTTTGACTTAGAAGATAAGGATTGTCCCGAATGTGGTCAGCCATTGTCTAAGGATGGTCATGATATTCCTTTTGAAACCTTCTTAGGTTTTAATGGAGACAAGGTTCCTGATATCGACCTTAACTTCTCCGGAGAATATCAAGCTCAAGCCCACAACTATACTAAGGTCCTTTTTGGGGAGGACCACGTTTATAAAGCCGGAACCATCTCTACTGTTGCTGATAAGACCGCATTTGGCTATGTTTTAGGTTATGATCGAGATCATAATTTAAACTTAAGGCAAACCGAAAAAGATTTTCTCGCCAAGGGGGCTACCGGGGTAAAACGGACCACTGGACAACACCCGGGTGGGATTATTGTTATTCCAGAAAACATGGATGTTTATGATTTTACCCCGATCCAATACCCTGCCGATGAGCAAACTGCTGATTGGCGGACCACCCACTTTGATTTCCATTCCATTCATGACAATGTCTTGAAATTAGACTGCTTGGGTCACGATGATCCTACGGTTATTCGTAAATTACAGGATCTGTCGGGAATTGAGCCGACAGATATCCCAATGGACGATCCCGAAGTCTATAAACTATTTAATGGAACCGAATCCCTTGGGGTGTCTCCAGAGCAAATTTTTTCCAAAACCGGAACCCTGGGTATTCCTGAATTTGGTACGCCATTCGTTAGACAGATGCTAGAAGCGACTCACCCCAGCACTTTTGCCGAATTACTACAAATTTCCGGTCTATCTCATGGTACTGATGTTTGGCTGGGAAATGCGGAAACTTTGGTTAGCGAAAAGGGCATGGAATTAAAGGATGTTATTGGTTGTCGGGACGACATTATGATGGACTTGATTCATATGGGAGTTCCTAAGAGCGATTCCTTCCAAATTATGGAAAAGGTAAGAAAGGGGAAAGGGCTATCACCTGAACACCAAGCGATCATGAAAGATCATGAGGTACCAGAATGGTACATGGATTCCTGCCAAAAAATTAAGTATATGTTTCCTAAAGCCCATGCGGCTGCTTATGTGATTAATGCCTTGCGGGTAGCTTGGTTCAAAGTGCACCATCCGATTTGGTACTATTGTGCCTATCTCAGTGTCAGGGCTGAAGATTTTGATTTGAAAGCCATGGCAGGAGGTTTAGAATCGAACAAGGACCGTCTTAAAGAGATAAAGGCTAAGGGGAATGATGCCAGTGCCAAAGAAAAGGCCCTACAAATTGTTCTAGAATTAGTCAATGAAATGTGGGAGCGTGGTTTGAAATTTAAGATGGTTGATTTAGAAAAATCAGATGCCAAAGACTTTGTTATCGAAGGAGAGGATACCTTAATTGCTCCATTCCGTGCTGTTTCTGGATTAGGTGTCAGCGTGGCTCAACAAGTCGTTAAAGCTAGAGAAGAATCTCCTTTCTTATCAAAAGAAGATCTGAAGATTCGTGGTAAGGTCAGCCAATCAGTTATTGATCATTTAGATGAATGCAATGCACTGAATGGCTTACCGGAAGAAAATCAATTGTCCCTATTTGATTTTTAAAAGAGATAAGCAATTGAAAGGCGTAATACTTAACAAGGCTGTTATTTTCGACAGCCTTGTTTTATTATATTGTATCTTCTATCTTTTCTAGTAGGGAGCCTTTTACTAGCTAATCGCTAGAGTGCTATGTTACGATCAAAGTAAACTTATTTTTATTTGTTCATGTTCACTTCTAAAGTGACTGAATCTTTTGAAGAGAGGAGCTGTTATGATGCAAGAAATGATTATTACCATTGTTGACCATAAATATGGTCGCGATGTGATCAAAACTGCCCGGGAAGCTGGAGCTGTCGGAGCTACTGTCGTTAAGGGACGTGGAGCGGGTTATAAAGATTATGAAGCCGCTTTTGATGTCACCATTGAAGAAGAAAAAGATATTGTCTTAATGGTGGTAGATAGTGAAAAAGTAAGTGCCATTTCCCAGGCTATTGTTGAGAAAATGAACCTGAGATCACCAAATTCAGGAATTACCTTTTCCCTACCTGTCAATAATACGACTGGTTTATTGCGTGAAATTGAATAAATTCTGAAAGAAAGGAGAGCGTCTATGGATGTTTTAATTGATAGTTTTAAAGAAACAGCTTACTCGGTATTACCTGTGGTGGCTATTGTATTAGTGCTATCATTTTTTGTGGTAGATGTGCCAGCTAATATGTTGCTCGCTTTTATTATTGGGGCGATTTTACTCATGTTAGGGCTGACGATTTTTCTAACTGGTATTGATGTGGGGATGACCCCAATTGGGAACCACTTAGGGCACTATGTTGCCGGAAATAGTTCGGCTAAGGTCATTGCAGTGATCAGTTTTATAATTGGTTTTGCAGTGACTATCGCTGAGCCAGACTTATTGATACTGGGTCTGCAAATTCAAGAGGCGACCTCAGGTGCCTTGAGTCAGCAACTAGTCGTCTTATCAGTCTCTATTGGTGTGGGGATCATGATTGCTTTTGGAGTTTTTCGACTCTTGAAACGAATTGCTTTAAAGTATTTCTTTGCACTTGTTTACGGAATTATTTTAATACTGGCTATTTTTTCTGAAGACTCTAACATTGCTATGGGATTTGACGCTTCTGGTGCGACCACCGGAGCATTAACCACTCCCTTTATTTTAGCCTTGTCAGGTTCCCTTGCCCAAAGGATGGGGGGGAAAGATGCTGAAGACAACGCCTTTGGTCTTGTTGGCGCCATGAGTACTGGGCCAATCTTAGCGACCCTTTTACTGATTCTATTATCGCAAAGTAATATTCAACCGGCTGAATCGGTGGTTGAACCGACACAAAATGTGTTTTATGCGATTGTATCCAGTTTTCTGCCGACTCTAGTTGAATCGATCATTGCCCTTATCCCGATTGTTCTCTTGTTTATCTATATGAACTGGAGACATTTCCAACTTGATAAAGAAGAATTGATGGATATTTTTAAAGGAATTATTTATACGGTAATTGGTTTAACTATTTTCCTAGTTGGTGTCCATGAAGGTTTCATGGATATGGGAAAATTTCTTGGCCAGGCCATGGCTGAAAGAGGAAATCTATGGTTAATCATTACTGGATTTATTCTTGGCTTAGTTGTTGTTCTCGCTGAGCCTGCTGTACATGTCTTGGGAGACCAAGTTGAGGATGTTACAGGTGGATATATTCCTAATAAAATCCTTATGATTGCACTCTCTATAGGGGTGGCTCTAGCAGTCGGTTTATCCATGTTACGAATTTCCAGTGATCAGTTAATGGTCTGGCATTTCCTCTTACCTGGTTTTGCCTTGGCAATTCTCTTGTCTTACCAAGTCCCTAATCTATTTACTGGGATCGCCTTTGATGCTGGTGGTGTAGCCTCTGGTCCGATGACAGCTACTTTTATTTTAGCCTTTGCCCAAGGAGCAGCTGACTATCTCCCCAATGCAAATGCATTAGATGCCTTTGGTGTGATTGCTTTTGTTGCTATGATTCCAGTGATCATGGTAGAATTACTCGGATTAATATTTAAGATTCAAACAAAGACAAGTGATTAAGTATAAGCGCTAATGGAGAAAGGGGAATAAAAGTGAATAAAGAACCGGTTTTATTTTTAGCCATTGTTAAAGAAGGGATGGCTAGCCGTTTATTGAAGCGTGCCAAACAAGCTGGTGCATCAGGAGGAACGATTATTAGAGCCTATGGGACTGTTCAAAGCAACTTATTGCGGTCCTTGGGTTTACAAGGAACTGAACGTGAAATCTTTTTAACCATTGTTCCAAAAGAAAAAGAAGCGGATATTCATGCCCATTTAGAAGATGCCTTGAAATTAAAGAAAAAGGGGACAGGTGTCCTATTCTCTTTTGATGTGTCTTCTTATTTAGGAAATCAAAACCATAGCTATCTCTTTAATGAGGCAGACCAGGAAAACAAAGACCAGCTCCTGGTAACCATAGTACAAAGGGATTTAGCTGATCAAGTGGTTGATGCTGCCCGTGATGAAGGGGCTAAGGGAGCAACGATTTTACATGGACGCGGAAGTGGCGCCCATGAAAAATCCAGCATTTTTTCCATTCAAATTGAACCCGAAAAAGAAATTGTTTGGATGGTTCTTCCCGCTAATAAAATTAAACAAGTAACAGATAACATTTCAGAGACAATGAAAATTACGGAGCCAGGCCATGGTCTAATTTTTTCCTTGCCGATCTCAAGTGTCAGTGGCTTGATAGGTCAGGGCAAAAAAGCCTAGCTATTGCTAGTTAATGAAAAATATGTTAGGATAATAGTGTTGTTATAGGAAGGAAGGAGTGAGCGCTAGCGCTCACTCTTTTTCATGAGTAGAAAGTGAGGGAAGTATGGCTAAAGTTACTGACCAAGTGAAAGCATTAATTGAAGCTGATATTAATGAAATGGGATATCAATTATTTGATATCACTTTTTCCAAAGAGGGTAAGGATTGGTATTTACGCATCTACATAGATAATAATGACGGCATAACGATCGCTGATTGTGTAAAAGCAAGTGAAAAGATTTCTGAAATCTTAGACAATGTCGAAGACGACCCTATTCCCCAAGCTTACTACCTAGAAGTGTCTTCTCCTGGAGCGGAACGTCCTTTAAATAATGATAATGCCATCCAACAAGCAATTGGTAAATGGGTTCATTTAAATTTTTATCATGAAATTGATGGTAGCAAATTTGTTGAAGGACGCCTTTTAGAAGCTAGTGAACAATACTTTACTTTAGAAGTAAAAGATAAGACCCGACGTTTAGTTCAAGACTTTCCGCGTAAAAGCGTGTCTTTAATTCGTTTGGCAATAGAATTTTAAAGAGGGATAGAAATGAGCAAACAACTAATTCAAGCCTTTGAAATGTTAGAACAAGAAAAAGGTATATCAAAGGATACCATTATAGATGCTGTGCAATCAGCATTGGTCTTTGCTTACAAGCGAAATTTTGACCAGGCGCAAAATGTCGAAGTTGTTTTTGATGATAAAAAAGGGAGTTTCCACGTTTATTCTGTAAAAGAAGTGGTGGAAACCGTGATGGACTCTAATTTAGAAGTTTCTCTAGAGGATGCCTTGGAAATCAATCGGGGTTACGAAATTGGCGATAAAATTCGCTTTGAAGTCACACCAGAAGATTTTGGGCGTATCGCAGCACAAACAGCCAAACAGGTTATCACCCAACGTTTACGTGAAGCAGAACGTGAAATCATTTATGAAGAATTTATCGATTATGAAGATGATTTGTTAACGGGGACCGTGGAAAGACAAGACCGGCGTTATATCTATGTGAATTTAGGTAAAATTGAGGCAGTTTTAACCCCTGAGGGACAAATCCCTGGAGAGTATTTCCAACCCCATGACCGTATCCAAGTTTATGTGGAAAGGGTTGAAAATACCACAAAGGGACCTCAAATCTACGTGAGTCGTACTCATCCAAATATGCTAAAACGCTTATTTGAGCAAGAAGTTCCCGAAATTTACGATGGGACCGTTGAAATTCGCGCAATTGCTAGAGAAGCAGGCGATCGGTCTAAGCTAGCTGTTTATTCTAATGACCCTAATGTGGATCCGGTGGGGACCTGTGTGGGGCCTAGAGGTAGCCGAGTGCAAACAGTAGTTAATGAACTAAAGGGAGAAAATATGGATATTATCGAATGGGATGAGGATCCTGCGGTTCTCATTGCCAATGCTTTAAATCCTGCTGATGTTCTCGCTGTTCACTTTGTTCCTAATGAACAGGCATGTGTGGTCGTTGTTCCAGATAATCATTTGTCTTTAGCCATCGGTAAGCGAGGGCAAAACGCTCGTCTAGCAGCTAAGTTAACAGGTTATAAGATTGATATTAAGTCTGAAACTGAGTATGAAGACTATCAAGATTCTGAAGAATACCAAGAAAAATTTTTACAAGATCAAAATCTTGAAGCTGAGAGTGAAGAAGTCGAAAGCCTCTTAAACGATGTTAACGTAGAGGAAGAACTCATGAGTGATCCGGCTGCCTTAGCCTCTGATTCTCTTGTTAGTGAGGGAACTGATCCTTTATTATCAGAAGTCTCAGCAGATGACCAAGCTGGTTTCGAAAATTACGATGAAGAAAATATCCATCCTGATGATATGGAAGAAATTGTTTCAGATGTTGAAGAATCCGATGAAGTGACTTACGATGAATTGTTGGATGAAGGTCAAGATCTTGAAAAAGAATAGAGGGGATATTTATGAAAAAGCGCAAAATACCGATGCGTCGGTGTGTGGTGTCTAATGAGCAATTTCCAAAAAAAGAGTTAATTCGGGTTGTCCGTACACCAGAGGGTAAAGTTGCTATTGACCCGAGTGGGAAAATGAATGGACGAGGTGCCTATATAGCGACCGACCCTGACTTAGTTCAAAAGGCATGGGATAAGCACCTACTGGACAAGCACTTGGAAGTTAGCGTTGATGACGCTTTTTATAATGAATTAAAGGATTACGCTGATCATATGAAAGCTAGAAAAGAGCTATATGGCAATGAATAAGCGCTTAAATCTTTTAGGCCTTGCCCAGGTTGCCGGCGGTTTGATCAGTGGAGAAAGCAGTGTTATTGAAGCTGTTCAAAACGGTAAGGCACTTCACGTCATCGCAGCGATAGATATAAGTGAGCGTTCATTAAAAACCATTAAGAACAAATGTGATTTTTACCAAGTTCCCTTGAGTTTAGAATTTACCCAAGCAGAGATAAGCCAAGCCCTCGGTAAGAAGCGGTCAGTTTGCGCTTTTACTAACCAAGGCTTTGCTAAAAAATTTAATTGATTGTGTTTCAAGTGATATTTCTTATAGGAGAGAACAAATCATGAAGCGATAAGATTAAGGAAGGTGATGACATGTCAAAAAAACGTGTCTATGAATATGCAAAAGAAAAAAATATTTCTAGTAAGGAGTTATTAGCTAGTGCTAAAAAGGCTGGATTATCCTACACTAGCCATATGTCGTCGATGACTGATGAAGATATCCAAACCATGGAAAAGTATTTTGCAAAGGAAAAAAGTCAGCCTAAGCAAAAAGAGTCTAGCCAAGACAAACAAGGCAATAAGCAATCTCAGTCTGAAAAAGCTGGTAAAAAACAAGATAAGCATAATAATAACAAAGGCGAAAAAAAACCAGCGAATAAGCAAGAAGAAAAAGGCCAAGACCATAAAAAGAATGATGGTCAATCCGGCAAAAATAGCCAATCAAATACCAATAAAAAGGCCAATAAGAAGAACAATAAAAAGAATCGCCGTAAAAATAACAAGCAATCAAAATATGAGGACAAGCATTTAAAACATAATCAACGTAAAAAAGTCCAACATAATAATTCTTCGGCTCCTAGCCGCAAGAAAAAAGAAAGTCCAGAAAAAATTGAATTTACTGATGGCATGACCGTTGCTGAGTTAGCTAAAAAAATCAAACGGTCTCCAGCTGATATTATTAAGAGTTTGATGATGCTTGGTGTCATGGCCAACCAAAACCAAGCTTTAGATTCAGACACTATTCAATTAATTTTAGCTGAATATGGCATTGAAGCTGAAGAAAAGGTTATCATTGATCCTACTGACTTCGATCATTATTTTGAAGAGGCTAAAGAAGAAAAAGCGGATAATTTAGAAGAACGTCCAGCCGTTGTAACCATTATGGGTCACGTTGACCACGGGAAAACTACCTTACTAGATTACTTAAGACACGCTAACGTGGTTGAAGGGGAAGCTGGTGGCATTACCCAACATATTGGAGCCTACCAAGTCCATGCTAATGACAAAGAAATTACCTTCTTAGATACTCCGGGGCACGCGGCCTTCACTACCATGCGTTCACGTGGAGCTGACGTTACCGATATTGTCGTCATTGTTGTAGCCGCTGATGATGGCGTTATGCCACAAACTGTTGAAGCAATTAACCATGCTAAGGCCGCTGAAGTACCTATTATCGTAGCAGTTAATAAAATTGATAAACCACAGGCCAACCCTGACCGCGTTAAACAAGAATTAACCGAATATGAGTTGATTCCAGAAGAATGGGGTGGCGATACCATTTTTGTTAATATTTCAGCCAAGTTTGGTGAAAATATCGATGAATTACTTGAAATGATTCTCTTAGTGGCTGAAGTTGAAGAACTAAAAGCCAATCCTAATCGCAACGCCCTTGGTTCTGTGATTGAAGCGGAATTAGATGCCCATCGTGGTGCCGTAGCGACTATTTTGGTTCAAGAAGGGACTTTACACCAAGGAGACGCTATTGTTGTAGGAGACACTTATGGACGGGTTCGTACCATGACTAACGACCAAGGTCGTCGGATTAAGTCAGCAGGTCCTTCAACGCCTGTTGAAATTACCGGTCTCCAAGAAGCTCCTCAGGCAGGCGACCGTTTTGTGGTCTTTGATGATGAAAAGACTGCCAGAAATATTGGTGAACGTCGTGCCCAACAAGCTCAAGAATTACGCCGCCATCAAACCCATAAGGTAACCCTTGATAACCTGTTTGATACCATTAAAGAAGGCGAAATGAAGACCGTTAACATTATTATTAAGGCCGATGTCCAAGGTTCTGTTGAAGCGATTGCCTCCAGTATGAAGAAAATTGATGTTGAAGGCGTTAAAGTTGATATTATTCATGGTGCTGTCGGTGCCATTAACGAGAGTGATGTGTCCTTAGCGGCAGCTTCCAATGCAGTTATTATTGGTTTCAATGTCAGACCAACGCCAACAGCTAAAACCCAAGCCCAAGAAGAAGAAGTCGAAATTCGTCTTCATAACGTGATCTACAACGCGCTTCAAGAAGTTGAGGATGCAATGAAAGGTCAGTTAGATCCAGAATATAAAGAAGAAATTACGGGTTATGTAACGATTCGGGAAACCTACCATGTTTCTAAGTTAGGAACCATCGGTGGAGGTTATGTCACGGATGGATATATCGAAAGAAACAGTAAAATTCGCTTAATTCGCGATAATATTGTTATCTACGAAGGCCAATTATCTTCCCTACGCCGCTTCCAAGATGATGTTAAACAAGTTAATAAAGGCTATGAATGTGGGTTGATGATTGAAGACTATAATGATATTAAAGTGGACGATCAAATCGAAGCCTACCATATGGTAGAAGTGAAGCGTTAATATTTAACAAGGAGGGATTTTATGTCTACGAATCGACGTGTAGAGCGAGTTAGCCAAGAAATCTTACGTGAAGTTAACTCGATTCTACGCAAAGAAGTTAAAGATCCTCGTGTCAAAAATATTACTATTACTGATGTTGATTTAACTGGTGATTTACAAAACGCTACCATCTATTATTCCACCTTATCCGATTCACAAAGTGAACATGAAAAAGTGCAAAAGGGACTTGATAAGGTCAGTGGCTTAGTACGTTCGTTGTTAGGTCAACGCTTACGTATCTATAAGACACCAGAAGTTGTCTTTAAGCGGGATGAATCGATCGAATATGGTCAACGTATTGACCAGTTATTGGCTCAGTTAAATAAAGAAGATTAATATTTCAGAAGCGAGTGTGACAAGCGCGTCAAAGAGCAAGATCGCTGGAAGGAAAATGTGTCAAAATTTTACCACCATTTTCTGAAGTAGCCGCTTGTCCAGAGCTTGAAAAGCATTTTGAAAAGAGGCTGTGTATTTGTAGGCCTCTTTTTTCTTTTAACTGAAACTTAGAAATGAAATTTTAATAAAAGACTAGCCGAGTGGATTAAGAAATCAGAGCTTATTTTGAAATAATGATCAAGATCGATCAAAATAATAGATCGGTTTAAAAAAATACTCTCCAAGAATACCCTTATATAAGTCTTTTCCTTCTATTATTTATATAATCAAATTTTAAATTTAGAAATATAAACTTATGTTTTAAATTAAGAGTTGACTTTACCTTAAAAATTGTTTACTATTACTTCAACAGCTTAAGAAAGGAGCATGTGATTATGTTAGTTAAATACCTTATCAACCAGAGCGCATGCTCTACTTATCAAAATGTACGATTTTACTTTAGCTATTTTAGATAGCGTTTGTACTATGAAACATCATAGATACAAACGTCAAACTCAAGTTTGTATCTATGATGGCTAAGGATCTTAAGCGTGTCTAGCCCTCATAGAATGGATAAATTCTAAATGGGCTATACCACTATTAATATATGCTATTATTCAGCCCATTTAGTTTTTTCCAAACTAGGTGGGCTTTTTTTATACCTTTTAGGGGAGTGATAGTATGGAAGGCCCGTTTAACAGTCAAAAACAATAGAAAATCAACTGTGTTTATTTAGTGTTATGGAGGAAAAATGATGAAAAAATATTTACGTTACCTAGCAGCAGGTTTATTAACATGTACATTAGCAGCTTGTTCCAATCAAGGTAGTGAAAGCAGTACTGAAAAGGTCGATGTGGGGATCATTCAATACATGGAACATGATTCCTTACAAAGAGCTAAGGAAGGCTTCCAAGATAGCCTGAAAGAAGCTGGCTATGAAGAAGGGAAGAATTTAGCGATTGAATTCCATAACTCCCAAGGCGACCAATCCAACTTGCAAAGTATTACCCAACAATTAAAAGGGAAAAAGGACCTGATTTTAAGTATAGCTACTCCAGCTGCCCAAGCCATGCTGAACACTGACAAGGAGACTCCGCAATTATTTACGGCTGTTACTGATCCGGTCGGCGCTAAATTAGTCGAGAGTATGGAAAAACCTGGTAAAAATATGACCGGTACCAGTGATATGGCCCCGGTTGCTGATGTCGTTGATTTATTATTAAAGGCTGATCCATCCATTAAAACCATCGGGATTTTATATAATTCAAGTGAAGTAAACTCAGAAGTTCAATATGAACAAGCCAAGGAATATATCGAATCCAAGGGCTTAAAGGTCGAAAGTATGACAGTGACCTCAACTAATGATGTGCAACAAGCGACTAAAATTTTAGCAGAAAAAGTCGATGGCATCTATCTACCAACAGATAATACCATTGCTAACACCATTCAAACCATTGGTAAGGTCCTAATGGAGAACAAGACGCCATCAGTAGCCGCTTTCGATGCCGCTATCGAAGGTTCTCTATGTGCCTATGGGGTAGATTACTATAAATTAGGACAACAAACGGGGAACATGGCAGTAGATATTCTGAAGGAAAATAAAAAACTAGAAGACATTCCAGTAGAAAATTCTAAGGACCTAGTCGTTAAGGTGAATGATGAAATGGCTGCTGCTTTGGGAATAGATAGTGAAGAATTAAAGGCGCGTTTAAAAGAATAATTTAAATGTTATTCATTAAGTTAATTAAAAATAAAAGATAAATAGCCATACCAGGCGTATTAGAAGAGGTGCAAGAAGAATGGATTTATTGATATCTAGTGTTTCGCAAGGAATGATGTGGTCTATCCTGGCCATAGGGGTATATATTACTTTTAGAATCTTAGGCTTAGCCGACTTATCAGCTGAGGGGAGTTTCCCCTTAGGCGCGGCTGTCTGTGCTAAATTATTAGTCAATCAGGTACCCCCTTTATTAGCGGTTCTAGCAGCACTTCTAGCAGGCGCTTTGGCTGGCTTTCTAACCGGTTTCATGACCACAAGGATGAAAATACCGGCCCTCTTGTCAGGGATCTTAACTATGACCGGACTTTACTCCATTAACTTAAGAGTCATGGGGCAAGCCAATACCCCCTTACTAGGAGAAAAAACCTTGTTAACTTCAATAGAGAACTTAGGCATATCGACAACATGGTCACCATTTTTACTAGGCTTATTAACCGTCATGGTTATCATTTTAGGACTTGTGATTTTTATGGGAACTGAGTACGGATTGGCTTTAATTGCAACTGGTGATAATGCCCTAATGGCAGAAGCTAACGGGATTCGGACGGACCACGTGCAATTAGTGGGCTACATGATTTCTAATGCCTTGATTGCTCTATCAGGGGCTTTAATCGCTCAGTATAACGGCTATGCTGACTTATCAATGGGAACCGGAACCATCGTCATTGGTCTAGCTGCCATTGTGATTGGCGAAGTCTTATTAAGCCAAGTAAAATTACCAAGTCGTTTATTTTCAATTATATTGGGTGCGATTATCTACCGAGTAATTATTGACTTAATCATGAAATATATTCCGATTTTACCAAGTGATATCAAGATACTATCCGCCATAGTATTGGCAATTATCCTATGGGGCCCACAAATAGAATGGAAGACTAAGAAAAGCGCTCGCTTAAATGATTAAAGAAAGGAAAATTATCATGAATGAATTAGTTCAATTAAAGAATTTAAATAAGGTATTTCAAACGCAATCGAGTAAACCCCATCAAGTCATTAAAAATTTAAATCTCTCCATTAAGGATAACGATTTTATCAGTGTCATTGGCAGTAACGGCGCCGGAAAGTCAACCATGATGAATCTTATTGCCGGAACGATTCCCTTAAGCTCGGGGCAGATTTATTTAGAAGACCGTGAAATTTCTGCTTTACCAGCTTATAAACGTGCAAAAATGATTAGTCGGGTCTTCCAAGACCCACAAATGGGTACAGCCAAATCTTTAAGCGTGGAAGAAAACTTAGCCATTGCTTATAAGCGAGGACACAAACGCAGCTTCCAAACATCTATTACAAAAGATATGCGTGAAGAATTCCGTTCTCGTTTAAGCACCTTAGCTATGGGCTTAGAAAACCGCATGCAAGAACGGGTAAGCTCCTTATCCGGGGGACAGCGCCAAGTGTTAACCTTACTGATGGCTGTCTTACAAACGCCAAAACTATTACTTCTTGACGAGCATACGGCTGCTTTAGATCCGCGCACAAGTGCAATGGTAATGTCTTTAACCCAAGACTTGGTCAGCGAATATCAATTGACAACCTTAATGATAACCCATGATATGAATGATGCGCTAGCTTATGGCAATCGTTTAATCATGCTTCATGACGGTCAGGTAGTCGTTGATATCTCTGGAGAAGAGAAAGAAAATTGTAGCATTGACGACTTACTACAACTCTTCCATCATAATGTAGGTGAAAGCCTTAATAATGATGAGTTATTATTAGCTAACTATGCAAAGCCAAATTCTTTTAATGAAAGCGCTTTTTAGGTATACTGAGATTACATTTTTAACTGTATTTTGAGATGAAAGGGAGATAACAATGGATATTAAGGACCTTAAACTTGAAAAGCGTTATCAATTGTTAATCAATGGTGAATGGACTAATGGCAGCGGTCAAGAGACGATTGAAGATTATAGCCCGGCAGATGGCGAAAAATTAGCTGAAATTACCGATGCCACTGAGGAAGATGTCAATCAAGCTGTTGCAGCTGCCCGCCAAGCCTTTCCTAATTGGGGAAGAACGGATGTCAAAGAAAGAGCTAAAATTCTCAATCAAATTGCTGATGTTATCGAAGATAACCAAGAGCGTTTGGCTTTGGTTGAAACGATGGATAATGGTAAGCCGATTCGAGAAACCCAAGGAGCTGATATTCCTTTAGCAGCTGACCATTTTCGTTACTTTGCTAGTGTTATCCGTAGCGAAGAAGATCACTTTAAAATGCTTGACGACAATACCTTATCCATGGTTCTTCGGGAACCAATTGGCGTTGTCGGCCAGATTATTCCTTGGAACTTTCCCTTTTTAATGGCGGCCTGGAAAATAGCGCCAGCCTTAGCAGCAGGGGATACTATTGTATTAAAACCCTCCTCTTCCACTTCGCTAAGCGTTTTAGAGTTAGCTAAATTAATTAATGATCTCTTACCCAAGGGCGTATTAAATATTATTACTGGAAGTGGTTCAAAGAGTGGAGAATACCTCCAACACCATCCAGATATTGATAAAATTGCCTTTACTGGATCAACTTCGGTTGGCCGCCAAGTAGGAATTTCAGCTGCTGAAAACCTCATCCCAGCAACCTTGGAATTAGGTGGAAAATCGGCCAATATTTTCTTTGAAGATATGGATATGGAACAAGCCTTAGAGGGAGCTCAATTGGGTATCTTATTCAATCAAGGGGAAGTATGCTCAGCAGGTTCACGAATTTTAGTGCAAGAATCGATCTATGATGAATTTATCGGTCGCTTAAAAGAAGAATTTAAAAAGGTAAAAGTTGGTTTGCCTTGGGAAAAAGACACTCAACTTGGTGCCCAAGCTAGTCATGCTCAACATCAAAAGGTGAGCGAATATATCCAAGTGGCTTTAGATGAAGGAGCTGAAATTATAACCGGTGGCCATTCAGCTTCAGAAGGAGATCTTGAAAAGGGCTATTATTTTGAACCTACTTTATTATTAGCAGACAATAGTATGCGGGTGGCTCAAGAAGAAATTTTTGGTCCCGTTGCTACTGTGATTAAATTCAAAGATGTTGAAGATGCCATCCGTATTGCTAATGATAGTGATTATGGTTTAGCAGGCGGTGTTTTCACTAAAAACTTAGACACGGCCTTTAAGGTAGCTCGTGGAGTAAGAACAGGACGAATTTGGATTAATACCTATAATAGCTTTGAAGCTGGGGCACCATTTGGAGGCTACAAAGATTCAGGGATTGGTCGAGAAACCCACAAAATGATTCTTAATGCCTATACCCAAGCGAAAAATATCTATATTAATTTAGCTGATGGCAGATCAGGAATGTATTAATCATTGGCTAAGTTGATCTATGAAGAGCTAGAAAAGCTAATTAAATAGTAAAACATCAAGGACTAGAAAATGCTACTTCACTTTGTTAAAGAGACAAGTTGGAGCATTTCTAGTCTTTTTTTCTTTGCATCTTAAAGGTGAAATATCCCTAAGCCTCTAGAAAATTTGTTATAATAAAAAGACGTGATGGAGAGGGAGGTTTCTATGCTAATTGAGCATGCTTTGGAAAAATATTTTGGCTATAAAACGTTTCGCCCCGGACAAAAGGAACTCATTGAGAGTATTCTAGCTGGTCGCGATAGTTTGGGGATTCTCCCCACTGGCGGAGGCAAATCAATTTGCTATCAATTACCTGCTTTAACCTTACCTGGTATTACTTTAGTAATCTCTCCTTTAATCTCATTAATGAAGGACCAAGTAGATAGTCTTAATGAACATGGAATTCATAGTGTCTACCTCAACTCCAGTCTATCCAGTGAGGATTATTTTGCTGTCCTGGATAGGATTAATTCTGGACAAGTCAAGCTGATTTATGTATCACCAGAAAGGCTAAAGAGCGAGTCTTTTCTACAATTAGCTAATGACTTACCCTTAGCTCAAATAGCTATTGATGAAGCCCACTGTGTTTCTCAATGGGGACACGACTTTAGAGCCTCTTACCGAGAGATTGCTAACTTTATTGGTCAGTTAAGTCACCGACCGGTTGTGAGTGCCTTTACAGCCACAGCTACCAATCGGGTTCAACAGGATATTATTCATCAATTGGCTCTTGAGAATCCCTATGTCCTCATTAATTCCTTTGATCGTCCCAATCTGACTTTTGAGGTTATGGAACCAGAATCAAAGAAGAAGACTGTAATTGATTTAATAGATAAAGAAGAAGCAGCTATCATTTATGCTTCTTCTCGAAAAACTGTTGACCGTTTGAGTGAATGGTTAAGAGACCAAGGACTTCCGGTGAGCGCTTATCATGCGGGAATGAGCCCAGCGGATCGGATGGCTTCGCAAAATGACTTCATCTATGAGCGTACTAATATTATTGTGGCAACCAATGCCTTTGGGATGGGAATTGATAAACCTGATGTTCGGCAGGTGATCCATTACAACTTGCCCACTAATTTAGAGAGTTACTACCAAGAAGCAGGCCGGGCAGGCAGAGATGGCTTGCCGGCTAGAGCCATTCTTCTCTACAGCCCCAAGGATATCTTGACCGCAAAATTTTTGATTAGTCAAAGCAATGATCCCACTAGTGAAGGTCGCTTAAATGATATGATTAATTATGCAACGACCTCTTCTTGCTTGAGACAACACATTTTAGCCTACTTCGGTCAGGAAGCTCCTGACCATTGCCAAAATTGCTCCAATTGTTTGCAGCAAGTCAAAAAGGTTGATGTCAGTCGAGAAGGACAAATGATCCTCTCTTGTATTGTTAGAATGGCTTATCCTTATGGCATGACCCTAGTCACAGATGTCTTAAAAGGAAAAAAACATCAAAAAATTAAAGACAAACATTTTGACCAATTATCAACCTACGCTTTATTAAAAGATATGAATGAGCAAACCATTAAGAATATTATTTCTCAATTAATTTCTGAAGGGGCCTTGGCGGTTAATGAATATAAGGGACTTAGCCTTACGGAAAAGGCGCTCCCAATTCTAAAAGGAATTAAGTGCCTTTATATTAAAGAATCTGCCTATATTCGATCAGAAAATAAAACGAAGACTAGTCAGAAAGCTCAATCACTGACTGATCATTTATCGCCAGAAGATGAAGAATTATTTGAAGCACTTCGTGAATTACGCTATAGTTTAGCTAGTGAAGAAAATGTTCCTGCCTATATTATCTTTAATAACCAGAGTCTCCTTGATATGGTGGAAATAAAGCCTAAGAACTATCAGGAATTTCTTGATATTAGCGGAGTAGGTCCAGTAAAGGCAGATAAATATGCAGATGACTTCTGTCAGTTAATCGAAGATTTTGTAAGTATTAAATAATAGGAGGTGAAGCCATGGATGGCATAATTCCTTTATGGAAGGAAAGAGGGATGACTAGTCACGATTGTGTCAATGCCTTGCGTAAATTGTTAAAGACCAGACGGGTGGGCCATACCGGTACCTTGGATCCCAATGTGAGCGGTGTATTGCCAATTTGTGTGAATAAGGCGACAAAAATGGCTAATTGGATCACTGATAAGGAAAAGGTCTATCAAGGAGAAATTACCTTAGGCTTTCAAACAGAAACAGAAGATTTAGACGGGGAAATTGTTCGTCAAACACCTGTCAAAGAAGCTGTCGATGGACAGCTTATTCAACAAGCGATGGATAGCATGTTAGGTACAATTACTCAAATCCCTCCCATGTATTCGGCTGTTAAAGTTAACGGCCGAAAGTTATATGACTATGCCCGTCATGGAGAAAAGGTTGACCGCCCGAAAAGACTGGTTAATGTCTTTGAATTTGACCTTCTAAAGCCCTGTCGATACGACCAAGACCAGCAAGTGCAAAGTTTTAATTTCCGCGTCCGTTGTGGCAAGGGGACCTATGTGAGGACCCTTGCTTCAGACCTAGGAGAGTCACTAGGCTATGCTGCGACCATGACTGACCTGAGTCGGATAGCTTCAAGCCCCTTTACCCAATCACAATGCTTTACTTTATCTGAAATTGAAGATCAAATTAGTCAAGAAAAAAATGATTTTATTTTTCCCATTGATTTTTTGATCCAAGACTTAGCTCATATTGAGATTAGTGGCAAATTAGAAAAACTCGTCAGCAATGGAGCGGTTCTAAACAAAAATAATTTGGCCGAAGAATATCGAGACCAATTGCCGGTGGCTTTTTATGGCCATCAAGGTCTCATGGCTATTTATGGACAACATCCTAGTGATGAAGAACAAATGAAACCGTTAAAAATGCTGATATAACTGATGACTTTAACAATGAGGTGTCTTATGCAAGTAATAACCATTCATCATCCCATAGACCAGAATCTTAAAAATAATGAGGGCATCGTTTTAGCTTTGGGTTTTTTTGATGGCGTCCATCGTGGCCATCAAGCAGTGATTAAAGCTGCAAGGAAGGAAGCCTTCAAACGCAAGCTTCCATTAGCAGTGATGACATTTAATATTTCACCTTTAATTGTTAATCAAGACCTTCACCCTAATCAAATGAAATACCTGACGCAAAATCAAGAAAAGATGCATTTACTTGAGACTTTTGGGGTAGACCGGGTTTACTTAGTTGATTATACCAGTGCCTTTTCTAATCAAAGTCCCAAAGCTTTCGTTGATAATTATCTGGTTGGCTTAAATGCTAAGGTAGTTGTTGCGGGCTTTGATTATACCTATGGTGCTAAAGCCATAGCCAATATGAAAAACTTGCCAGACTATGCTGAAGATCGCTTTAAAATTATTGAGGTCCCCGTATTGAATGAAAATAATAATAAAATTGCTTCCAAACAGATTCGCAAGGAGCTGACTGAGGGATCACTGGAAGAAGCGAACCAGGCTCTGGGCTATCCTTATTTCTTCCGTGGTTTAGTCATAAACGGCTTTAAACGAGGCCGTACTCTAGGCTTTCCAACGGCTAATATCTATACCCAGGCCAGTACTTTAATTCCCAAAGTGGGTGTTTATTTGGTTCAATGTCAAATCAACCATCAGCTATTCTGGGGGATGGCTTCCATTGGATATAATGTCACTTTTGGTGATGATAATGACAAGACCATTGAAATTAACTTGTTTGATTTTGAGTCAGAAATTTATGGAGAAGAAATGCTGGTATTTTGGTACGAATATTTACGGGGTGAAAAGAAATTCTCTAGTGTAGAGGCTATGGTGGAACAGTTGAATCAAGATAAAAGTGACTGTCTGAGTCGTCTACAAAAATATGAAAATTATCAAAATTAAATTCTCTAAAAGTTGGTGTCAATTTTGCCAACTTTTTTTATTTTGTCATTTTTTGTATGAGGCTAGAGACCGATCCAAGGTAAAGGTTGAGTCGCTAGTAAGTCATCACTGCCAGCTGTTATTACTGAGTAAGGGCTATCTTTTAACTTTATCTATAAAATCGTTTTGCTAAAGGTCAAAATAGGAATCGGAATGACTAGGAAATTCTTTGAAAAACAGTTTGACTTTTATTGACATATGCACTTAACCATGTTAGTATATAGATATGTTAGCAGAAGGAGCTGTCAAGTGCTAAAAGAGGTGATAAGATGTTAAGTAAAAGACAAATTATTGTTTTAAAAGCGATTATTGACGCCTATAGTCAAAGTGAAGAACCGATTGGCTCTAAATCGATTCTAAAACTGACTGGCCTTGAGGCAAGTTCTGCAACTATTAGAAATGATATGGCAAAACTTGAAAAACTTGATTTGATTAAAAAGATGCACTCGTCTTCCGGAAGAGTGCCCACTGAAGCCGGCTATCGTTTCTACATTAATTATATTCTTCCCAAGAACGGTGGAATTATCGATAGTGGATTAAGTGAAGCGGAAAATGAAAAGGTGAGTGAAATATTTCAATCACCTTACTTGGCTTTAGATGAAATTGTCAATCGCTCAACTGAACTTTTAGCTGAGCTAACTAACTATGTAGCGATTTCATTAGGACCTGACGCTTACCATTACCACTTAGCTGGCTTTCGCTTTGTACCGGTAACTAGCCGGCAAGTGATGCTTGTCTTAGTGACAGAAGAAGGGACAGTGGAAACGCAAATCTATCGTTTGCCAGACAGTGTATCTATGGAAGCTTTAGAGGATATGGCAAATATTATTAACCGTGATTTAATTGGTTTAAGTCTTCCTAGCGTTCTTGTACGCCTTAAAAGTAACTATATGTCCTATTTTGATGAATCAATTCGACGTTTACTTTATGAAGGAAGTATAATCGAAGATTTACTTAAAAAAATGGATGCCTCACGCGTCTTTGTTAAAGGTAAGGCAAATCTTTATAACCATCTCTATCAAAGTGATGCTTATCAACAGGTAGAGAATTTAAATCGTCTATTTGCTAATCCTAACTTATTAGATACACTCATTGATCCGGGTGATCAAGGGATTCAAGTGAAGGTAGGTAAGGACATGCAGGCTGATGGCCTCAATCATTTATCTATTATGGCTACCAATTTTGTTGGTGGTAATAATGATCAACAAACGATTTCTGTGGCTATTCTCGGCCCAGAAAATATGTCTTACCTGCGTATGGCTCAACTATTTCAAGGTGTGAGACTACAGCTCAATCACTATATCGATTCATATTATAAAAATGATAAAGAGGAGGGGTAAACAGATGAGCAAAGTTCATGATAAGAACAATCAGGATGTTGACCCAGAAAATATACATGAAGATGAAAAGTCAGTCCAGGATAAAAACAAGGCTCAAGATTTGAAACAAAATCAAAATATTAAAGCCGATAAGGATAATGAGTCAGAAAACCTGGCTGATGATGAGAAAAATAAAACCGCAGATGAAGATCAAGAAGTCCATGAGAATGATAAAGAGAGTGAACTTCAAAGTATAAAGAAAGAACTTGAAGAAAAAAATGATCAAATTCTTCGCTTATCTGCAGAAATTAAGAATATTCAAAGAAGAAATAATAAGGAAAGACAAGATGCTGCTAAGTACCGTTCCCAACATTTAGCTGAAAAACTCTTAGGTGCAGTTGATAACTTAGAACGGGCCTTGACTATTGAAGCAGATGATGAAGCGAGTCGCAGTATGAAACGCGGCATTGAAATGGTATTGGAAAGTATTCAAAGTGCCTTTAATGATGAAGAAATAAAAACGATTGATCCTAAAGGCGAAAAATTCGATCCTAACTTCCACCAATCTGTTTCATCTGTTCCTGCCAATGATGGTCAAGAATCAGATACTATAGTTGAAGTCTATCAAAAAGGCTATGTCATTAAAGACCGTGTCTTAAGACCAGCTATGGTAGTCGTTGCACAATAATAAAAAAGGAGATAATAAATAATGAGTAAAATTATAGGAATTGACTTAGGAACTACAAACTCTGCCGTTTCAGTATTAGAAGGTGGAGAACCAGTAATTATTACTAACCCAGAAGGCAATCGTACTTCACCCTCTGTAGTAGCTTTTAAAGATGGCGAAATTCAAGTAGGAGAAGTCGCTAAACGCCAAATGGTGACAAACCCAAATACAGTTGCTTCGATTAAACGTCATATGGGGGAATCCGGTTACAAGGTTCATGTCAATGATAAAGATTACACCCCAGAAGAAATTTCTGCTATGATCTTACAATACCTAAAAGGCTACGCTGAAGATTACTTAGGAGAAAGTGTAAGTAAAGCTGTTATTACTGTTCCAGCTTACTTTAATGACGCCCAACGTCAAGCAACCAAAGATGCTGGTAAAATTGCCGGCTTAGAAGTTGAACGTATTGTTAACGAACCTACTGCAGCTGCTTTAGCTTATGGTTTAGACAAAGATGATAAAGACGAACAAATCCTAGTCTTTGACCTAGGTGGCGGGACCTTTGACGTTTCTGTCTTAGAACTCGGTGATGGAGTCTTTGAAGTTTTATCTACTGCCGGTGATAATAAATTAGGTGGGGATGACTTTGACCAACGCATTGTGGATTACTTAGTTGAAGAATTTAAGAAGGATAATGGGATTGATCTTTCCAATGACAAAATGGCTATGCAACGTCTAAAAGATGCTGCAGAAAAAGCGAAAAAGGATTTATCCGGAGTTACCTCTACACAAATCAGCCTACCATTCATCTCTGCTGGGGAAAGTGGCCCATTACACTTAGAATTAACCTTAACTCGGGCAAAATTCAACGAACTTACTGATGACTTAGTTGACCGGACCACTAAACCCGTTCAACAAGCTTTAGCTGATGCTGATTTATCCAAGTCAGATATTGACCAAGTGATTTTAGTTGGTGGTTCTACTCGTATTCCTGCAGTGGTTGACCATGTTAAAGAATTAACTGGCCAAGACCCACACCGTGGTGTTAACCCTGATGAAGTGGTTGCTATGGGTGCTGCTATTCAAGGTGGTGTGATTACTGGTGACGTTAAAGACGTTGTCTTACTCGACGTTACGCCACTATCCTTAGGTATTGAAACCATGGGTGGAGTCTTCACCAAATTAATTGATCGGAACACGACTATCCCAACCTCTAAATCCCAAGTCTTTTCAACGGCTGCAGATAACCAACCCGCTGTAGATATCCACGTCTTACAAGGTGAACGTCCTATGGCTGCTGACAATAAGACTTTAGGTCGTTTCCAATTAACTGATATTAATCCAGCTCCTCGTGGTGTCCCTCAAATTGAAGTAAAATTTGATATTGACAAAAACGGGATCGTTAATGTTTCAGCCACAGATAAAGGCACCGGTAAGGAACAAGCGATTACCATTCAATCCAATTCTGGTTTAACCGATGAAGAAATTGACCGCATGATGAAAGATGCTGAAGCTAACGCTGAAGAAGATAACAAGCGTAAAGAAGAAGCAGAATTGAAGAATGAAGTTGAACAAATCATCCATCAAACTGAAAAAACTACTAAGGATGTTGAAGGTAAAGCGGATCAAGCAGATATTGATAAAGCCAACCAATTAAAAGACGAACTAAAGGCTGCTCAAGAAGCTGGAAATACTGATGAAATGAAGGCTAAGAAGGACGAATTAATGGAAGTTCTTCAACAACTAACGGTAAAACTTTACGAAGCCAACCAAGCAGAAGGCCAAAGTGAAAATCAAGATAATAATGATGATGGTACTTTTGAAGGTGACTTCGAGGAAGTAAATGACGATAAATAATCGACTATAGTAGGCTTGTCCCTGTCTTAAGGCAGGGACAAACTATTGTATCGAGGATAAGGGGGTAAAATATGGCTAAAGGAGATTACTATGACATTTTAGGTGTCAGTAAAGACGCCAGCCAGAAAGATATCAAGCGTGCTTACCGTAAACTAGCAAAAAAATACCATCCTGACTTAAACCATGATCCCGGTGCTGAAGAAAAATATAAAGAAGTAACGGAAGCATATGAAGTTTTAAGTGATGAAAACAAACGAAAACAATACGATCAGTTTGGTCATGCTGGTGCAAATGGTGGCTTCGGTGGCTTTGGCAATGGAAGTTATCAATCCTACTCAGGACAAGGTTTCTCTGGCTTTGAAGATATCTTCGATCAGTTCTTTGGTGGTCAAGGTGGCTTCGGTGGCTTTGGCTCATCTGCTAGTCAACGGTCTAGGACTGCACCTCGCCGTGGGGACGACTTACAATACACCATGGATTTAAGCTTTGAAGAAGCTATCTTTGGTAAAGAAGAAACGATCTCCTATAAACGCGAAGAAGCTTGCCAGGTTTGTGAAGGCTCTGGTGCTAAGCCGGGAACGTCCAAGAAAACTTGTCCAACCTGTAATGGCCAAGGGGTAGTTCAACAAGTAAGAAATACCCCATTTGGACAAATGGCTAGTCAAACCACCTGTAGCCAGTGTCAAGGTGAAGGTAAGATTATCGAAGACCCATGTACTAATTGCCAAGGAAGCGGTCGAGAAGAGAAGACCCATACGGTTAAAGTGAAGGTTCCAGCCGGTGTAGAAGATGGGCAATCGATTCGTCTTTCCGGACAAGGGTCAGCTGGCTACAATAAGGGGCCAGCCGGTGACCTCTATGTGGTCTTCCGAGTAGCTAAAAGCAATATCTTTCAAAGGAAAGGCTCGCAAATCAGTATTGACTTGCCTCTAAACTTTGCCCAAGCCGCTCTGGGTGATGAAGTTGAGGTCCCAACCGTTCACGGCAAAGTGAACCTTAAAATTCCTGCAGGTACACAAAGTGGCGATACCATCCGTTTACGTGGCAAAGGCGCCCCAGTATTAAACCGTGATCGCAATGGGGACCAATTGGTCAATATTAAGATCATTACACCTAAACATCTCAATGACAAACAAAAGGCCGCTCTTCGCGACTATGCTAAGGCATCAGGAAATAATGTCACTGAAGAAGAGAAGAATTTCTTTGATAAAATTAAAGATGCCTTTTCATAAGCAAAATAAGGTTAAATTTTTTAACTGATTTTAATCATCTAAAAACCGTAATCTTCTGCCTAGGAAGGTTACGGTTTTTGCTTTAGCTTTACTAGAACTTTTTTTAATGCTTTGTTTTAGATATCATCTGATCTCTGGATGGCTATATGTTATAATGAAGGGTGAACTCTTTATAGATTAGATAAGGAAGTGAGCAAACGAGTGACAAAATCAATTGATATTAATGAATTAAAAGAAAGACAGAAACGCATTAGAAATTTTTCGATTGTGGCCCATATTGACCACGGTAAGTCAACCTTAGCTGACCGTATTTTGCAAAAGACTGGGACGGTCTCTGATCGGGAAATGCATGATCAACTACTTGACTCCATGGACTTGGAGCAAGAACGTGGCATCACCATTAAACTAAATGCCGTTGAATTAGAGTACCAAGCTGAAGATGGGGAACAATATATCTTTCATTTGATCGATACTCCTGGTCACGTCGACTTCGCCTATGAAGTATCACGGAGTCTGCAAGCCTGTGAAGGGGCGCTCTTGGTGGTTGATGCGGCTCAGGGGATTGAAGCTCAAACCTTGGCTAATGCTTACTTAGCCGTGGATAATGATTTAGAGTTAGTGCCAGTCATCAATAAGATCGATCTTCCTGCAGCTAATCCTGAATATGTTAGAACTGAAATTGAGGATATTATTGGTATTGATGCCAGCGAGGCGGTCTTGTGTAGTGCTAAGACTGGGATTGGTATTGAGGAAATCCTGGAACAAATTGTAACTAAAATACCTGCTCCCCAAGGGGATATCGAAGCGCCTCTCCAGGCACTGATTTTCGACTCCGTCTATGATTCTTATCGGGGAGTCGTTCTTAGTGTGCGGATTGAAAACGGCATAGTAAAACCTGGTGATACCATTGAATTGATGAGTAATGGTAAGCAGTTTGATGTCACTGACCTAGGAATTATGTCGCCTCACCCCATTAGTCGGGATTATTTAATGGCAGGGGATGTTGGCTATATTACTGCAAGTATCAAGACTATCCAAGATACTAAGGTGGGCGATACTGTGACTTTAGCGGATCGTCCTGCGGCAGAAGCCTTACCTGGTTATCGTCCCATGATGCCTATGGTATATAGTGGTCTATATCCGGTAGATTCTGCTGACTATGTTGCGCTTAGAGAAGCCTTAGAAAAGCTGCAATTAAATGACGCCTCTCTAACCTTTGAGCCAGAATCTTCTCAAGCTTTAGGTTTTGGCTATCGGTGTGGTTTCTTAGGTATGCTCCATATGGATGTTACTCAAGAACGACTCGAACGTGATTTCAACCTAGATTTAATCATGACTGCACCATCGGTAATTTACCATGTATATAAAACCGATGGGGAAATGGTAGAAGTCTCCAACCCTTCTGAAATGCCAGATAATACCCAAATTGATTGGATTGAAGAGCCTTACGTCCGTGCTGAAATTATGGTACCTAAGGATTTTGTTGGAAATGTCATGGAACTCGCCCAACAAAAGCGAGGGAATTTTATCAACATGGAATATCTGGATGATATTCGAGTAAATATTATTTATGAAATGCCCCTGAATGAAGTGATTTTTGACTTCTTTGACCGTCTAAAATCCGGCACCAAGGGCTATGCTTCGCTTGACTATCAACTGATTGGTTATCAAAAGAGCAGTTTAGTCAAACTCGATATCTTACTAAGCGGAGAACCTGTCGACGCCTTGAGTACTATCGTCCACCGTGATTTTGCCTATGATCGCGGGCGTAAACTAGCCGAAAAATTAAAAGAAGTGATTCCCCGGCAAATGTTTGAAGTGCCTGTTCAAGCAGCTATTGGCAATAAAATTATTGCCCGTACCACGATCAAAGCTTACCGAAAAGATGTTACTGCCAAGTTATACGGTGGTGACGTCACCAGAAGACAGAAGCTGTTGAAGAAACAAAAAGAAGGTAAGAAGCGTATGAAGGCAGTAGGATCTGTTGAAGTGCCTCAGGAAGCCTTCCTGGCCATCTTGGATATGGATGATGAGAAATAGAGTAAAGAAAAAAGACTGCTTAGGCGGTCTTTTTTCACATGAAGAATTAAACTTGAGGAGGCTAAATGTTGGATTTAAAAATTATTCACACTGAAGAGGGGCCTGCTTTACTGCTGCCAAATGAAGAAATATTTAAAGAATATAGTCAATGGACTTTAAAGGAAAATGACGACCAAGAAGATAGCTTTATTTTACTTCCTCGGGTAGATAACCCTTATCGTCATGCTTGTGATGGGGAATTTTACCTGGGAGAGGCCTGGGATGATTACGATCATAAGGAGGTGGACTGATGGCCTACCAACCACGGCAAAAAGACATTGTCTGGATTAATTTTAACCCTTCCAAGGGTCACGAAATTCAAAAACGCCGGCCAGCTTTAATCGTTTCCTCCGATGACTACAACCATGCCACCCATTTTGTCATTGTCTGCCCGATAACCAATACAAAAAGGAAACTTAAAACTCATTTAAGACTTAAGGGCTACCAAACTACAGGTCAAGTGATGACCCAGCAAATGTATTCTTTAGATGTGACTGAAGCTGGTGGAAGAGAAATTCAATACATCGAAAGATTGTCTAAGAAAGATTTCCATCTTATTAAACAACTGATTCAATATAATTTTGACTTTTAACCATTTGATTATTTTAAAGTAAACCTTTCCGTTAGTAAAAAGCCAATATTTATTTTATAGTAGATATAGAAGTTGAAGCGCTTAAGGGAAAGGAGACTACTATGACTGTCGACAAACGTTTATATCGTGTAGTTAAAGCCAATGCTGAAAAGGGGAACCCGAAAATTTCAATATATATGCCAACCCATCGAGCTGCTCCGGAAAATCAGCAAGATCCTATCCGTTATGAAAATTTACTCAATGAAGTCAAGACTCAATTAGAGACTAATTATCCCGATAGTGATTGGCAAAGGACTTTTGATCATTTGTCTAAATTAATTGATGAAAAAGTCGATTTTTGGCAAAAAAATAAAGAGGGCTTGGTGATATTAGCTAGTGATCAGTTGATTGAGATCTTTAGATTACGGCAAGAGCAAGAGGAAATCGCCTATGTAGGAGATTATTTCCATTTGGTTCCCTTATTAGCTTACTATGAGGAAGCTTTTGATGTCATTTTGGCCGATATTGCTAAAGACCAAGTTCAATTATACTTAGCTGACCAGTATTCTTATGAACCGACTGAAATTGATGAAATCAAAAGTTCATTTTACGATATTTATGATGATAATGATTCCGAAAACAAGCAAACGACATCTAGGGGCCAAAGGTCTATTCATTCTAATCAAAGCAAGTCCGCCCAAGTTGAAAGAGATCGTGATAAATATTTCAGCTACCTAGATCAAGAATTTGACAAACTGGCTAAGGAAGTGGAAAGAAAAATATTATTAGCTGGAACCAAGGAGAATATAGCTGCCTTTAAAAAGGAATCTTCATCGAAGGTTTACTTGGATACAGCGATTGATCAGCCCATTAGTGGCGAAAACCACCAAAGAATTAAAGAGCTTTTAGCTGAGACTCTATCACCACTAGCCAAAGACAATGTTAAAACCATAGAAGATAATATTGAAGAGGCTAGGGGAGCTTCTCTTCTTATGGAAGAAGTTGAGGATATTCAGCTAGCTGCTAATGAAGGGCGGATTGCTGAGCTAGTAATTTTCTATGGAGAGTCGTCGACTTATGCGAGTTTGATTGATAAATTAATCCATCAAACCATTATAAATGGTGGGGAGATTTCAGTTATTCCTGCTAGCTCTGTTTCAGAGACGTCTACTTATGCCTTGTTACGTTATTAGGAGAATGAGCTTATTAAAACGGACTAAGTATAAACGGATATGAAATTCTGGTGTTGATTGAGGACTTAAATTCCTCGTCGACACCATTTTTCTTGGTTAAAACCGTAGCTAAGATAGGGACTCCTTTCCTTGATCGAAATAGTCAAAGCTTAAGTTTTTAATTTTAAAATAGAAAATTATTTTCTTAAGGCTCAAGTTAAATTCCTATAGTATAATTTAACTACTAAGCAGTGAAATGAGGTTATAACATGTTAACGGATATCGAAATTGCACAAGCTAATAAGTCTTTACCTATTAAAGAGATTGCCAAAGAAGTCAATTTAAGCGAAGAGGATCTGATTCCTTATGGCCATGATAAGGCTAAAATTAACCATCAGGCCCTTGAAAAATTAAAAGATAATAAAAAAGGTAGGCTAATTTTAGTAACATCGATTAATCCTACCCCTGCAGGCGAAGGAAAATCTACCTTGACTATTGGCTTAGGTGATGCCCTAAGACGCTTAGATAAAAAAACCATGATTGCCCTAAGAGAACCCTCACTGGGACCGACAATGGGATTAAAAGGCGGGGCAGCTGGCGGTGGCTATGCCCAAGTTGTGCCTATGGAAGATATTAACTTACATTTTACCGGTGACCTACACGCGATTACTCAAGCTAATAATCTTCTATCAGCAATTATTGATAACCACATTCAACAAGGAAACCAATTAGGTATTGATAGCCGACGCATTACCTGGAAGCGGGTCATGGATATGAATGACCGGGTGCTACGTCATATTGTGGTCGGTCTGGGGAGTCCTGGTAATGGCTATGTACGCGAAGATGGTTTTGATATTACCGTTGCTTCAGAGATTATGGCAATCCTTTGCCTTTCTAGAAATCTTGATGAATTACGTCAACGCTTCGATAAAATTGTGATTGGCTATACTCGAGACCAAGAAGCGATTACAGTAAAAGATTTAGGCTGTTCTGGTGCCATGGCCTTATTAATGAAGGATGCTATTTTACCTAATTTAGTGCAAACTCTAGAACATACGCCAGCGTTGATTCATGGGGGACCTTTTGCTAATATTGCCCACGGCTGTAATTCAGTGATTGCAACCGATACAGCTCTTCGTTTAGCAGATTATGTGATAACTGAAGCTGGCTTTGGAGCTGACTTAGGGGCCGAGAAATTTATGGATATCAAGGTTCCTATCTTAGAAAAATCTCCCGATGCCGTAGTTATCGTGGCTACTGCAAGAGCCCTAAAACATCACGGCAATCCTGATTTGGATAAAAATGCCGCTTTAGTGGATAGAGTCGAGGCAGTTAGAAAAGGCTTCGCTAACCTAGGTCGACATATTCAAATTATGAAATCCTACCAAGTCCCTGTTTTAGTAGCTATTAATCACTTTAAGGACGATGCTGATGAAGAGATTGAACTGATAAAAGAGCTCTGTCAAAAAGAGAAAACGCCTTCTTACTTGGCAGATGTCTGGGAAAAAGGAGGCCAAGGGGCGCTTGACCTTGGCCAAGCCCTGATCGACTCCATTGATGGAGAGCAAAATACTCACTTTCAACCCCTTTATCAAGCTAATCAATTGAGCGTTGAAGAAAAAATTCAAGTAATTAATCAAAAAATATACGGCGGGGAGGGTGTTGAATATTCAGCCGAGGCTAAGAAACAATTAGCGGCTATCAAGAAAAACGGCTGGGATCACTTACCGATATGTATGGCAAAAACCCAATATTCCCTGAGTGATGATCCTAAATTGCTAGGTGCTCCAGAGAATTTCACCCTACATATTCGCGAGTTAGTTCCCAAGCTAGGGGCAGGCTTCATTGTTGCTTTGACGGGTAACGTTTTAACCATGCCAGGTTTACCTAAGCAACCAGCTGCTCTCAAGATGTCCATTGATAATCAAGGAAAGATTAGTGGACTTTTCTAGCAATTCACTGACTATGCCCAAGTCTATGAATTGTGCTAGAATGGAACAGAAGTTAAAAGAGGAGCGATTATTTTGCAAGATTACTTAGCTAAAAATTGGAGTAAAACATATGGCATCAAGCAGTTACTTGATGATGTATCTTTTTTAATTCGTGAAGGCGACCATATTGCCTTGATCGGCCCCAATGGATCAGGGAAGTCCACCTTATTAAAAATTTTAGCCGGTAAGGATCATTTGGATAGCGGAACGATCGAACATAGTAACGATTATTCCATCGGTTTAGTTAGTCAAAACCCAGATTTAGATGATCAGCAAAGCCTCTTTGAAGCGGTATATTCTGGAGATAGTCCCTTAGTCAAAACAGTTAAAGCCTATGAACAAGCCACACAGGCTCTGTCTCAAGATCCTAATGATGAAAAGAAACAAAAGAAATTTTCACATTGGGAAAGCGAAATGAATCGCTTAGATGCTTGGCAGTTAGATACAAATATTCAAACTATCCTTACTAAGTTGGAACTCAAGGATCTCTATCAAAAGGTAGGGCATTTAAGCGGGGGCCAAAAACGCAGGTTGGGATTGGCTAAAGTATTAATCGATGAACCTGATCTTTTATTGTTGGATGAACCGACTAACCACATGGATTTTGAAATGGTCAAGTGGCTGGAAAATTATATTAATAATTATAAAAAATCAGTGGTTATTGTTACTCATGACCGTTACTTCCTGGACACGGTAGCCCAACGAGTATTTGCCTTAGATAGAGGGAAAATGACTGAGTACCAGGGAAATTATCAAGATTACTTGAATAAACGTGCTGTTGAGTTAGATGTCGAGGCCGCTAATCAAGCCAAACAAAAGAAATTGTATAAGCAGGAACTGGCCTGGATGCGCCAAGGGGCTAAGGCCAGGTCTACCAAGCAACAGGCCCGTATTAATCGTTTTAATGATCTTAAAGAGGACTTAAATCAGCACCGGTCTCTTCAAGGTTCCGTTCAACTAGACTTTGATCAAGAACGTTTAGGGAAAAAAGTTATTTCTCTAGAAGACGTTAGTGTGGGTTATGATAGCCGCCAGCCTTTACTTGAAGATATTAATTTACTAATCCAAAATCGCGACCGGATCGGTATTATTGGAGAGAATGGAGTCGGTAAGACCAGCTTACTAAATACCATCGCGGGAATAATCCCTCCTTTAAGTGGGCAGATTGAGATTGGTCCTACTGTTAAGATTGCTTATTTTCAACAAGTGCCCACTGATTTACCAGAAGATAAGCGTCTAATTAACTATATCAGTGAAGTCGCTGATGAAATTGTTTATGATGATGGACGTAAACTGTCAGCATCGCAAATGTTAGAAACTTTTTTATTTAACCGGGAAAGTCATGGTCAATTAATTGCTAAATTGTCCGGTGGTGAAAAGAAACGTTTGTATCTTTTGCGCTTATTAATGGAACGGCCTAATGTCTTATTCCTAGATGAACCCACCAATGACTTAGATATTGATACTTTAACAGTCTTAGAGGATTACCTGGCTGAATTTCCGGGAGCGATGTTGACGGTTAGCCATGACCGCTACTTTTTAGATAAAACGGTTGATAAATTATTAATTGTTCATAAGGACAAATCTTGCCAACTCTTTTTTGGAAATTTTACTGACTATGAAAGGGAGCATAAAGAAAAAGCCAAAAGTGGCCATTCTCCAAAACAAAATCCAGCCCAAAAAAGTGATGATTCACCTAAAAGTAATGACTCTGACACAAATCAAAGTAGTAAGAAAAGAATGACCTATAAAGAAAAGCAAGATTGGCAAGTTATTGAGAGTCAAATTGACCAATTAGAGAATGATATCCAAAGGATAGATAACGATATGCTAGCAAATGGATCTGACTACGGAAAGTTATCTGAGTGGCAAAAAGAAAAAGAAAGCAAAGAAAATGATTTGCTAGAAAAAATGGAATATTGGGATTATCTGAGTGAATTGAAACCTTAAGCTAGGATAGGAGAGTTTTGAGGGAGACTCTGTGTTACTATGAAGCCTTAATATGATTATTGGAGGGAAAAGTAGTGAAGCAATATTTAGACTTGTTACAGACCATTTTAGAAAAGGGCCATGACAAGTCCGACCGTACTGGTGTTGGCACGCGTTCAATTTTTGGTTATCAAATGCGTTTTGATCTTAATGAAGGTTTTCCGATCTTGACAACTAAGAAGGTAGCCTTTGGACTGATAAAGAGTGAACTTCTATGGTTTTTAAGAGGAGACACTAATATTCGTTATTTATTAGAAAATAATAACCATATATGGGATGAGTGGGCCTTCGAAAACTGGGTAAACAGTGAGGACTATCAGGGCCCAGATATGACTAATTTTGGTTTACGGGCAGAAAAGGATCCAGAATTTAAAGCAGAATACTTGAAAGTTAAAGCAGACTTTTGTCAAAAGATCCTTAATGATGAAGACTTTGCTAAAAAATATGGTGAATTAGGTAATGTCTATGGCAAACAGTGGCGGGATTGGGAAACTCGTGATGGCGGTTCTATCGATCAAATTGCGAATATTCTAGAGCAGCTTAAAAATACTCCTGATTCCCGTCGGATCATCTTATCCGCCTGGAATCCAGAAGATGTCCCTAATATGGCCTTGCCTCCCTGTCATACCTTAAGTCAATTTTACGTTAATGACGGCAAGCTTTCATGCCAACTCTACCAAAGAAGTGGCGATGTCTTTTTAGGGGTTCCTTTTAATATTGCATCCTATGCTTTATTAACCCATTTAATTGCCCGTGAAGTTGGCTTGGAAGTTGGGGACTTTGTTCATACTTTTGGTGATGTTCATATCTATAATAATCATTTCGATCAAGTAAAAGAACAATTAAGTCGTCAACCTGGTCAATTACCCCAGCTTGAAATAAAAAGCGACAAATCCATGTTTGACCTTGAAAAGGATGATATCGTTTTGAATAATTATCATCCTCAATCTCCAATAAAGGCTCCAGTGGCTGTATAGATTTAGGCTGATTGAAAATGTATGGATAAAAGGAGGCTATCATGTTAATAGCTATATGGGCCCATGCGGCTAATGGTATTATAGGGAAAAATAATCAACTTCCTTGGCATATTAGCGAAGATATGAAATTTTTTAAGCAAGAAACTCTGCATAAGACTGTAGTTATGGGCCGAAAAACCTTCGAGTCGATGGGAAACCGCCCATTAAAAGAACGAAAAAATTACATTCTGACCCGTAAGAAAAACTTACCGGGGGTTAACCCTGGTGATGAGGATCAAGTTCAAATCATTAATCAGATGGATGAGATTATCGAGCTAGCTAAAGAAGAAGATGTTATGGTTATCGGAGGCGCAGAAATTTACCGCTTATTCTGGCCGTATTTGGATGAGCTTCGTATTACTAATATTGCTGAAAATATTGAGGGGGATACTCGCTTTAATCCTGATCTGAGCCAATTTAGACGCTATGCGGTTGTTGACCAAGATCTTAATAGCGAATCGAATTATCATTACCAGTTCGAATTCTGGGAAAGAAAGAAATGAGACTAGGGAGGTTCTACGATGGAGAATAAAAAGAAGCAAAGAAATCCATGGAAAATTGCATTTTTAAGCTTGCTTACCTTTTTGGCGGTTTTATTTGCTTCTGTTTATTTTTATATCTATCAAAATAGTCAAGTAAACACATACCAGGATAAAATCCAAGTAAATCGGCCCAAGAGTTCTGACCATGCAATGGTTCCAGTTAAACTAGCGATGACCGTTGACCACCTGGTCCGTCTTCTCAACCAAGAAGACCTGCCTTTTCTTTTGGAAAATAATCAGGACACGATCGTTATAAAAGGGAAAATTCAGCTTTTAAACCAATCCCTTGCTTACACCTTAACTACTCGCCCTGAGGTTCACGCCAGTGGCAATCTTAGTTTGAAAGTAGTTAATTTCTCAATATTATCCTTAGATCTTCCTTTAAATCTCTTTTTACCCATTCTTTCCAAGATAATGCCTAGTGACTTGCCTTTAGCTGTTGATACTGAATCAGAATCGATCATTATTTCTATAAAAGAACTACTCGCTAAGGAAGGCATTGCCTTTAAAGTTGAAGCAATCGATTTGACTAATGATCAAATTGTTTTACAATTAGCAGTTCCTGAGCAGAAAATTAGCCAAATCTTAGACCAGTTGGGAGAGAAAGAATAAAGTGAAGCCATTTTATCAATATATTCAAAAACACCGCAATAGTAGTGGGACAAGTCAAGATCCCAAGAGCCAATTGGCTGAATTAATCTATCTTGATGGAGATTTTCCCAAAACTGCTACTGATTTTGCTAGTATTAGTAATTATATTGAGTTAAATAGTCGCTATTCTCAGTGGGTTTCGCTATTCGATGAATTGTGGCAAGATTATCTCAACAATGACTAATGACTAGGAAGTGAAAATATGACGGATGAAAATAGAAAACCAGCAGATAAACAAGAAAATAATGAAGTTAAAAAAACTGAAGATGGTCAAGCTTCCCATGCTTCAAAATCTCAAGCAGACTCTGAAATAAAAGAGAAAATTTTGCAAGGGCAGGAAGAAAATTCTGAAAAGGCAAACGCTGAAGGTCAATCTAACCCTAAACCATCTTGGACGCGATTCTTATCAGCCTTATTAGCTATCGCTCTAACAGCTTTAGTGACTTTCTTTTTCACTAATTATCTGACCACAGGACGATTACCTTGGCAAATTCACGCTCAAAATACCATGTCTACTCAGGAAATTAGTAAACTACAAAAAACATTTTCATTAATTACTGATGGCTACATTGGTGATGTGAACCGTGAAAAATTAATCGATGGTGCCTTAAAAGGGATGACAGAAGCTGTCGATGACCCCTATACGACATACTTGCATGGCGATGAATCTTCTCAATTAGACCAAACCATTGAGGCGAATTTTGAAGGTATTGGCGCCCAAATTACAGTAAGGGATAATCAAATTGTGGTCATTAGCCCCATTAAGGGTAGCCCAGCTGAAAAGGCAGGCATACAAACCGACGACATCATTAAAAGCGTTAATGGTGAATCTTTGGAAGGAAAAAATGCCCAAGAAGCGGCTAATATGATCCGAGGAGAAGCGGGAAGCCAGGTTCAACTAGTGATTGAACGCGGTGGCGACCAACAAGAGCTGTCCTTAACCCGAGCAGAAATTCCCTTGCAGACGGTCTATAGTCATCAAATTGAAGGCCATCCCGAAATTGGTCTCATTCAAATTTCTTCTTTCTCTGAACCTACCGCTAAAGATGTCCAGGAAACGGTCAAGAGCATGCGTGAGGAAGGTGTTAAATCCTTTATCTTCGATGTTCGTGGCAATCCTGGGGGCTTACTCAGTTCAGCAATTCAAATTTCAAATTACTTCTTAGCCGACGGAGATACTATTGTTCAAATTGAAGATAGCCAGGGTAATCGGAAGAAGATTCAAGCCGATAAAAGCAAGATGGGGGACTTTAAAATTGATGAACCCAGTGTCATCTTGATTGATAAGGGGAGTGCAAGTGCTTCTGAGATTCTAGCAGGTGCCTTACAGCAATCTGCTCATATTCCAGTCATTGGTAGTCAAAGTTTTGGTAAGGGTACCGTACAAACAGTGGTTAAATTGGATGATAAGGACCAATTAAAAATAACTTATGCTCATTGGCTAACTCCTGATGGTTCCTGGATTCATAAGCAAGGCATTAGTCCAGATATCGAAGCCCAATTACCAGATTACTCAGAACTTTCTTTAGTTGATGGCAGTCAAAATTACCAATTAGGGGAAGAATCTGATAAAATAAAAAATATCCAAGCGCAACTTGCCTTATTAGGCTATCTGGAATCTGATCAAGTACAAGGGAAATTTGATGAACAGACTCAGACAGCCCTGGGGGCTTTCCAAGCAGATCATGAGCTTGAAAAAACTGGTCAAGTGAATGATGAAACTGCGCAAGCCTTAACTCGTGCGTTAAGAGACTATATTTTAGCCCACGATACCCAAAAAGATAAAGCTGTTGACTATTTACTTGAGCATGCACAATAGAAGAAGGTTTTAGATTAATGAAGAAATTTCTTAGTGGTATTGGAGAAATTATTATTATTGTAGCGGTTGCCCTCTTACTCTATCTAGGGATTCGCCATTTCATCGGTTTTCAATTTACTGTTAGGGGGGCCTCTATGAATCCCACAACGGAGGATGGCCAGCATCTCATCGTTAGCCGCCTGGGGGATGTGGACCGTTTTGATATCGTTGTATTAGATGCTCCGGATAATAGCGGGGATAAATATATCAAAAGAGTTATAGGTATGCCAGGAGACAAGGTGGAGTATCATGATAATCAATTATATATTAATGACCAAGCGCACGATGAGCCTTATCTCAATGAATTAAAAGCCGAAAATCCCGGGAAATTAGTGACTGATAATTTTACTATTGAAAAGGTTCCCGAAGATTCCTATTTTGTAATGGGAGATAATCGAGAAGTTTCAAAGGACAGCCGTGCTTTTGGGCCAGTAGCTGGTGATCTCATTTACGGAGAAGTCAATTGGAGGATTTGGCCTTTTGATGAAGCCGGCCGAATTGAGTAATAGAATAATCGAATGGATGAGAAGGCAGTTTCAAAGATGTAGCTGCCTTTTCTTATGAGGAAGGTGAAGAAAATGAGCACAATACAATGGTTTCCTGGCCACATGGCCAAGGCTAAAAGACAAGTTCAAGAACAATTAAAGAGTGTGGATTGGGTAGTAGAAATTCGTGATGCCCGAATTCCCATAGCTAGTAAAAATCCTTTGATTGATCAAATAATTCAACAGAAAAAACGTTTAATTGTCTTAAATAAAGCTGATTTAGCTGATCCGAATCAAAATAAACTGTGGCTAAATCACTTAAGAAATAAAGATACCGATGCCATTGCTATCGATAGTAAAAATAATAAAGAAATAAAGAAGCTCCGCCACTATCTCTTGGAAGTGACTGGTGGTGAGCGGCAAAAATGGCTAGACAAGGGCATGAAACAAAAAACGATACGTTTAATGGTACTAGGGATTCCTAACGTGGGTAAGTCGACCCTGATTAATCAACTGACCCATAAGAAATCAGCACAAGTAGGGAATCGTCCTGGTGTTACTAAAGGACAGCAATGGGTACAAATTGATAAAGACTTTTCCTTATTGGATACCCCTGGGATCCTCTGGCCTAAATTTAAAGACCCACTGGTGGGGATGAATCTCGCTCTGACAGGAGCTATTAAAGACACCCATTACTACAGTGATGACATTGCCCTTTATGCCATGCAATTTATGATGGATTATTATATGGAAGACTTTTGTCAGTTCTTTAATTTATCAGAAGAGGAAGCCCAACCGCCTTATCCTGAATTAATGATGTCATTGACAAATAAAATGGGAATGAAAGATGACTATGAGCGCTTTAGCGACTGGTTAATTCGTGAATTTCGTAGTGGAAAAATTGCGCCAATGACCCTTGATCGTTATGAAGATTATCGTCTGGAACAAGTTGAGGAAGGATCAGCTGATGACTAAAGATAAGCTAACCGTACAAGCGATAAAAGACTACCTGAAACAGGACCTATCAGCCATTGATACCGACTTAGTGGCTAGCTGGCGATTAGACCAGCGACAGGGCGTTATCAAGGCTTTAAGCCAGTATGATCGTCGTTTGACTAAGGAGTCAGAGCGTCAAGAACATATACGCTATATGAACCAAATTGAAGCTGACTTACATGCTCAGGGCTTTCAATACATTGCCGGTGTAGATGAGGTCGGGCGTGGTCCCTTAGCAGGGCCAGTGGTCACTGCCGCAGTCATTTTAAAGCCTAAGCGGCCTCTGTTTGATTTGCGCGATTCTAAACAACTTAGTCCAGTCCAACGGCAAAACTTAATTTCTTTGATTAAAGAGAATAGTGTCGCTATAGCTATTGATGTTCAAGATAATGAAGCCATTGATCGCTACAATATTTTAAATGCCACCAAACGCTCAATGATGAATAGTATAAAGAAATTAAGTCCGCAAGCAGAATATGTTTTAATTGATGCTGTCGATCTTTCTTTAAATATTCCTCATAGTAGTCTAATTAAGGGGGATGACCGGGTAAGCGCAATCGCAGCTGCTAGCATTATCGCTAAAGAATATCGTGACCAAATTATGCGTGATTATGCTAAGCAATATCCAGCTTATGGCTTCGACCGCAATGTCGGTTATGGAACCAAGGAACATCTTAAAGCAATAGAGACTTATGGCCCCTGTCCCATCCATCGGAAAAGCTTTGCACCAATTAAGAATTATTTCTAATAAAATTGTCACCCTTTTACGGCTGAATAGGCTATGAAAGGGTGGTTATATGTATGATGAAAGGAATTATCAAGGCGCTAGGCAAGTACTCATTCATTTAACGGAGTCTGCCATAGTGGGTTATGAGGACCGAGTCCAGGTATTTAAAGGCCTATTAGAGAATCCTGATGATCAAGGGGTGCTGAGACATTATTTAAAAGGAAGAAAGTATTATCCAAAACTTCTTCGCTTTTTGAGTCATAGACCTTGGTCTTTCTATCAAAGCTATTATGAAAAAGAGAAAATTTTTCCCATCACTTACTTTGATCCTCAATATCCAGACCTTTTAAAAGAAAGTCATAAGCCGCCTTTGGCTTTATTTTGTCAAGGCAATATTGACTGGTTAAAAGCTGACTGTTTGTCTATAGTTGGGGCGAGAGATTGTAGTAACTATGCCCAAAAAGTTATTGATAAACTGATGCCAAATCTTGTTAACTCTTTAGTTATCGTTAGCGGTTTGGCTCGTGGCGTTGACAGCCTTGCCCACTGCTCCAGTATTCAAAATTCAGGAAGAACCATCGCTGTGATAGGGACCGGTCTAGCTAAAGTTTACCCTAAAGAACACCGCGCTTTGCAAGATTTTATTTCTAAAAATCACCTGCTGGTCTCTCCACTGCCTAGTTTTGCCGGGGTAAAAAAGTGGCATTTCCCTTACCGGAATGAAGTGATTGCGGGTCTTTCCAGGGCCACCTGGGTTGTTGAAGCTAAAGAAAAATCGGGCAGTTTAATTACTGCTAATTATTCCTTACAGGCCAATCGCGAGGTTTTGGCTACTCCAGGTAATATTTTTAGTATCCGTTCCCAAGGCACTAATGCTTTAATTCAGGCAGGAGCCAAACTGATTAGCGAAGCGGATGATATCTTAGAAACTTATCGTTATCCTTCTTTTATTTAACAGCTAAAAATCTTATATTTGACAAGGTTAAAAAATTCGCCTATGATATGAAGCGTTTAAATCTCCCAAGAAGAGAGGAGCATATTATTGGCTACAAAAAGAAAGAAAACACCTAAAAAAGATTTAGTGATTGTCGAATCACCAACGAAAGCAAAAACGATTGAGAAATACTTAGGACGTAAATATAAAGTGGTGGCAAGTAAGGGCCACTTACGTGATCTTCCTAAAAGTAAAATGGGAATAGATATCGAAAATAATTATGATCCCCATTATATTACAATTCGTGGTAAGGGAGATACGATCAAGGATCTTAAAAAAGAGGCTAAAAAAGCAAATAATATCTACTTAGCTTCTGACCCGGACCGGGAAGGAGAAGCGATTGCTTGGCACTTAGCCCATATTTTAAAATTAGATCCCAAAGAAGATATCCGGGTCACTTATAATGAAATTACCAAGGATACGGTTAAAGAAGCGATCAATAATCCACGCGCCATCGATAAGGACTTGGTGGATGCTCAGCAGGCTAGACGGATCTTAGACCGCTTGGTGGGCTATAATTTGTCCCCAATTTTATGGGCTAAGGTCAAGAAGGGCTTATCCGCTGGGCGGGTGCAATCTGTTGCCTTAAAAATGGTCGTTGATCGCGAAGAAGAAATCCGTAATTTTGTGCCTGAAGAATATTGGAGCATTGAAGGCGTATTCCAAAAAGGAAAAGAAACTTTCAAGGCCAATGCCTCCAAATTTAAGGGTAAAAAAATTGATCTAAAAAATGAAGATGATGTTAAAGCCTTAATGGCTAACCTCAGCAGTGATCAATTCGAAGTTCAAAATTTGACCAAAAAGCAAAGAAAACGGAATCCGCAAAAGCCATTTACAACTTCTTCCCTCCAACAAGAAGCTTCCAAACGCTTACGCTTTAGAACGCGAAAGACGATGATGGTTGCCCAACAGTTATATGAAGGGATTAAATTAGGCAGTGAGGGGACAGTGGGGTTAATTACTTACATGCGTACTGACTCCACCCGGATCTCTGAGGGTGCTAAACAAGAAGCCGGCCAATTTATCCAAGACAAATACGGTAAGGAATATATCGGTAAGGGGACTAGCGGGGCCAGCGGGCAAGGTGCCCAAGATGCCCATGAGGCTATTCGACCGACTTCTGCCTTTCGTCATCCCGATAGCGTTGAAGCGTATCTCAGTAAAGACCAATTCAAGCTATATAGTCTTATCTGGTCTCGCTTTATGGCTAGCGAAATGGCACCAGCTGTCTATGATACGGTGGCCTGTGATCTGGTTCAAAATGATGTGAGCTTTAGGGCAAATGGATCAAAAATTAAATTTACTGGTTACCTTAGAGTTTATCCGGATAATAATGAAAAGGATAATCTCTTGCCAGAACTAGAAAATGGTGAAAAGGTAAAGAGTAAAGAATTAACTCCTAACCAACATTTTACCCAACCACCAGCTCGTTATACTGAAGCGAGCTTAATTAAGACTTTAGAAGAATTAGGGGTGGGTCGTCCTTCTACTTACTCACCAACTTTAGAAACCCTGATTAAGCGCTACTATGTTAAATTAGAAGCTAGACGCTTTGAACCCACTGAATTAGGTGAGATTGTTAATAGTTTAATTTCTGAATTTTTCCCTGATATCGTTGATCCACAATTTACCGCTAACTTGGAAGATGAATTAGACCATGTAGAAGACGGTAATAAGAATTGGATAGACGTCGTTGATGCTTTCTATCAACCCTTTAGTAAGGATATTGAAAAAGCTGACCAAGAAATGGAAAAAATCGAAATTAAAGACGAACCAGCAGGCTTTGATTGTGACGTCTGTGGTCATCCAATGGTTATTAAATTAGGACGTTATGGGAAGTTTTATGCATGTAGTAATTTCCCTGATTGCCGTAATACTAAGGCCATTGTTAAAGAAATCGGCGTGAATTGTCCAACCTGTAAGGAGGGACAAGTTGTCGAACGGAAATCGAAGAAAAAACGGATCTTTTACGGTTGTTCCCGTTATCCTGATTGTGATTTTGTTTCCTGGGATAAACCGGTGGGGCGGTCCTGTCCTAAATGTGACCATTACTTGGTTGAAAAGAAAAAACGCGGCTCTAAACAAGTGATTTGTAGCAATTGTGACTATAAAGAAGATGTCCAAAAAGGCGATGATTAAAGCTTTTGCTGATAGAATAAGAAACCTGATAATCAAAAAGGATTACAGGTTTTTTATTTTCACTCAGAAAAAGGTAAATTAACTTTATAAATGTTTCGAAAATTCCGACAATTACTTGTAAAAAGCCCCTTAATATGGTAGATTATATGAGCTAAGAGGGATTTTATGACTTTTGAAAGTTATCGAAAAAGGTTAAAAGAATATATAAAAGATGAGAAACATTATAGTGATCAGACCTTAAAAGCGTATTTAAGCGATTTTGACGACTTTATTTCTTTTCTTAGGGACGAACTATTAATAAGCGATTTCGAGCAGTTAAGCTATCGAGATATTCGCCTCTATTTAAGTCATCTGCAAAGAAAGGGATTGAGTCGTAAAAGTTTAGCTCGTCATTTAAGCAGTTTGAGAACCGCCTTCAATCGTTTTCTTGACCAAGGTCTGGTGAAAGATAATCCTTTTACCTATGTTCAAGCGGCTAAAACGGGACTAAGATTACCCGATTTTTTTTATGAAGCTGAGATAGATCCCTTGTTTGAGGCGGCTAAGGGGCCGCGAGCCCTGGATAAGCGAAATATAGCGCTGTTAGAATTCTTATATGCGACTGGTGCTCGGGTGAGTGAATGTACTAACTTGACCATAAAGCAAGTGGATCTTAAAAATTCTATTGCCTTACTGCATGGTAAGGGGAGCAAAGATCGCTATGTTCCTTTTGGTTCCTATTGTAAAAAGGCGCTGGAAGAATACTTGGATTCTGGCCGACCTGATCTCTTAAAGGGCCATGATCATGAGTACATCTTCGTTAATAGTCGGGGAGAAGCCTTGACTCCATCAGGCGTGACTTATATTTTGAATGATTTAGTCAAAAAAAGCGCCAGTAACCTGGATATTCATCCCCATAAATTACGCCATTCTTTTGCTACCCATCTCCTTAACCATGGAGCTGATATAAGGACAGTACAAGAATTATTAGGACACTCAAGTTTATCTAGTACGCAAATTTATACACATATGTCAAAAGAATCTTTAAAAAATAATTATTTGAAATACTTTCCAAGAGCAAAGCATAGTGATGTACATAAGGAGGACAAAGAATGATAGCTGAATCGGTAGAGGGTGTTTTAGAAAAAATTAGAGACATTAATAAGGTTATCCGTGAAGGGAATATTTATGATGATGAGATGGCAGATTTTCCCTTTCAAAAGTTAGTCCGTTACTTAGCGGAAAATTTAGAGGCCAACGCTTATTTAGTATCTGTTGAAGGAGAATTATTGGGGTATTTTGCTATTTATGAGGAAATCAATAGTGAGCGGACCGAAGCGATGATGCAAGCCCACCAACTCGACCCCAATTATTTAGATATTATCTCACCGATCCAAGAAACCAAGTCAAACATTCCAACTTCAGATGACTGGACTATCTTGGCCTTGGAATTTCGTGATAAATTTAACAAAGGCATGACCACCATTATTCCTATCTATGGTAATACCACCAAATTAGGTTATTTAATCCTAGCTCGCCCCTATGAAGACTTTAATTGCTATGACCTGATTCTTGGTGAATATGTGGGGACAGTTCTAGCTATGGAGATGGTGTTTATTAAACGCCGTCGTCAAGAGGAAAAAGAACAGAAAAAACAAGTGGTGGATTCAGCGATTCGCTCACTTTCTTATTCGGAATTAAATGCCTTATATGTTATTTTTAAAGACCTAGAAGAGCCACGTACCCGCATAACGGCCTCTAAAATTGCTAAAGAAGAGAATATTACCCGTTCTGTGATTGTAAATGCCCTACGAAAAATGGAATCTGCTGGGGTATTTACTTCCCGCTCTTTAGGGATGAAAGGGACCCATATTGATACTCAGAGTAAAGAAAACCTGGAATATTTGAAAAAACGTTTAGCAGAAGAAGTTTAAAGCAAAAAAATCGCGCCAGCTGACGCGATTTTTTATTGTTTATTTTTTTTGTAGCCCAGGCCAAATGGCACTTTAGCTTCTTTACCAGCTAGGATGCGTTTAATATTATCTTTGTGGCGGTAAATGATTAGAAGGGTAATGAATAAGATCAAAATCCTAATCAAAACAGCATAATGAAAAGAAATGATAGAAGCTGCGATCATGGCTATAATGCTCGCTAGACTTACCATTCTAAAAAGATAGAGAACAATGAAAAAGACTGCAATCCCTCCTAAGGAAGCCAGGGGTGCCAGAGCTAAACCTACGCCAAAACTGGTCGCTACGGCTTTTCCACCTTTGAAGTGGAGAAAAAGTGAGAAGGTATGGCCTAAGATAGCCGCTAAACCAAAAAGCGTGCTATCAATATCAGTAAAGTGAGAACTGTAATTAGCGATAAGAACCGGTAGCATTCCCTTTACCATATCGCACAGGAATACCAATAAGCCACCCTTGGGACCAAAGGCACGGAAGGCGTTGGTTGTACCAATATTTCCTGAGCCCACTCCCCGAATGTCTTTGTGGTAAAGATACTTACCGATAACCACACCGAATGGAATTGAGCCCAGTAGATATGAAATAAATAGGAAGATAAGATTAATTATCATTAGCTGATTCCTTTCTATTCAGTTATTGGTATTATAGCATAAGTCAAAGGGAGCGTTTGAGCTAGAAAAAAATTTTGCAATTTAATGAAATTAAAGTATTATGGTAAATATGCATATAAATAGGTTAGAGGAGATGCACTGCATGGCAAAAAATTCTAAGGCAACTTATGATGAGTCATCCATTCAAATATTAGAAGGCTTAGAAGCGGTTCGTAAGCGACCAGGAATGTATATCGGGTCAACCGATAATCGCGGCTTACATCACTTGGTCTATGAGATTGTAGATAATTCTATTGATGAAGCTTTAGCAGGCTACTGTGATGAAATTTCTGTGACCATTCATGAAGATAATAGCGTTACGGTAACTGATAATGGACGGGGAATGCCGATCGGTAAACATAGTAGTGGCAAACCAACTGTTGAAGTGATTCTGACCGTCCTTCACGCGGGAGGGAAATTTAGCGAAAGTGCTTATAAGACCTCTGGAGGGCTCCACGGAGTAGGATCTAGTGTTGTTAATGCCTTATCTGATTCCTTAGAGGTCACCGTTTACCGGGATAATAAAAAGTATTATCAAAGCTTTAGTCAGGGCGGTAAGCCCCATAAGCCTAAGTTAACCAGCCATAAAAGTAAGCAGACTGGAACAAGTATTCACTTTCACCCCGACCCTAAGATCTTTGGTGCAACGGAATTTAATAGTGACACCATTAAAGAACAATTAAGGGAAAAGGCCTTTTTAACTAAAGGCTTAGCGATTCATTTTACTGATGAAAAAAATGCTAGCCAGGAAAGCTTCCACTATGAAGATGGTCTGGTCGAATTTATTCATTATTTAAATGAAAATAAAGAAGTTCTCCAAGAGGTCACTTATATTGAAGACAAGGATAAAAGCTCTAATATCGAAATGGAATTAGCCTTTCAATATAATGATGGCTATTCTGAGACCATCTTGTCCTTTGTTAACAATGTGCGTACGCCAGATGGCGGGACCCATGAAACGGCTTTAAAAACCGGGATGACCAAGGCCTTTAATGAGTATGCTAGAAAGGTTAATCTGATTAAGCCCAAGGAGAAAAATCTAGAAGGATCAGATGTTCGTGAGGGCTTTACAGCAGTCATCTCTGTTAGGATTCCTGAAGAAATCTTACAGTTTGAAGGACAAACCAAGGGGAAATTAGGGACTCCGCAAGCGCGTTTAGCCGTAGAAAATATGGTGAACACCCATTTATCGATCTATTTATTAGAGAACGGCGAAATTGCCCAAATGCTAGTTCGGAAGGCCCTAAAAGCACGCCAGGCCCGAGAAGCAGCTCGTAAGGCTAGGGAGGAAAGTCGACATGGCAAAAAGGGCAAGAGTAAAGAAACCTTACTTTCCGGTAAACTCACTCCCGCACAAAGTAAAAATACCAAGAAAAATGAACTCTTCTTAGTCGAAGGAGATTCAGCGGGGGGTTCAGCCAAGCTAGGGCGGGACCGTAAATTCCAAGCTATTCTTCCATTAAGAGGAAAGGTTTTAAATACGGAAAAGGCAAGCCTAACCGATATTCTTAAAAATGAAGAACTAAACACCATTATCCATACCGTAGGTGCAGGCGTGGGGCCAGAGTTTGATATCCATGATTCTAACTATGATAAAGTGATCATCATGACCGATGCGGATACTGACGGTGCCCATATTCAAGTCTTACTCTTGACTTTCTTTTACCGTTACATGCGCCCCTTAATTGAAGCGGGCAAGGTTTATATTGCCATGCCACCTTTGTATAAACTCTCCCGAGGCAAGGGTAAGAACGAAAAAATTGCTTACGCTTGGACCGATGAAGAACTGGCCCAAGAGACTAAAAAGTTTGGTAAGGGCTATACCCTCCAACGGTATAAAGGTTTGGGGGAAATGAATGCTGACCAATTATGGGATACCACTATGAATCCTGAAAGTCGGACCTTAATTCGTGTCACCCTCGATGACCTATCGCAAGCTGAAAAACGGGTATCTGTGTTGATGGGAAATAAAGTTGAACCGCGGCGGGATTGGATTGAAGATAACGTTCAATTTACCATGGACGAAGAAGATAAGTTATTGGAACACGCCAACCATGAAGAGAACGATGCGATCGAAGCTAGTGAATTAATCGCTCAATCGGACCAAGTCACAAGTATGAGTGATCAGGAAGGGCAAATGGATTTATTTGATGAAGGAGCTGAAGTGAATGGCGATTGATATTCAAGAATTAAGCCTTGATGAAGTGATGGGCGATCGTTTTGGTCGTTATTCCAAATATATTATTCAGGATCGCGCTTTGCCGGATATCAGGGATGGACTCAAACCTGTCCAACGGCGTATTTTATATGCCATGTACCATGATGGCAATACTTCAGACCATGCTTTTAGAAAGTCTGCCAAAACCGTTGGGAATGTGATTGGGAATTACCACCCTCACGGGGATAGCTCAGTTTATGAAGCTATGGTTAGAATGAGTCAAGCTTGGAAAAATCGCATGCCCCTGATTGATATGCATGGGAATAATGGCTCCATGGACGGCGACCCTGCGGCAGCCATGCGCTATACTGAAGCACGCTTATCAAAGCTGGCCGATGAACTACTTAAGGATTTAAACAAAGATACTGTCGATACCATCTTGAACTTTGATGATACTGAGGAAGAACCTGTTGTTTTACCTGCTGGCTTTCCTAATTTACTAGTCAATGGCTCACAGGGAATTTCAGCAGGTTACGCTACTGAAATTCCTACCCACAATCTGGGGGAAGTCATTGATGCAGTCAATTACTATATTGATCACCCTAAAGCTAAGGTAGAAACCCTGATGAAGTATCTTCCTGGCCCTGATTTTCCCACTGGGGGCATTATCCAAGGAAAAGACCAGCTGATTAAAGCCTATAAAACGGGTCGAGGCAAGGTAGTAGTTCGGGCACAAACGGAAGTGGAATCGCTTAAGGCAGGCCGTAAACAGATCGTAATTACAGAGCTGCCTTTTGAGGTCAATAAGGCTGATTTGGTCCGTAAAATGGACGAATTACGCCTCAATCGGAGTATTGATGGGGTCATGGAAGTCCGTGATGAATCTGACCGATCTGGTTTACGTATTATTGTTGAACTGAAGAAAGATGCTGATGCCGATCAAATTTTACAGTATTACTTTAAGCATACTAATTTACAAATTAACTATAATTTCAATATGGTGGCCATTAACAAGCAACGTCCGGAACAGGTTGGTTTAATTGCTATTATTCAAGCCTATATCGACCACCGCAAAGACGTGGTGAGCCGTAGAACCCAATATGACTTAAACAAGGCCCAAAGCCGCCGCCATATTGTTGATGGTTTGATTAAGGCTATTTCCATTCTTGACCAAGTGATTGCAATTATTCGCAACAGTTCTGATAAAAAGGATGCCAAAAATAATCTGATCAGTGAATATCAATTTTCTCAGGCCCAAGCAGAAGCCATCGTGACCTTACAACTCTATCGTTTAACCAATACGGATATTACGGCTCTGCAGGAAGAAAAGTTATCTCTAAATGAAGCCATTAATCAATACCAAGCCATTTTAAGTGATGAAACGATCTTAATGAAGTTAATTCAATCAGAATTGAAGGCTATCAAAAAAGCTTATGCGACTGACCGCTTGACTAAGATTGAAGCTGAGGTAGAAGAAATAAAAATTAAGAAGGAATTTTTAATTCCTGATGAAGAGGTCGTTACTGTAGTGACCCGGGGCGGTTATATTAAGCGTTCTAGCTTAAGAAGCTACCAATCCTCTAATTTTTCCGACTTAGGCTTAAGGGATGGCGACCATGTCTTATACTTAGCCGCCCATTCAACTTTAGATAATTTAGTCCTTATTACTAATAAAGGAAATTATGTTTTCCAACCGGTTTATGAAATGCAAGAACTCCGCTGGAAAGACCTTGGTGAACACCTTTCCCAACGCATCCCTATTGCTTCCGATGAGAAAATTATCCAAGTCTATCCTTATGATAAGGACAGTCAGGATACGATTGTCATTGCTAGTCGTGAAGGGATGATTAAACAAAGTAAGCTCAGTGAATTGAAGAAAATCCGGGGCCATAAGAATAAAGCTTCTCAAATTATGCCTTTATCCAGCCCTCTTGATGAAGTGGTTAACTGCTATTTAGTCAATAACCAAAACGATAAGCAAAATGGCGAAGTGATCCTATTTACCGCCTTAGGTTTTAGCCTGCGTTACCAAATCAGTGAAATTAATACAGTGGGTTTACGTGCTAAGGGGGTTATTTCCATCAACCTTAAAGACCAAGACCAGGTGGTTAATTTTGTCTACCAAGACCAGGTGGATGAGGACAAGCAAATCCTCCTTGCTACTCAACGGGGCTATATGAAACGGATACGCTGGCGGGATATTCAAACCATGACCCGGGCTAAGCGGGGCCTGATGGTACTACGCGAGGTTAAATCAAAACCCCACCGTTTAGTTCAAGCCCTAGAGGTTGAATCAACTCAAGAAGTCTATGAATTATATACCAGTAACGGAGAATTAAGTCAGATTAAGGCTGTCGATGTGCCCCTTCATGAGCGTTATAGTAATGGCTCACAAATTATTGACGAAGGCCGTTTAGGTGAATTGCTTAATGTCATTCCCCTATACAGAAAAGATCCAGAAAAATAAGCGATCAAAACCTTTGATTTACGATTTATTCTATTAACAATTGGGCCTGCTTTTGTTACACTAAATATAAATTTGAAATAATTCTTTTGAATACTTTATTTATACTATTCAGAGTAAAAGATAGGAGTTATTATGAGTAAAATTTTAATTTTTGGCCACCAAAATCCTGATATGGATGCGATTACCAGTGCTATTTCCTTAAGCTATTTATTAAATACCCTAGGTCATGAAACTGAACCTGTTGCTTTAGGAGAAGCCAACGATGAAACCCAATATGCCTTAGACCATTTTAATCATGAAGGTCTTCGTGTGATTGAAAAAGCCGGTGATGAAACGGATACCGTAGCTTTAGTAGACCATAACGAGTTCCAACAATCTGTTGCAGATATTAAAGACCTTAATGTCTTTGCTGTGGTTGACCACCACCGGGTAGGAAACTTCGAAACTTCTGCACCACTTTATTACATTGCTAAACCTTTAGGATGTACCCAAAGTGTGATTTATGACCTTTACCAAGAAAAGGGCGTTGAAATTCCTCAACAAATTGCAGGATTAATGTTATCAGGGATTATCTCTGACACCTTACTCTATTCTTCTCCAACCTGTACCGAAAAAGACAAGGAAATCGCTAAAAATTTAGCTGAAATTGCTGGAGTAGACGATGAAAGCTACGGAACCGAAATGCTTAAGGCTGGTGCTAATGTTGATGATAAATCAGCTGAAGAAATCGCTGATGGGGACGCTAAATCCTTTAGTATGGGAGGCAAAGAAGTCCGTATCGGCCAAGTGAATGTAGTTGATGCCAACGATGTCATCAAACGTAAAGATGAAGTCCTTAAAGCTATGAAAGAATTACTAATTAATAATAATTACGATGCTTTCTTATTAGTAATCACTAACATATTAACCAATGACTCAGAAGGTCTTTTAGTTGGCGATGATTCCCTAACCAAGAACTTTGAAAAAGCTTTTGATGTAGATGTCACTGACCATCAATTAGCTTTGAAGGGCATCGTTTCGCGTAAGAAACAAATTGTCCCTCCACTAACCGATTCATTTGAAGGCTAATCTAGTCTTTGATTAAGTATTAAATGAATATAAACAAAATGTCACAATGATAAGATTGTGGCATTTTTTGTATGCTTATAGGATTATCTAGGAATTGAATAGTTTATTGCATATTAAAAAAGTTTATTTTGGCTTGAGGAATAGATTTGGATTATATGCTAATATTCTATAAATATAAAAAAAGTTTACAAAAAGTTTATTAAAATATAACTCTTATATAAAATTAATGTATAATATTTTCTATACTTCCGTGTTAATTTACTTCTTAATTATGGGAATAGCTTAATAGGCTATTATTTCCTGACGTCATTCATTTTTGCGCAGGATAAATATCTTAAAAATAGAAGAATAAATGAACTTGTAATGGAGTGAAAATATGTCATTTTATAAAGTTGGAATAGGCGATGATGCCTGGGATTTAGTCGCTGCCTATGAAGCGGCAAGCGATGGCGATACCATTGAATTTGAGCCAAATTATGCTTTAGAACAAACATATATAGAATATATAACACTTACTAAATCGCTAAATTTTGTAGGAAATATTGAGGCCAAAAATGATGGAGGTCGATTATTTACTAATGCTATTAAAGCACCGATTCTTGTTACGGGTGGGGCGAAAGTAACATTTACTGACTTATGGATTGACCGTGTTTATAAAGATTGTATAGCAATTCATATTTTAAATAGGTCTAGTGTAACTTTGAGCAATTGTATTGTAAATGTTGTGAATAACAGTCAAAAAAATTTGATAATTTCTGCGAAGAGTGGATCTAATCTCACTATGATAGATTGTACAACCTATCCCCAAAATTCAGATTTTCAGAAATATATAAACCTTATTGATTCTAAAGGAACATTCAGCAATTCGACTTTTTACTCGAACTTATGGTTCGTAGGATCAAAAGTAGATATAACTAATTGCATAATGATAAATTATGGAGGGAGTGTAGTTAGGCCACGTTCTTCCAATTTAACTATTAGGCAATCTCGTATTGAAGGGGGTAGTAAAGAAGGTTATTATCCTGCACTTATTATAAATAATTCGTCCGTAACAGTAGATAGCTCATCAATTATTCAGGAAGTGAAAAATGGTGAAAGCTTTACTGAGTCAGTCTGTTCTAGAGATGGATCTAATCTGAATTTTATTGATTCTTTTGTGAGTTCTATATTTGCATACGATTCTAAATTATTTTTGAATTCATTGGAGATTTCTTATATTTTATCTCTTAATGATTCATCACTAGCAAAGATAGAAAACAGAGTAAATTTTCAAGGGAATAATAATGGAAAAATCGATTTAGTAGTTAATAACAGTTCAGCTTTGATTGCTGATGAGATAAAGATTAATCGACTATTTGATCCTAATATTCGAGTTAAGCAAGGTTCGCACTTATATATTAATCAGCTAGACTATAATCAGGGAGCAGCGTCAGATCTAATTTTTGAAGTGGATGAAACGAGCTATTTCAATCTTTTAGCTGAAAAACAAGAGAATACTGAAGACACGCAAATTTCTCAAAATCAAGAAGAAGCAGAAAGAAATCCCCACACTTCGATGGAAAAATTTAATAATTTAGTTGGGCTCACTAAGGTTAAGGAAGAAATTCATAAAATAATTCGGATGGTGGAATTTAATAAGCACCGAATAGCTCAGGGACTCAAACCCCAAAAAGTCGTTCTCCATTCCGTTTTTATGGGAAATCCAGGAACGGGGAAAACAACTTTAGCTCGAATTTTAGGTGAAGTCTTATTTGACTATGGCATTTTTATAGGTGATGAATTGAAATTCATTGAGGTAAAAGAGGCAGACCTTATTTCTGGTTATGTGGGTCAAACTGCTATTCAAACACAAAATATTTTAGACCAAGCTAAGGGCGGAATCCTTTTTATCGACGAAGCCTACACTTTAAATAAGAAAGACGCTAGTGTCAATTTTGGCCAAGAAGCGATTAATACGCTTTTAACCTTCATGGAAGATAATCGTGATGATACGATGATTATTTTTGCGGGCTATACTAAAGAAATGGAACAGTTTCTGAAGACCAATCCAGGATTAAAATCAAGAGTGCCTAACACCTTCCTTTTTGAAGATTATACGGCAGATGAAATTGTCGCCATGGGTGAGAATCAGTTAATTGAAAATGATTATCGATTAGAAGATAGCGATTATTATAGGCGTAATGTTTCCAGGGTATACAATGCCTCGCTGGATCGAAGTAATGGTCGCTGGATCCGAAACTTTAATGATAAGCTCTATAAAGCCTTGGCTGATCGTTGCTATAAAAACGAACAATTTGAAGATCTTAATACCATCACTAATCAAGATATTGATGAGGTCCTAGGTAAGCATGCCGGTTATGAAGTAAAGACTGGAAAGGATGCCTTTGACTCCTTAAATGAATTGATCGGACTGGCAAAAGTTAAACAGCAGATCTCAGAATTTGTGCATTTAGCAGAATTAAATCGTCGACGGGAAGAAGAAAATGGTGGTGAAGCTAAATTTACTCTCCATTCACTCTTCTTAGGAAATCCAGGAACAGGAAAAACAACTGTTGCTCGTATTCTAGGAGAAATTTTTTATCAAAAAGGAATTATCGCTCAAAAGAAATTTATCGAAGTATCGAGAAGTGATCTTGTCGCTGGCTATGTGGGTCAAACCGCTTTGAAAACGAGAGAAGTCTTGGAATCTGCTTTAGGAGGGGTTCTCTTTATTGATGAAGCTTATTCATTAGCTAATAGTAATGATAATTTCGGCCAAGAAGCTATCAATGAGATCCTTAAATTTATGGAAGACCATCGTCAAGATATTATCATTGTTTTAGCGGGTTATACTAAAGAAATGAATGCATTTTTAAGTACTAACTCTGGCTTAACTAGCCGTATTCCAAATGTTTTTGATTTTGAAGATTATTCTGAGGACGAAATTGTAAGAATCGGTCGTTTAGGATTGAGCAAACAAGGTTATAGATTCAATGAATCGCTTTATGGAGAGATCATTAAAAAAGCTTATGCCAGCTCGAATGACCATAGCAATGGCCGTTGGATCAGGAATGTTAACGAGCGCTTGATTAAACACCTATCCAGTCGAGTAGCAAATGATCTTGAAGCAGATATCAATCAAATTACAAATGAGGATATTTTAAAATTATTGGAGGACTAAAATATGACAGATAAAGACTATGTTAAACCACCAAAAAAAGATGTTGCAGCAAATAAGGAATATGTTCAGCCACCAAAAAAAGATGCGTCAGTAAATAAAGACTATGTTCAACCTCCCAAAAAGGATGAGTTGTTTACAAATTCAACGAATAATGAAAGTTTCTATGAAAGTCTTAATAGCAATGAGCAAACATTAGAAGCTCAGGATAAAGGTGAATCTTTTTTGCAATCCATTAAAAACCATCTTGCTCCTGAATATAGGGAGGAATATAACGTTCGCCGCTTTTTTGGCTGTCTTATGGTATTTTTACTTTTGTTCGGTGGGAGCGGCGCAATATTGTTTAGTTTAGGGGGCCTATTTACCTTAGTCTGGACATTTTTGGCTTGGGAATTTTGGCATTATTCCTTCTGGAGTTACAATCGGGGATTTATTAATAACTTTTTACAGAATATTATTTATTTTGGCTCTTTCTCTTCATTGCTTGGGCGGGCTATCCTTCAAAATTTCCTGGTTCTTTTATGGGTCTCCTTTATCGCCCCTATCTCTGGATTTCTCGCCTGGCGGCAAGCAGTAAGGCATCACAGACCCTTAACTATAGATAATGAGAGAACAAGAGTATGGAGAGATTAATTAAAAGTGGCTTTTAATTTAATTATTTTTCTTAAAGCATTTTGAAAAGATCCTTGTTCTTGATTTCACTAACTATCAAGTCACTTTGAAAGATAATTACTTATTTTTAATTTAAGTAGTCAACTGAATATAAGTAAAATGAAGCTGGGCTTAAGGTCCGGCTTTTTTGGTTAAGTATTTTTTAGGGTTCACTTTTATTGAAAAATTTATTCTTTTAAAATTTAAGGTTTTTTATCAATGCTTAAACCTATGATTTGGGGCTTACTTGACTTCGGGTGGAGATTATTTTACTGACACGAAGCCGACTTTGTCTCAATAAATTTCAAATTGTTTGAATATTAAAACAAGAAAAGCGTTGACATTTATCATTTTCCTGCTTATGATGGATTTATCTTAATAAAAAGGACGTAATAGAAATGTTAGCAATCCAATTTAATTCGCATATGGTTTTATCTTTAGATATCACCACTAATACATATTACTATAGCTATTTTAGATAATGTTTGTAGCTGTGACTCTATCATAGGTACAAACAAACGCAAGTTTTTGTATCTATGATGGCTACAGTTTTTATGTGTTCAAGCCATCTGGAATGATAAATTCTAATGGCTTGAGGCGAATTCTTTTGGAATACACTCGCAAAAGGTTCAATTAGTTTTTATCGAAACTAATTGAACCTTTTTTTATTTTTTATTAAGACTGTGTTGTTAGAAATAAAGAAAATAGTGATTTTAGAAGTTAGAAAGAGGAGATTATGATGAAAAAACAAGTGATGAAAATAATGACTTTAGGAGCCTTAGCTCTGGGACTAATGGGCTGTGGCCAAGGGAAAGACAACGATCAAAAAGAGATTGGTATCATTCAATACGCAGAACACCAAGCACTGAATGATTCTCGTGAAGGTTTCCTAGAGGGATTGGCTGAAGGCGGCTTAAAAGATGGTGAAAAGATCAAGGTCGACTACCAAAATGCCCAAGCAGACCAATCCAATCTCAATAGCATTGCTCAGGGAATGAAAGGGCGAAAAGATCTCGTCTTTACTATTGCTACACCCGCTGCCCAAGCAGCACTCAATGCTGATAAGGAAACCCCAACTTTATTTACCGCAGTCACCGACCCCGAAGCGGCCAATCTGGTTAAATCAAACGATCATCCAGGGACCAATGCTAGTGGGACTAGTGACAGAGCTCCCGTTGAAAAAGCGGTCGACTTGCTCTTGAAGATCAACCCAGAAATGAAGACAGTTGGCATGCCTTACAATTCAAGCGAGGTCAATTCTGAAATTCAATTTACTGCCTTTAAAGAATACGCTGAAAGTAAAGGTTTAAAGGTCGAAGCTCAAACAGTAACCACCACCAATGAAGTGCAATCTGCAATCACTGCTTTAGCTAAAAAGGTAGATGGTATTTGCTTACCGACGGATAATACCATTGCCCAAACCATCCCTACTATCGGTAAAGTAGTAAAAGAAGAAAAAGTTCCAACTATTGGCGCAGAAAGTGCTCATATTGAGGGTTGTCTTGCGACCTACGGAGTCAATTTCAAACTGTTAGGCCGTCAAACTGCTGAAATGGCCCTTAAAATTTTAGAAGAAGATGCTGACATTAGTGAGATGCCAGTAGAAAAAGCAAATCAATTCGAATTACAAGTGAATGAAGAAATGGCAAGCGCACTTGGGATCGATACCGAGCAGTTGAAGAAGGGAGAATAGAACAATGGCCATCATTATTTCTAGTATTTCACAAGGTCTAATGTGGGCAATTTTAGCCATTGGGGTTTATTTAAGCTTTCGCATTTTAGATATTGCTGATATGTCTGCTGAAGGAAGTTTTCCTCTAGGGGCAGCGGTATGTGCCAAGCTGATTGTTTCAGGTTGGCATCCCTTATTAGCTACATTGCTCGCTTTCCTTGCTGGTATGCTGGCAGGAGCAGTTAACGGTTTTATGATTAATAAGATGCATATTCCAGCCTTATTATCAGGGATTCTAACCATGACCGGACTATACTCGGTAAATATACGCATCATGGGACAAGCCAATACGCCCTTGTTAGGTGAATCCAGCCTAATGGATAACCTCTATAATCTGGGCTTTAATTCAACAGCTGCTTCCTTAACTATCAGCTTGATTTTCGTCATTTTAGTGATCTTTGTTTTGGTACTATTTATGAATACGGAGTATGGTTTGAGTTTGAGAGCGACCGGGGATAACCCCCTCATGGCGGAAGCCAATGGTATTCGAACTGACCAAATGAAATTAGTTGGCTTGATGATTTCTAACGGTTTGATCGCTTTATCTGGTGCGATTATCTGTCAAAATAACGGTTATGCCGACATTGCTATGGGGACAGGAACCATTGTTATTGGTTTAGCAGCAGTTATTATTGGTGAGGCTATTTGTCGGAATTTGAGCTTTGGAAAACGTTTAGTAACAATTGCCGTAGGGGCAGTGATTTATCGTTTAATTATTGACTTTATCATGCAGCAGCAAGTCATTCCTGTCTTACCAAGTGATATAAAAATCTTATCGTCCTTAGCCCTAGCGATTATCCTCTTTGCTCCTTATGCCAAGAATCAAATCGACCACAAGAGAAAGCAAAAATAGTAGAAAGGTGGTTATTATGTCAGAATTATTAAAATTAAAGCAGGTTAACAAGGTTTTCAATGTGAATAGTGCTAATGAAAATCATGTGATCAAAGACATAAATTTGACCATTCATGAAGGAGAATTTGTTTGCGTGATTGGTTCCAACGGTGCTGGAAAATCAACCCTCTTGAATCTGATTGCTGGCACCCATCCAGTGACTTCCGGGCAGATCTTTTTAAAGGAAAAAGAAATTACTACAGATCCTGCCTTTAAACGGGCTGGTCAGATTAGTCGGGTTTTCCAAGACCCACAAAAGGGCACTGCACGTAACTTAACCATTGAGGAAAATCTAGCTATTACTTATAAAAGAGGGAAGAAGCGTTCTTTTAAGCTGGCGGTTACTGAAGGCATGCGGCAAGTTTTCCATAAAGAATTAAGCCGACTGAATCTGGGACTGGATCAACGTTTAACTACGCCAGCTGCTAATTTATCAGGCGGACAGCGTCAGGTGTTAACCCTCTTGATGGCTATTTTGCAGAAGCCAGAACTTTTACTCCTGGATGAACATATTGCAGCTCTTGATCCCCGGACCAGTGCTATGGTTATGGGCTTAACAGACCAATTAATTTCAGAACATCAATTAACCAGCTTAATGATTACTCATGATATGAACGACGCTTTAAGCTATGGAAACCGTTTAATTATGCTTCATGAAGGGCGAATTGTGGTTGATGTCAGTGGAGATGATAAGAGCAAGTTGTCAGTCGAAGATCTTATGGATCTCTTTAAAAAGAGCGTTGGTAATCAATTAGTCAGTGATGAAATATTACTCAATGTTTAGTAAGATGAAACCATAAAATCAGCCCAGTGAATTGTCTAATATCCACTGGGCTTTTAAATATTTATTAATTGCTATCTGTCTAATCTTTTCAAGGAATCAGCGATTAATTCCTCAAAATAAATGAGTGTCAGGCCAAAAAAGACCTGGGGCTTGTATTCCTTATAGCGGAAAATCGAATAAGACTTGGTATCGATTGTTAATTTTGCGTTTTCTTGCAGCTGACCACTCGGGTTCCCGGTAAAAACCATATATTCCACACCATTCTTATGGGCAAGCTGGGCTAAACGCACGAGGTACTCGGTCTCACCAGAATGACTAATGAAAATAATAACTGCTTCATCAGCAAAGGTTTTATTGATGAATTCCTCGTAAGTATTACTTATGGAGCGAAAGCCAAAAGTATTTAAGAGGTCAGACATATAATTAGCTAAGTGTAAGGAAAAGCCTAGACCCATAAAAATAAATAGCTTATCTTGGTATTTTTCAATCATTTTATAAAAAGCATCACCATAGCAATCGATGATTGATTGTTGCCTGACGTGCATTTCTTTTTCACGTTCTTGGTTAAATTGAAATAATAATTCACTATAACCAGAGAAGTTCATTTTTTTGGCTAAATGGATAATGGTTGCCGGGGAAACATAGGCTTTTTCTGCTAGCTCGCGGATCGTTAGTTTAGCATCAGATTGGATTAAATGCTTTAAAATATCAACTTCAGTGTCAGTTAAATGATATTTACTGATAATACGGTCTAATTTCATTTAATTACCTCATTATATTTATTAATAAATTACATTATAACATTTTTACAAGAATCCTTGATAGCGATTACTTTAATCACTAATGGGTTATTTTCTATTTTGTTTAGTTTGAAATTGAACATGTTTATATTAACTCCTAAAGTATAGTAACAGCTATTCTTAATATGTTATCCTTATCACGAACACAGGTTATCTATTTATTTTTAGGAGGTATAAAGATGACAAAAGGTCTTTTTGAACCAGGTAGTTATTCTGTTAGAGCAGCAGGACACAATGGGTCTTTACCTATGGAAGTCACTCTGACTGACGATCGCATTAAGAGTATTGAGATTGATACTAGTGGTGAAAGTAAGGGAATCACTTCACCAGTCTTTGAAAGAATTCCTAAAGCAATTATTGAAGGCCAAACCCTCAATGTCGATACCGTCAGTGGAGCGACAGTAACCAGTAAGGGCATTTTAGCAGGGGTTGCCGATGCTATTGAAGCAGCCGGTGGGGACCCTGAAGAATTCCGTAATCGTCCTAAATACCAAGCTGACCAAGCTGACAGCCCTGATGAAAAAAGTGCTGATGTGGTTGTATTAGGTTCAGGTGGAGCCGGTTTATCAGCAGCTATCGGTGCCATTGATAAGGGAGCTAAGGTCATTCTTCTTGAAAAATTCCCTTCACTCGGCGGAAATACCACACGGACAGGGGGACAAATTAACTCTGCTGACCCTGAATGGCAAAAAGGCTTTGATGCTTTCCCAGGGGAAGTTAATAACTTAAAGGGAATTTATCAAATGGATGAAACGGACATTCCAGAAGCCTATCGCCCACAATTCCGTGAGTTAAAAGGCGAGCTAGAAAAATACTTCGCTGATATGGAAAACGGAAAAAATTACCTCTTTGATTCAGAAAACCTCTTCTGTATCCAAACCTTATTAGGAGGAACGCGGAAAGACTTAGATGGTAATGTTACCTATGGTAATTACGACTTAGTATCTAATTTAACCCACAAAGGTCGTCAAACCATTGAATGGATGAAAACCAAGGGTGTTGAATTTGATGAAGAGCATGTTACTGAACCTGTGGGAGCTTCCTGGCGTCGTGCCCGTGAACCAATCCCTACTGGTGGTTACGGCTTTATTGACCCCTTGCAAAAATACTTTACCCAACAAGGTGGAGAAATTATTACTGACTGCCAAGCTAAAGAATTACTGGTAGAAGACGGTAAAATTGTTGGTGTGAAAGCTCAATACAGTAACGGCAACGACTTAACCGTTCACGCTAAGAGTGGGGTAGTTATGGCTACTGGTGGTTACTCAGCTAACTATGAAATGGTCAAAAAATATGATAATTACTGGGGGAATCTTCCTGAAACGATCCCAACAACCAATTCACCAGCTTTAACAGGTGATGGTATTACAATGGGGCTATCAGTTAATGCAGCTCTAGTAGATATGGGCTTTGCTCAATTAATGCCTAGTGCCGACCCTATTACAGGTAATATCTTTAGTGGGATTGACTGCCCACCTTCTGATTTCGTCTTTGTTAACTTAGAAGGTAAACGTTTTGTTAATGAATATGGGACTCGTGACCAACTTTGCCAAGCAATCTTTGACCAAGGCGGCTTGATTTACAATATTTCTGACAAGAATATTGCGGCAACTCGTTTCAATTCTACTGATGAACAACTCGAAAATGATATTAAAAATGATGCTTGCTTTAGAGCAGATACCTTGGAAGAACTTGCTGAACAAATTAATATTGATCCTGAAGTTCTGGTTGATACCATTGAGAAATATAACCAATATGTTGAGGATGGACACGATCCTGAATTTAATAAGGGTTCATTCAACTATAAGGTAGAGGTTCCTCCATTCTACGCGACTCCAAGAAGTCCTGCAACCCATCATACCATGGGTGGTTTGAAAATCAATGTGAATGCCCAAGTAATCAATGAAGCTGGTGAAGCTATTGATGGCTTATTTGCAGCTGGTGAAGTTGCAGGCGGTATTCACGCAGGAAACCGTCTTGGTGGAAACGCCTTAATTGACATCTTTACTTACGGAAGAATTGCTGGCGAAAACGCTGCAAGCAATCGATAGTCTTTAGAACGAGGAAAGGTGTATTAACTTATGGAAGTTATTGGTATTATTGGGCTAATTGTAGCCATAATTAGCGTCATTTACCTTTCATTTAAAGGTTTAAGCATGGTAGTGGCAGCGCCACTATCTGCTTTAATTATTATCTTATGTAACCAAATGGATATCTTTGGATCATTAATTGGTCCAGAAAATTCTTATATGGCAGGATTGGCCGGCTTTTTAATTAAGAACTTTGGGATTTTCATCCTGGGTGCTATTTTAGGCCAATACATGGATAAAAGTGGAGCAACTGTTTCTATTGCTAACTTTATTTTAGACAAGGTTGGTACTGAAAGTGCCTATAAAGTGCTGGTAGCCTTAACCTTTATCGGGGCCTTATTAACCTTTGGCGGTATTAGTATTTTTGTGGTTTTCTTTACTTTAATTCCTCTTGCCAGACCGATTTTTAAGAAATTAGACATTAACTGGAAATTATTATCTATTCCATTATATTTAGGAGCCGGAACCTTTACCATGTCCATGATTCCGGGGACTCCGTCCGTACAAAATGCTATCCCTACAACGACACTAGGGACGAGCTTAACGGCTGCTCCAGTGCTTGGGATTATTTCTACTGTAGTCATGCTGGGCTTTGGTCTATGGTATATGAAATACGAACTCGACAAGAGTCAAGCAAAAGGGGAAGGTTTCTATTCATATCTTGAAGGAGATACGAGCCAGATCGAAGAAGACGTCGTTGAACATTCTGATAATGACCTACCATCCTTTGTGACCAGTATTATTCCTTTGGTTATTTTAATTGCGACTATTATGATTTTTTCAAATGTTGATAATATCATCTTAATTGCCTTAACCATTAGCATTGTGTTATCTGCATTCTTATTTAAATCTTATTTACCGAAACAAACAGAAGTCTTAAATGCTGGTGCTACAGGCTCAGTAGGCTCTTCCTTTGGGGCAGCAAGTGCTGTAGCCTTTGGGGCGGTATTAACCAGTGCACCAACCTTTGACGCGATTAAACAAGCCATCCTTAATATTCCTGGACCACCATTAGTTAGTTTAGCGGTTGCAACTGCTATTCTTTCAGGGGTTATGGCTGCTTCAGGTGCTATTGGGACAGTTATTACCCAATTAGCCCCAACTTACTTATCAATGGGGATTCCAGCTGAAATTATCCACCGTATCGTTGTTATTGGTGGTGGAGTAATTACAGTTGTTCCTCAATCAGGAGTTGTCTTAACCTTTAACAATATTAGTGGTTTAGACTTCAAACATGGTTTTAAAGAAGCATTTATAGTAAGTAACGGTGGCTTCTTATTATCCTTAATCGTTACTGTCATTGTGGCACAAATCTTCTACTTGTAAGATTTAACAAAATCAAATAGCCCCCAATTAAAGAACAGGATTAGAAAGTCCTGTTCTTTTTCTTTTTCTAAGGTGCGCCTGGTATGGGGGGACATCTCAGTGGTGAAATTCTAGCTTTTCGATCACACTATAAAAGTATTCCAAACGATATGCTTTATATGCTATTATTTTATAATACCTAGAAGTCAGTAGTTATTCAAAAAATGCTGAGTTAATGGTGAATATGCTAGTTAAGAGAGGGAAATTATGCATAGTTTTGTTTTAAGAGATGGTAGAAAAATCGATTTTCAACAAACTGAAATTATGGGGATTATTAATATTACTAAAAATTCATTTTACAAAGAATCTCGTGTTTCAGAAGAAAATTTAATGCAAAGGGTAGATCAGTTTATTCAAGAAGGTGCCCTTATTTTAGATATTGGTGCAGAATCAACACGTCCCGGCATTGATCCAGTCGACGAAGATACTGAAATTGAAAATATCCAAAGAGCAGTAAGTATGATTAGAGAAAAATATCCTAACATCTTATTGTCTATTGACACTTATCGGGCCACAACGGCGGAAGCAGCTATATTAGCTGGTGCGGATATTATTAATGATATTTCTGGGCTCACTTTTGATGAAAGAATGGCTGATGTAGTTGCTAAATATCAAGTGCCTATAATTATTATGCATATAAAAGGCAAACCTAAAGACATGCAAAATGATCCGCATTACGATGACTTAATTACTGAAGTAGAAGAATTTTTCGATCGCCAAATTCAATTAGCCCTTGATCACGGCGTTCAAAAAAATAAGATTATTCTAGACCCTGGTATTGGTTTTGGAAAAAATTATGAGCACAATGTTAGTTTAATTAAGAATATCGACTTTATGAAAAAATATCAGCTTCCTATCCTTCTGGCAGTATCCAGAAAGACCTTTATTGGTCAACGTCTGGGGGGATTAAAACCCGGTCAGCGTTTGGAAGGGACAATTGCTGTTTCCTGTTTTGCAGCCATGAAAGGAATAGAAATGGTGCGGGTTCACGATGTTAAAGAAAATTTACGCGCGATTCGCGTGATGGAGTTATTTAAATGAAAACAACAGTGTATTTAGCGATTGGTTCTAATATAGGAGAGCTCAGCAAGAATCTAGATCAAGCTGTGCAAGCCGTTGATGCCCTGGAAGGCACAAAAGTCACTAAAAGATCAGCCAATTTATCTAATGCCGCTTACGGGGTAACTGATCAAGATGATTTTCTCAATGGGGTTATCGAAATCATAACGGATTTAGCTCCTTTGGATTTATTAAAAGCTATAAAGCAGATTGAAAAAGAAATGGGGCGGACAGAGACTTATCGCTGGGGACCGCGTCTGATAGATATTGATATTATCTTTTACGGAGACATAGTCATGGATAGCCAAGAATTGACGATTCCACATATTGACATGGTCAATCGCGACTTTGTCTTAGGGCCTTTAAAAGAAATCGCTCCTAATAAAAAGCATCCCATCTACAAAAAGACGGTAAGCGAATTGTACCAAGACTTAATTGATCGTAATCAATAAAATATTAGAAGTAGCGTTTATTAGCTCAAATTGCAAAAGTAAGCTAATAAACGCTATTTATTGTCCTTGACTTAAAGAAGCAGGGAAAAATTATTAATTGATTACTCTCGATAATATATATTATGTTAACTAGAAAAGATAAAAAATAGATGAAGTATAATTTTATTGATATTCTCTTACTTTTACAGCTTATAGCATGTAAGGAATGTATAGATATATGCAACTTTTATACTGAACTTGCAGGAGAATCGCTCTCAATGAAGCTAATGAACAATAATAAAAAGCCTAGATTACTAAAAATACACCTAGACCTTTTATATCGTACAAATCAACTTAATGATTTAAACTTTCCTTTACATAAACATAAGCATACCATTCTAGACCAAATTCTCTTAACAATAATTTATAAATACTTTGCAAATGTTTATTATTATTCAGTAAATAGACTTGATCAAAAAATTCGTTATTATATTGGTCTGTACCAATAAAGTCATTCTTCATACCGACTAAATATTTTACGTAGCCATCATCTAACAAATCTAATATAGCTCTTAAATGGTTTGCTACAAAATAAGTGCCTGTATGATAAGGTAATTTTTTATTATCTTCAATGCCGTAATTTCCAAAAACACTATTTTGTGATTCTTTAAAGTCAGGATTAGACCAGTCTAAGGCCAAAATATGCCAGTCACCATATGTCTCTAGTTTGCAGGGAATATTTAAAGCAAACTGCCCACTAAGATATTTCATTATACTAGCCACCACCTTGTTTACACTATATTCTTAAGATAGATTACTTCACCCTAGCCTATTTTATTCTATCAATAAAAGCAATTTAACTAAATATACAAAATCTTATAAGAAGGTATTCAAATATTTCTTAGCTAACAAAATACTGGTTTAAATCAATCACTTCATCGAATTGTTTGCCTGCCCGATCAATATCAACATGGGTAACATAAATAAGTGTTTTATCTAAATTGATTAGTTTATTTTCTATCTTTAATAAGCTTTCATAGTCAATACCAGCAGAAAATTCGTCTAATAATAGAATATCTTTCTTCATCAATAAAGCTCGAGCGAGACAGACTCTTTTAGCCTCTCCGCCGGATAGACTGACTTCTCCACTAGAAATCATCATATCTAAACTGTCTTCGTTTGCCCATTGGCTTAACTCAACAAAATCTAATACTTCAAATAACTCATCGTTAGAATAATTATTTGAAAATAAGGTCAGATTATCCTTCAAACTAGCGCTAAAGACATGGGGTTGTTGTGGGACATAGCCAATATGTTCGAAAAGATTACTTTCCCTAATAGTCCTAACATCAAGGCCGTCTATTTCAACGCTGCCCTTATAGTTATTTTGCTCTCTTAAAATAGCCTTTAGGATTGTTGTCTTGCCAATACCGCTCTTCCCTTTTAGTAAATACTTTTTATTTTTCTCAAAGGAAACATTAAGCGCCTTACTGCCCTTTCTATTTTTTAAGGAAAATTGATGAAGGGAAATGACATTAAAGTCTTTCAGCGTATGACTTGCTTGATCGACTTCTATAAATTCTTGGGAAAGTGCATCTAAAGTCTTTTTACCACTAATATATTTTGCCAGTAAATCAGAAGAAGTATATATAGGAAAGGCAATTCTTGCTAGTAATTGAGAGAATGCAATCATTCCCCCTAGTGTGAGTTGACCATGGATAATAAATAGACCACCTATGATCCAAGTCCCAAAATAGAGAAGATTTGAAAATAATTGATTTAAGCTGACGACCATATATTGTGATTTTTCAACTTGGACTTGTTTATTTAAAAGATTTAAGGTACTGCTTTCAAATAATTTGAAAATGCTTAATTCTTTATTTGCAACGCGCCAGTCAGTTGCGCCTCCAATCAAATCTTGAATACTAGCTACCGTTGAATTGGTTTCTTCGATAAGCTCCCCTTGTTTCTTCTCTAAATTATTTTTAAATAAAAATGCCACAAATAAATTAGGAAGACTTAGAACAATCGATAAGACAGACAGGATAGGATTAAAGTATAAAGAAACAATAACCGCTACTAGTAGCTGGCAAATGAGATATCCACCCCAATAAATCGAGTAGAACTAATTGGCTTCGACTTGATCAATTTGTGTAGTTAGAGAAGCTAAAAGTTTATCATTCTTTTCTCCAGTTAGTAAATCAAGAGGTACTTTTTGAATGTTTGTAAAAACTTGTTTGCGAAAAACATAGGCTGACTTTTTACTTAATATAGCAGTTAAGGATTGCTGAAAATAATAGATCAAAGTTTGAATTAATATAAAAACAATGGTCAAAAGAGATACGATAATATATCTATTCCTACCTAAATTAATAGCATCAATAATAAATTGCATTAAATAGGCTTCACTGACCATGGCTAGAGATAATAAACATGTGAGAAAGGCATAGATAAAAATATCTTTTCTTAATATTCTGTAAATAGATTTCATTAAGCTCTCCTTTAATTTGATTGATTTATTTTGGCGCTGTAAAATCGCCTTGTCAATAAAAATATAACTTTTTAATCAAATTAATTATCAAGAAAGGTAGGATGGATAACTAGAAAAATGCTTAACTTAGCCCTTTTTTAAGGCAGATCTTTCCCATTTTATAATTATTTATGGTCATATATTAAAGTAAAAAAGCACAATAGAATGTATCTACTGTGCTAGATTCTCTGTTAATTTTATTTATGCCATTATAAAATATAGACGGTTTAACCAGTTTTAATCTAATTGGGCATTTAAGGATAGCTCTTGACCGATAATTAGGGGTAAGGAATCTTTTTGATGGCCAATAGATTCTGTTGATACTAATGGGAGTTCGGGGTTAGAATACTCCTTAACAATATCTAATAAATAATCTCTACCTATTTTACTATCAAATTCGGTAAAAGATCCTAATATTAAACCGCTGATTTCTTCAAAAACAGCTAATTGTTGTAATTGCGCAAAATACGTTCTTATTCGACCTTCCAAGCCAGAAAAACTTTCTAAAAATAAAATTTTTCCCTTTAAATCAGGCCAATAAGAGGTTCCTGCTAATTTTAAGAAACAGCGTATGTTACCACCTAATACTATCCCCCTTAAGGAACTGCCCTGAATAAATTCAGAATTTTCTTGGATATATCTGTTGACTTTCTTTTTTGCCTCAGTATCTTTTAAAAGACTGGTAAAAGCCTCAAATTGCTCGTTGTTACTTCTGTCAATTAAATGACGGGCCTGAAAAAGTACCGAGCTTTTACCTGTTTGGCTATAAATTGCGTTGATGACTGTAGTTAAATCGGAATAACCAAATAATTTGCTCGAAGAGCTATTAATTGCTTTATAATCCAAATAGCAAATCGTTTCATTTGCAATATCCCCGCCAGATAGGTCAAGGATATAGTCAATTGCTGGATTTTTAAAATATTGGTTGACAATTTCAGCGCGTCGTTTGGCATTAACTGCTCCAATTTTAGATTCACTAAATAAGGCATCTGCATGGTAATGCACCTTAATAGAAAGATTTTCTAACAGCCTGATTAGGTCTTCTAGTGAATTTTTTTGGTTATGGCTTAATCCATTGGATAAGGCAACTAAGGCAATTTCTTGCATAATACTCCCCTATTTCTTATTCTTATGATGATATGCATAGCTTAAACAAATGATTATTGAAAGGATTAAATATAAGACCATAAAACGACTATTTGGCACTCGTGATATTAACATTCCCCATAATATCAAAATTAGAGCTACAAAAAAATCTTTCAACATTTTCATCCCTTCTAATAATATTAAACATTTACAGCCATGAAAAGCTAATTTAATTATACCTAGGATCATATTTTTTCGCCAACTTACCAATAATATTCGTTTTATTCGCTTAAAAAAGCTTACTATGGTAAGTTTAATAAAAACTTAGTTATCTGAGAGGTGAAAAGAATGGATTATAAAGATGTACTCGATTTTTGGTTTAAAGAGCTCGATTCCAAACAATGGTTTAACGGTGGCAACCAAGTTGATCAATTAATTATAGATAATTTTTCTAAGCTACATGGACAAGTTGCTGCTGGTGAACACGCAGATTGGCGTCAAGAGGTTAAAGGTAGGCTTGCTGAAATTATTGTCTTAGACCAGTTCTCCCGTAATATTTACCGGAATAGTGGACAAGCCTACGCTTACGACAATATGGCCCTTGCTTTAGCTCAAGAAGGAATAAGGCATGCCGATTTAAGTGGTCTAACAGTTGAAGAACGTGGTTTCTTCTATATGCCCTTTATGCATTCGGAATCACTTAAAATTCATGAACAGGCTCTCAAACTCTTTGCTTCTGAGCCCGGTCTGAGCCATCGCTTAAAATACGAAAAAATGCACTATGATATCATTAAAGAATATGGCCGTTATCCCTACCGCAATGACTACTTAGGTCGTGAAAACACCCCTGAGGAAGAGGAATACTTAAAACATAAAAAAGGCTTTTAGAGCCATGAGCTGAATAAATTATAAGATACAACCAAAAGCCCTGATAAAAATCAGGGCTTCTTTTTATAGGACTTAAGTTAATGACTAGTTAATCCAGTTTTGAATTTATTATAAGTAAGAACGATACCAACACAGAAGTATGAGCACAAAGTTATGACTAATGAAAGATAGAAAACTAATATATCCACCCTACCCAATAGTTCATGTTGCACATTGGAAAAAGCAAAGAGAGATAGGCAGCCGTTTGACCAATAAATCGGGTCTGTAACAATATAATCGCTAATACCTATAAATAATCTAGTTGATAGAATTGAATTCTTAATGATTTTATGAATGCTTATCGCTTGGACAAGCAGAGTGACTATAGCTACTAAGATAGCAAAAACAGACAAGAAAAAGGACCTCACCCAATTGAAATGAAGTCCTTTTCTTGTTTGTTTTAGATCTTACAATATATTTTTTTGGATAAAGTCGACTGATTTTTCGATGATATCAAAAGGAACCCAGTGGTCTTCTTCCTCATAAATCTGATAAGCGATATTAACTTTTTCATTATCAGATTGTATTTTTGGAATAAGCTGGCGATTGATGTCTGTATTTATCCAATTATCCTTGCCCCCATTGTAAACAAAGAAAGGAAGGTCCTCTAACTGATCGAGATGGTTGGCTAAGTTCCAGCTACGGATAAAGGCTAAATCTTCATTGACACTTTGACTGGCTTGGTCTTGGTTATATAATTGCCCTAGTTGTTCAACTGCATCAATGGCAGCTATATATTGGACTGCCCCATCTAATTTTTGACCATACTTAGCAATGACTAAACCTGTTGTCAGTCCTCCCATTGAAGTTCCAAAAATAGCCAAGTGTTCAATACTATAAGTCTCTGTTATAGCCTGAACTAAGCGTGGGAATTCTTCTACATTATGCTTTAGAACGGATGCCAGGTCTTTTTCCATTTGGTATTGGTAATTATTGGGGCGCCGTTGTCCATGGAGATAGGCATCAGGGATAACCACATGAAAGCCTGCCTTAGCAAAAGCGATGGCTTGGGTTAGAATTGATTCTTTGACATTCGTCCAGCCATGATAGCCAATAATAAAGTCCTTTAATTTATTACCCTGCCCTTCCATAAATACCTCTAAGACAGGAATATCAGAAAAGATATTATAACGGACAGTATAATTTGTAGCCGTCATGCAATTCTCCTTTCACTTATTTATTCTTACTTGCATTAGGACTGAGCCGCCTTTCCAGCAATTCCATTAGGTAATCAGCCACGATAGACATTAAGGCGATCGGGATTACTCCAGCTAAGATAATACTGGTCCCTCCCGAAGCATTAACCCCTCGGGTTAAAATGGAACCTAGGCCCCCTGCTCCAACAAAGGTACCAATGGTAGCAATCCCAATGGCGGTAATGAAGGCATTGCGAATACCCCCTAAAATGACCGGGAAGGCTAAGGGAAATTCAACTTTCAGAATCACTTGCATCTTAGTCATTCCCATGCCCTTACCAACATCAATGATGCCGGCATCGATATTTCTAACTCCAGTATAGGTATTGCGCAAAATCGGCAATAAAGAATAGAGGAAAACGGTTAAAACTACCAGATTTGACCCTAGCCCTAAGTAAAGCATCAATACAGATAGTAAGGCCAAAGCTGGAACGGTTTGAATAATATTAGCGATACTAATCACAACATTGGCCAGTTTTTCCCGTCTAGCAATATAAAAGCCTAGGGGGATAGCCAATAAACAGGCAAATATAGTGCCGTATAAGGCCATTAGCATTTGTTGAAAGAATTGACTAATGACATAAGAACTATTTTCTGAATAATAATAGAGTAATTGTTGCCATACACTTAAATCCGTAATATCAGCCATGTCCTATTCAACCTCCTTTTTTCTGACTGGTTCCAAGTAAGGTTCTTTGTCTTCAAAATAATTATGACGTAGTAGCCATTCCTTAGCGACTGTACTTGGTTCTAATAAGTAATTATCAGCGGTAAAGTTTAGCCGTTGCATTTCTTCGTTACTGATGGCTCCTGCAAGTTTGGCCATGACCTTATCAAGATCGGGATACCTAGCACGGATCTCATTTGTAGCGACAGGACTAGCGTCATAAGGAGGGAATAGGTGTCTGTCATCTTCTAAGACCTTAAGATCTTCAGAGATAATTCTTCCATCGGTTGAATAGCCTAAGGCAACATCAATTTCTCCATTTGCTATAGCTGTATAAACCAAACCGATAGCCATTGGGTAAAGATTATCAAAGTCAAAACCGTAAGTTTGGACAAAGCCATCATAGCCGTCCCCTTCGCGTTCGAGCCAGGAGTTATCGACTCCCACCTTAAAGGTATCGGCATATTGTTCTAAATCGCTGACCTTTTCAAGACCTAGTTCCTCCGCATCTTCTCGCCTTACCATAAAGGCATAGGTGTTGGCAAAGCCATAAGTAGGATACCAGGTTTGGTCAAATTCTTCTTCAAAACCTTTAACGACCTTTTCTAAAGCGACTTGAGGATCTGTAATAGGTTCTTGTCCTAATTCACCAGTCAAGCTGGTCCCTGTATAACGGACTGAGGCCACGTTCGCATCTCCGGTTTGGAGGGCTGCATGGTTCATTGATGAGGATCCTAGGTTAGTAATTCGATTGGCATCAATCGGTATATAGTGTTCTACCATGCCTTCTACGATGAAGCCCATGATTTCAGCTTCTGTACTTCCTAGACTGGCAATGGTTATGGTATCCGAATCAGCAGCATTAGATAAACCGGGTAAGGAACAACTAGACAATAAGACGACACTGATCAGAGCGAGAATACTTTTAATAATACGTTTCATGCTTAAGCCGCCTCCTCTTTTGATGACATTTGAGGTGAGGACCATTGTTCAACTTTCCCCATGATAAAGTCAACCACTAAGGCGAGTATGGTTACTGGGATAGTTCCGCCAAAGATTAGATCTGCTCTAAAGAGGTTGAGACCATTAAAGATCATCTCTCCTAAGCCCCCACCACCGATATAGGCAGCTAGCGTGGTCCAGGCAATCACATAGACCGCTGATAAACGCACCCCAGCCATAATTACGGGTGTAGCTAAGGGAAGCTGTACCTTCCAAATTAATTGCCAAGGGGTCAACCCCATGCCCTTACCTGCATCTAAAAGATCAGAGCTAACCGAAGTCATTCCTAAATAAGTATTTCTAAGGATGGGTAGTAAGGAATAGAGAAATAAGGCAATAATCGATGGCGTCCTTCCCACACCAAAGAAAGGGATCATTAAGGCTAAAAGTGCCATTGTGGGAATGGTTTGTAAGATACTTACTAAACTAATAAAACCACCGGCATATTTTTGATGTTGAGATAGAAAGATCCCCAAAGGAATAGCAACGGCGATTCCCAAAGCTAAGGAAATGAGTGAAATACTAATGTGCTGGCCTAAAAGTCTTAAAATTTCATCGCCTTCTTGTTGTAAAAATTCTATCATACTCATTCAGTCCCCTCTTCTTGACTGGTGACTGTTTCTTCTGAATTATCTTCTTCACTATCATCGCCCCAGACACTATCATAAACAAAGTTAACTAAAGCACTGCGGGTGACAATACCGGTTAATTGCCGGTCACTATTGACAACTGGAATATTAGGCAAAGCCCCTTTTAGGATACGTTGCATGGTATCTTGTACCAAGTCATCCTCTTGGACTGGATAAGTCCTTTGGTCCATTACCGCACTGACAGAAGTATCACGGGATTGTTCATGGGTAATGGTTTCCAGGCTAATCCGTCCCATTAGATGGCGATAATCATCAATCACAAATAACGAATCGACACGGTTATTACGCATAACCCGAATAGCATCGCTAATCGATTTGCCCAAACTAATGGTTAAGGGATTTGTGTTCATAATTTCCTTAACCGTGATGATATTGGCCCGAGCCTGCATGAGACGGTCCTCACCCAAGAAATCGCGGACATAGTCATCTGCTGGATTTTGAATAATATTATCTGGAGTATCATATTGAACCAAATCGCCATCCCGCCAAATAGCAATTCGGTCAGCTAAAGCCAATGCCTCATCCATATCATGAGTCACAAAAACAAAGGTTGACCCATATTCTCTTTGTAAATCCTTAACGAGTTCTTGTAAGGAATCCCTAGTAATGGGGTCCAAAGCTCCAAAGGGTTCATCCATTAAAACAATTTCTGGATTCGCAGCTAATGCGCGGATAACCCCAACCCGCTGTTGCTGTCCTCCTGATAGTTCAGAAGGATAGCGGTCAAGGAAGTCTTCCGGTAATTCCACCCGCTTTAATAAGCGATGGGCGATTCTTTTGCATTCTTCTTCGTCTACTTTGAGTAAGCGTGGTACGGTAACAATGTTATCGTAAATCGTCATGTGGGGCATGAGTCCAATTTGTTGGATGACATAACCAATTTTACGTCTCAAATCAACGGGATTAAGGTCGGTAGTCTTTTGTCCATTAATTAATATGGCCCCAGAACTGGGGTCATGCATCCGGTTTATCATACGGAGTGCAGTAGTTTTCCCACTACCCGATCGTCCGATAAAACAAACAAACTCACCATCATTAATCGTTAGGGACGATTTCTTCAAGGCCTGGACATTGCCAGGATAAATTTTCTCAACCTGATCAAATTCAATCATAGAATCTCCTTCTTTTTGAATTATTATTCCTGTGAATATTTTTCATAGTTTTAATATATCAATAAAATAAAAAGAATACAATTCTATTAGATAAATACCTTTATAATCCAAAAAGCTGAAATTGACTAAAAAGTTCTTCTGTGGTAAATCAATTACCCCTTTCAACTTTTCAATCAATTTCAGCTTCTTAAGCGTTGTTGTAATTGCTAAGATTAGTAAATTTTTGTGAGCGGCTACTTAGGCATCTTCGCCCCATACTTCTTTTGCTACTTCGATTAATAATTTTATTTTCTTCCATTGTTCTTCTTCACTGATCTTATTGCCAATTTCATTGGAAGAAAAGCCACATTGAGGGCTAATACTTAAATGATCTAAGGGAACATATTGACTGGCTTCTTTAATCCGGACGATTAGGTCGTCTTTGCTTTCTAATTCAGCTGACTTTGTTGTGACTAAGCCTAAGACGACATGCTTGTCATCAGATACAGTCTTTAGAGGTTCAAAAGTTCCCGCCCGCTCAGAGTCATACTCTAGGAAGTAGGCATGGACATTTTCTTGATCAAATAAGGGACTTTGTACGGTGTCATAGCCTCCTGAAGCAAACCAAGTTGAGCGGAAATTTCCCCTGCAGACATGGGTATTTATCCTTAAATCGGAAGGTTTATTTGCGATAACTGCATTATTGACGCGGACATAAAGGGCTTTTAATTCTTCGATTTTCCCTTGGCTATATTCACTACCATCGTAATCTTTACCCCCAGCTAAACGTCCCCAAGTACAGTCATCAAATTGAACAGTCCGACAGCCTGCTTGATAGAGGTCTTCAATGACTTGGCTATAGGCTTGGGTAATATCAGCTAATAAGTCGTCTAATTGGCTATATATCCCCTGAGTATATTCCTTATTAAAGTCACGTAAAACCTCTTGCAAGAATTGAGCTGGCGCTGGAATGGTTTGCTTAACGTCAACATGATCAGAAGCATGCGATTGGGTAAATTTGAAATGATCCACAAAGGGATGGTTATCACCAGTTATTTTATCAACAATTCGGCTGGTCACGGCAAAGACTTGTTCTCCGGAGAATTGAGTTCCCGCTTCTACTTCAACACGGTCAACGCCATTGAGTCCCCAGAAGAAGTCAAAATGCCAACTTTTACGGCGAAATTCACCATCCGTGATGGTCTTTAAACCAACGGCTTCTTCTTTTTTGATCAGGTCAATAATCGCTCGGTCTTCTAAAGTTTTAAGTTCTGAATATTCAATTTCTCCGTTTTCAAATTTCGCTCTTGCATCAATGAGCTCTTGGGGACGTAGAAAAGACCCCACATGATCATAACGAAATGGTGATTGTTTTAACTGAGTAAATTCTGGCATAATTAGCACTCCTTTAATTTTTAATTAATGTCATAAAAAAATCCCATCCCTGGAACAATAACCTTTCCTAGGGACGGGATAACCGTGGTACCACCCTGATTACTCCTCTATTGCTAAAGGAGTCACTCATACAATCTTTATCAATTGCTGCAAAGTAACGGTTGCTACCGTTTAGAAAGCCAACACCTTCTAAAACCTCCGAGTTCATCTTCACTGATTCAATCGTTATTAGCTCTCATCCCTACTAATTTTCTGTAAACGCTTTGAATAAGTTACTCTTCTCATCACAGTTAATTTATTTATTTGTTTTATAGCATAGCAAGTCTTTATCCTAAAGGCAAATCACTTTATCATCATTCTAGAAAGATGGACCGGAAGATCGATCACTATTGATTGGTTAAAAGCTTGATAAATCAACAGGTCATTAACTAAAATTTGGTTAGTGATCGTTACACCCTATCTTATCAGATATATTTTTGATATCTATTGGTAATGCTTGGTCTCAATACCAAGAGGATGATAAAAACACATCAGCTTATGATTGCTTATTCTTATCTAAAAAGTAAGCAACTGCAAATGAAATTACCATGGCAGAAATTAAGATATAAGATTGATATTGACTATAGGCTGCAGGACCTAAAAATAAAAATAAAGCTGCCGTAAAAATTAAAGGGGCAATGGCTATCTTCTTATTATTCAGTAACTGAGGGACTGTTATGGCACCAAAAAGAGCTGGCGTAATATGGTCAAAACCTGGTTTAAGGACAGGATGGTTTAAGATAGGCACTAGCCAGGATCCAATTAAAAATACCCCAGCAGCTAAAACCACAATAGTCACCAGTGAAGAGATCCCTACACAAATGATGGCAATCACATCCCCCTTTTCGGTTCCTTGACTGACCCCAGCAATTTTTTGCCCGGCTACTGTCACTGGCATCTTCATGTTAGTAATATTTCCGGTAATGGAACTCAAATACATGGCTCCAGAACCAAAAATGGGATAAAAGGACAAGTTCTCTACCACAGCCATGGGTAGAAAAATAGCGATTAGACTACTCCCAGCCGCTAAAGCCTTAGTAAAGGATAAACCGACTCCATACCAATAAGCCGTCCCTATCGGTACCATAAACATGGCAATCAAGGCAATTATACTGGTGATCTTGCCTAGTCGATTGATTTCTTGAGAAAATTCTTTTGAAGTGCGTATTTTTTTATCATTCATAGGCTAAACTCCTTAAAATATTTGTGCTTGCAGGATGACGGCTCCCATCCCTACTATTAGAGCAACGGGGAGGGAATAATCTTTTAGGCTAGTCCAGCCAAAACGCTTAGCTAAGAAATCGATGATTAAAGTAGTCAGTCCGGCGGCTAAGAAAGCTACTAGGGATGAGATATTTTCCGTATTAAATACATAAGGTGTCGATAAGGTAATCAACATTGCCGTAAATAAAGCGCCTGATACTAAAGCAACTATGTTCGTATTATGGCTTTCTTCCTTAGCTTTTTGGGAGACTTGGTCTAGCTTACCCATAAAGAGGATGTTAAATAGTATCCCCCATATGATCCCAATAGTCATCACAAACATAATAATAATGAAGACCTCTGCTGTTAAGTTAGGGTCTGAAATATCGGTAAGTCCTTGACTTTGGGCAGCAATATTAGCCGCCATTCCCTCATAGCCAGCTGAACCAACAATCGATAGACGAAGCCAAGGAAAGTATTTTCCTAAAGGCACAGATAAGGCTAGCATCATCACGATAATAGGCAGGGAAGGAACTACAGACAGCATGGCACTATTTGTCATCGCTCTTTTTAAAGTTTTCTTGGTCATTCCCAATTCCAGACCTCGATTATAGGCTTTCTTGATAAACAAGATCGCTTGAACGCTCACAATTAAAATGACAATGGCACACAAGATGAAAACGATCGAGCTATTTGCAATTTCTAAGTAGTGAACTTCTTCGTTCATAGGCAGTCCTCTTTCATTTCGCTAGGATAGGTATTTATTTAAGGTAGTTTAGGGCTGTTTCTTTATAGATATCGACGAAAGCTAAAAATTTATCTAAGCAGACATATTCATTTTCTTGGTGAGCGACTGAGGGTTCTCCTGGCCCATAAACCGCTAAATCATAGTCTTCACCAATTTGACCGAAATTAGAAGCATCTGTTGCTCCACCGGTAACGGTCAGCTCTAATTCATGACTGACACTGGATTGGATGGCTTTAATTAAATCATTATCTTCTGTTGAGGTTGCTGGTGGATTGTTTTGAAGAAGATTTAATTCTAAATACCCCTCACTCTTAGCATTTAACTCTTCGATACAGTCATTAATTATCGATAAAACTAAATCATTGCCCGCTTCAGGAACTGTCCGGGTATTGGCTTTCATTTTTACTAAACCAGCCACACTATTGATCTGGGTTCCGCCCTCGATCACTGTATTGACATTTAAGGTCTTCCCTAGGTCAGCATTATAAGCGGATTCAGTATTAAAGCTTTCATCAAAACGTTGATTACTTAAGTTGATATAATCAACCATTAACTGCAAGGCATCAATGCCCACTTCTGGCATGGAAGAGTGAACAGTTTTCCCATGGGCAATAATTTCATATTGGATAGAACCTTTATGAGCATATACCACTGACTCACTGCCTGAGGGTTCTGCAATTAAAAAGCCATCGGCATCATCTAAATACCCTGCTTCGACTAATTGTTTGGACCCATACATGCCAATCTCTTCGCCAACCGTCAGAGCTAAGCGTAGGCAACCTTTAAAATTGGCGCCGGCTTCCTTTAATTCAATGGCAGCCAAAACCAAGTCAACCAAACCAGACTTCATATCTGAAGTCCCCCTGCCATAGATTTTTCCATCATGAATCTCTCCAGCAAAAGGCGGATAGGTCCAGTCACTAGGGTCGCCTGCAGATACGACATCGAAATGCCCTGAATAGACTAAGACCTTTCCTTCTCCATCTTCACTACCATAGATATTGGCAATAAGTGAAGAACGCCCAGATTGGTATTCAATAATCTCGCTCTCAATACCATATTTAGCCAGTAAGCGGCTAAAATATTCAGCGACCTCTGCCTCTTGATCATTTTCACTTTCAATTGCTAATACGTCGCGTAAAATTTGTAATTTTTCCTCATCCGTAAACAGCATAAGAATGCCTCCTTTATTATGTTACAAATTCTTATTCAAAATCGTTTATTTTTTTAATAATACCATAAAAAGAAAAAATTGGTTAGATATTCTTACATAAAAAATAGTTTAAAATGAATAAAATCTAGCTAAAAATAAAAAAAGAGCTCATGGCCTAACCATGAGCTCACAGTGTCTATAACCTACTTAATCGCTTATTTAGCTGGGAAGATTACGCCACCTAATTGACGACCACCAGCATCCCCTGTAGGTTGGGAAATATAGTCATCTGCACCAGTGTGAACAATTAGGGCTGTCCCGTTACCTTCATTATGAAGGGAATATTTAGCATCCTCTTTTAGAGAAAGGCCTTCAATTTCGTAGACCCCTTTAAAGTCACCACTAGCTGGAACTTCAATGTTTGGTAAGTCACCTAAGTGAGGACCATTTTCTGATTTTTTACCATGGTCAACACCTGTTGGGTTGAAGTGACTTTTTGCATCAGCAAATTCTTCTTCTGGAGATGCAGCACCATATTCGTGAATGTGCATTGCAAATTCACCTTCTGGTAAACCGTGAAAATCCACAGTAGCTTTTACCTTACCGTCGCCTTCTTCAAAAGTAGCGGTACCTGAATCTTCACCTTTTTGATTAAGCATGTTAACAACAACTTTTTCATCTGACATATGCAAAACTCCTTTCCTCTTTAACTATTCTTATCATATCATTTTTATTTGATAAAGAACAAATAATATGCTTTATTACCACTCTTGACTGGAAAGATAGCGCTGGCGTTTATTTTCCAGTTCAGGGATATTTTCTGCCATAAAGTGATTCCAAAGTTTTTGATTGTTACCGTGCCGGGCAATAATATTGTTATCTGGCTTATTTGCACTATCCCTGCTTGCTTCCATACGAACTTGGTAATCATCCCACACCACTTCGAGGAATCGGTCCAGATCTTCTACAGCAACATCATTATTAAGGCGATAATTATTGGCTTGCCGTATCAAGGTTTCCTTTTGCCGGTCACTATCAAATGCAGCTAAATAGCCATGAATGACCATGTAGAAGGCAATTTCATCGGTAATCCCTTTAAAATTGAAAGCAATACTAATCCCTGCCTGCGCTAGCTCATCATAAGTAATAGTTTTTACAAGTTCCAGATATTGACCGAATTGACTTTTTAAGATGACTTGCTTTTTTTTACTTGACCCTAATGTCAAAGTTCCTTCTCTCCTTTATGCCTATATACCTAGCGTTAATGCCCTTGCTTAATTATCCGGTGATTATATTTTTCATCTTGGCGTAAGTATAATAATTTTCCTCCGCTATCGGTAGATAATGGTGAAGGGTCCTTAGGATCTGCTGTTGTCAGCACCCAGTACATGTTCTGATAACCGTAACGCTCAAAACCGTCATCGCCGTAACCATCAGTAAAATAGACAGATACTGAATTTCTATCATTAAAACCATTTTCGTGTAACCATTCAAAGGCTGGTGCAAAACTGGTTCCTCCCCGACCCTCAAATTGGAACTGGTCGACATTACTTTGATCCAGTTTATTAACACCGACCACCTGGGTATCTACTTGGACCACCCAAATATCAGTCCCTAAAGTTTTATTAATATTAGCAAGCTCTGCTAAGCTGTAGGCTAAGGCCTCAGCATTTTGCGAAGCACTGGTATCAATGAAGGCCACTAATTGGGCAGCAGTGTCTAAAGTCCTTCCCGGTAGGTCGATCCGATAAGGTTGGCGGCGATTGACCCGGTTTTTGGAATAGCGATAAGGAATTGGTGCTTGACCCAAACCGCGCATGATAATGTCCTTCCAGTTCAGAGAACGTTGCTTAAAGAGAACTTGAACTTTTTCTTTAATATTACCGCTGAGGTGTTGGCGCATTTCTTCATCCATATTTTCATAAGCCTTACGTACAATGCCGTTAATAATTTTTCGGTGTAAGTCATTATTCTTACTCTGGGGAATTACAGGTTGCATGGAATGATTTTTCTTCATTTCATCATTTAATTGTTCTGCTGATTCTATCCGCAATTCCCGAGCTTTTTCAGGGTCAAAATTTTTACTGAGTTGACTATAGGTATCATTCATATCCCCACTGCCCTTCATCTTCTCAAAGGTTGACCATACCCGATCATGGCTATGGTGTTTGGGGTCATCGTGAGCAGCTTTCAGCTCTTGGTAGTAATATAAAGAACCCTGTTTCTCGTTAAGGGAGTTTTTAGACAGCAAATTCTTCATGCCTTCAAGACTAGCTGCGTGGTCTGGGAGGTCATCGATATATTGATTAACTTCAGTATCCATGGCCACGCTCATCATTTTGCCATCTTCTTCATTGAGGAAGGCCCAGTCATAGTCAGTCAAATGATTAAAAATAATATGGTAACAAATTTGACGGATGCCAGCTAACATTTGCTTCGGGCCCTGATAGTACATGAAAAACAAGACCGGATTGACTGATAGGGTTAAGCTAGTTCCCTCAACACTGACATTCAAAGGCTTTGCCAGGTCTTCAGACATCCTGCGGTCCATCTGGTATAAAACTCCAGCAAAAAGAACGTCTCCAGCGCCCTGATAAGAACGATTTGCCATGAGTTTAGCACATAAAAGACCAATAAATTCATCCATTAACTGAGAAAATTTATCATAGTCCTCCGACCATCCGAAATTCATATAGATGATGAAGGCATAATTTAGTTCACGAAAGAGCTGATTGATATCATCATAAAAAAGATCCGTCTTATGGCTTTTATCTACCTTTTCTTCCTGAATAGGTTGGCTCTGCATTCGATTCATCGCTCTCACCTCTTTTATTCCTTTTCTAGTCCCGGAAATATTAGTCCTTATCTTCTAAGTCAGAACCACTGGCCATGGTAATGGCATAGGATTTGTCAATAAATCGTTCATCTTCACTTAAGGCTGTCCTCAACTCTTCTAAAGCAGTCCCTGCTTCAGCTTGCATTAGGCGAGTGACTAAGGAATAGATTAAGTCAGGGTCAGCGAGTAAAAATAGATCAACATAGCGGCTAAGCAAATCCTGGTCCTTGATGATCTCCTTATGATCCAATAGCGATTGCGTTAAGTCTTGAATAATTCTTTTCTTCCTAATTGCAGGCATCTTTAAAAAGCGTTCTTTGATTGATTCAGGTAAGTTCGCACTATCTAAATCAATAATTTCTTTAGGACTAATATAGTCCCCTTGGTGATTTTCTAGATAAGACAAGAAGACCTGTCCGGCCTCTTCACCAATACAGCCGTCGATCCCTTCAACTAAGAAGGCGAGTAAGTCATCATCTTTAATTTGTGTCGGATCAATCCCCATGGCTTCATAATCATAAAGCAAGTGGGATAAACGTTCATATGCACGAGGAGTTGGGTTCTTATCACGTGTTTCATCAATAACAATGAAATATTGACGCCCTTCGGCTTGAAGATAGTCCCTGACTAGGGGATGGATGTTAGTCTGGCCTGACTCATTCTCTTGGTCAGCAAAGCTCTCAATCCAATGGTCTAAATTAGCTCCCATCCGAATGCGCATGGTCCGGTCATTAATAGCTAAATCACGTGCACTCGTTGCATAAGCGTTCCCTTCAAAACCTTCTGTATCACTAGAAGGGTTCTCTGCGGTAATAATAATGACATTATCGGGTAAGTGAATTCCCATTAGATGACGTTGTAATACCAAGTTCATGAGTTCGCTTTGAACCATGGCAATGGGACGGTTAAATTCATCTAAGAATAAGATCACCTTATGGTCAGGGTTTGCCTTGGCTTCATCCACTGCCCCTTGAATTTGGGGGTTGAGATAATATTCAATGCGGTCCGCTTTGGGGATGGGCATGGTTAAGTCACCTGGTTGCAGTAAGGAACAGGTCATTTCATAAAACCCATAGCCCAAGTCTCGGGCTAAATTTTGTACCAGTTGCGTCTTACCGATCCCGCCGTGTCCAACAATATCTACTACAATATCTGATTCAGCTTTTAATAGTAATCTCATTCCTTTATAAACGGCTTGATAAGTTAGTCCTGGTGTACGATCGGCCATTTCAAAACCTCTTTCTTCTTTAATCTCTATGGGATATTATAGCTAAAAGCCCAGCTTATTCCTATTGATGTGTTTAGCGAAGTTAACTTAAAGTGGCTAAACATATTTTTTAAGGGCATTGTGTGCTAGAGTTAAGATAAATAAATATCTAAGTGAAAGCAAAAGAAAGGAAAAATTATGACTGAAAGCTTTAAAGAAATCAAATTAATGGCTAGTGATATGGATGGAACCCTCTTAAATGACCAAGGTGAATTGCCTAAGCAACTTGGTTCCTATATGGACGACTTGCAGGCCCAAGGGGTTATTTTCGGGATTGCTTCGGGTAAACCCTATTATGCTCTAGAAGCAGTCTTTAAAGACCGGATGAAAGAAATGGCCTTAGTCTGCTCTGGTGGGACCTTCGTCAGCTATCAGGAAGAGACCGTTTATAATTCAACCATTCCCAAGGCTGGTTATAGGAAATTAGTTCGTTTAATTAAAGAGGCTTCTAAAGGAATTCCCGCTTTAATAGCTAATGATAAGGCTTATTTTGATTACCAAGCAAAACCTTACTACGATGATTTTAGCGACTATGTAAAGATTGAATTTGTTGAGGATTTAAGTCAAGTAGAAGCTGAAGTGAATAAAGTAACTGCTTACTTCCCTGACTATGACAATAAAGACTACCTCCAAGAGTATCAAGAGCAAATTTCCGGCTCTTACACCGTGATGCCTAGTGGCGCAAAGTGGATTGATATCACTATGGAAGACCAATCAAAGGGGCACGGTTTAGAAAAATTACTGGAAAAACTTAATTATTCTCCGCGTGAATTAGTCGTTATTGGTGATAGTGGGAACGATACCGAAATGCTCTCCTTAACCCCTCATTCCTTTGCCATGAAGAACGCAACTGACCAGGTCAAATCTTACGCCAGCTATACAACCAGCCAAAGCAACAATGATCAAGGCGTTCTTGAGGTCTATAAAAAGGTACTAGCTGCTAAAAATGAAAGCAAGTAGCACGCTTAAATATCATATAGAGTATCGATTAATTTATGAATAAAATATAGCGAAAGGAGTCCTATTAATGACGAATATTAACCGTCAATGGATCAGTCAATTACCAGTGAAGGACATTCAAAAGCTCCATCCCGTTTCAGGTGGAGACGTCAACGATGCTTATCGCATCGACAGTAATAAAGGCCCTTATTTTCTCCTGGTTCAAAAGAATACACCGGCTTCCTTTTATGACAGTGAGGTTGCTGGTCTTAAGGCCTTTGAAAAGGCGAGTATCACCGCGCCAAAAGTGATCAGTCAGGGGGAGATTAATGGTGACGCCTATCTTCTCTTATCTTATCTTGATGAAGGCTTTTCAGGAGACCAAAAGCGTTTGGCTGAATTAATCAGTAACTTACACCATGTCCACAGCGATAATGGTCAATTTGGCTTTGACCTGGATTATCAAGGGGCCAGCTTAACCTTCTCAAACGCTTGGAATGCCTCTTGGTCTGACTTTTTCATTAAACAAAGGCTAGATCCCCTCCATGATTATCTGATGGACCACCAACTATGGCAAAAGGCCGAAAGTGATGCCTACCAAGAAATTCGCGCCATCATTATAGATAGCTTGAGCCAGCATAAAAGTCACCCTTCCCTCCTACATGGCGACTTATGGTCAGGTAATTTTATGTTTTTAAGCGATGGTCGACCAGCTATCTTTGACCCTGCCCCTTTTTACGGCGATCGGGAGTTTGATATTGGGGTCTCCATGGTCTTTGGTGGTTTTACCCATGATTTTTATCAAAGTTACCAAGTGTTTTACCCCATGGATGAAGGTTATGAGTTTCGCTTAGAATTTTATCAGTTATATTTACTAATGCTGCATTTGGCTAAGTTTGGAACAGTGTATTATGACAGTGTCGATGCTACTATGAGAAGAATAAAAGTAAAGGCTAAATAGGCCTTTACTCTTTTTTGGTGGGCATTTTGAAAAATAACCATAACCCAAATATTATACCTATGACAATAATTAGTAATCTGACAGGCTTAAGTGGGACAAAATAAATGGATATAGCCATCACGGTATAGGTAATGAATATAATTTGTACTTTCTTTTTTAATGGAATCCCACCACCATCTTCAAAATCTGCTCCATAATATTGGTAGATTTTTGTACTTTTCAGCCATTGATCAAAGCGCTTAGAGCTACGCGCAAAGGCCCAGGCTGCTAAAAGCATGAATGGAGTTGTTGGTAATACAGGGATAAAGGTTCCCAAGGCACCTAGAGCGAAGGAAGTCCAACCTAAAATGAGATAAAAATAACGCATTCTACCAGCTCCTTTAAAATATAGGTTATATCTATAATAACAGTAAAAGCGACTGAAGATAAGAAATAATCCATAACTATTATATTCTATTTATTTTCTCAATAGTGTAGACATTTTGCCAAATTCATTTTACAATAATTAAGAAAGCGTTTAATTTTTTAATCACGCTATAAATCAAATAATCAAATTGTTAAACAGGAAATCCCTGGCTTAGCGAAAGGAGTTTTTTTAATTGAAAATTGTCGGTATTATTGGTAACAATGCTTCTAAGTCTCATAACCGTCTTTTAATTGAACATATGGCCAATAAATTCGGTGACGAAGTTGAATTTGAAGTTGCTGAAATTAATGAAATCCCTCTATTTAACGCAGATTACATGGGACAAGATGTTCCTGATGTGGTCAATGAATTAGCTGACAAAATTGAAGCTGCTGACGGCGTTGTTATTTCAACAGCTGAATATGACCACGCTATTACCGCTGCTCTTAAGAGTGTTATCGAATGGTTATCAAGTGTTCGTAAACCTTTCCAAAACAAACCTGTGATGATTGTGGGGGCTTCATTAGGTACCCTAGGTTCTGTTCGTGCTCAAGATAACTTACGTAACATTTTAACTTCTCCAGGTTTATATGCTAGAGTTTTCCCAGGTGCAGAATTTTTAATGGGACAAGCTGCTAACAAATTTGACGAAACCGGTCGCATGACTGATGAAGGGACAGATAAATTCTTAGACATGCTCTTCCATCAATTCCTTGATTTCGTTAAAGAACAACAAGAAGACTAATTAATCATTCACTTCTGTATGCCATAGCTGTTGGATTCCCAGCAACTATGGCTTTATTTTTATTTTTAGTATATATTCAGGAGGTCAACTTATGCTCAAAGTATCCCGAGTCGTTACTGAGGTGTTAGAGGCTAATACCTATCTAGTCTATAACGAGCAAAATAAAGAAGCTTTAATTATTGATCCAGGTTCTTCAGCGGACAAAATTCGTTCTGAAATCCAAAAGCTACAGCTAAAACCCCTAGCTGTCTTAATTACTCATGGCCATTGTGACCATATCGGTGCCCTAGACGATATCCGTCAATATTATCAAATTCCGCTCTATATTAATCAAGCTGAGGCGCCCTGGTTAAGTGATCCTATGTATAACATGAGTCCCTTTATTGGTTTAGGTCACTTGACTTTTCAAGCGGCTGATTCTTACTACCAAGATGACCAGGAGCAAAGTATAGGAAGTATAGACTTTACCCCCATCCATACACCAGGTCATACTCAGGGAAGTACTTGTTTATTCTTTAATAACAGCGACCATCCCTTTATGATGACTGGTGATACCCTCTTTAAAGGAACGATCGGTCGAACCGATTTTCCGGGTGGAGATAGTCAAGCAATTATGCAAAGTATTCCCCGAAAATTGTTTACTTTACCAGACCAGACCTTGGTTTATCCAGGCCATTACGAGTCTTCTACCATTGCTGAAGAAAAATTAACAAATCCCTTTTTTAATTAAATAGAAAAGCACCCTTCAAGGATCACTTATCCTAATAAGTCATCTTGAGGAGTGCTTTTTCTTTTATTGGGCTAATTGGTCCATAATAGCAACGATTGTTTTTAACATTTCAGGATCATATGGGCTATGACCACTGGCTTCTACCAGATGTAAATTTGATTTTGGACAAGCTTGGTGGAGTTGATGGGCTGAATTTGGTGGGCAAATGACATCATACCGGCCTTGGACAATTTCCATCGGGATATCATTAAAGCGGTGAACATTATTTAAAATATAATTATCTTCTTCAAAAAACATATGATTTTCAAAGTAATGCGATTCTAAAACGGCTGTCGCTTCTTCACTAGGACTAAGTTGGTCTTCTTCGGGAAAATGAGGCAGTAGGGTCAACAAGGAAGATTCCCACTTGGTCCAATACCTACATGCCGCTTGATGAGCTTCTTTATCTCCTTGATGGATTTTTTGGTAATAGGCATGGACGCAATTTTTCTGCTCTTCATCACTCAAGAACGACAGGTATTTTTCGTAAGCTTCGGGATAAAATTTTGCTGCCCCACCTTCATACAACCAATCGATTTCTTCTTGACGGCCTAGAAAGATCCCTCTTAGTATTAATTGTTCCACCCGTTCAGGATGTAAAATGGCGTAGACCAAAGCCAAGGTCGACCCGTAAGAGCCACCAAAAACAAACCAGTTGTCATAACCATAGTATTCACGGATCAATTCCATATCGCGGACGCTATCAAAAGGTGTATTATTCTCGGTAGATAAAAAAGGCTTACTCTTTCCAGTCCCTCGTTGGTCAAATAAAATAATATGATATTTTTCAGGATCGAAAAATAAGCGGCAACTTGGAGTAATCTCACTCCCAGGACCTCCATGTAGAAAAATAACTGGCTGGCCTTTTGTGTTTCCACAGTCTTCGACATACAATTTATGCTGATCGTCCACTTGTAAGTAAAAGCTTTGATTGACTGCTGTATTTTGGTAACCTGCTTCCATTGTCAAACCCCTTTCCTAATAACTGCACTAACTTTCTCTTTATAGTATACCCTAAAGCTTGTTTCGTCTATTAAAATAATTAAGTAAATTCATAAAGGAAGTAATGGTTTGGAACGTTTAAGCGAAACTCTGCCGAGCGATTAGTATATAAAAAGGCCTAGCAGTAGACGATTTGTTCCACTACTAGAACCTTTAGTTAAGTAATACTAATTAACATGCTATTCCTTATTTAATAAGGCTTCGCCGACCTTTTCGCCAGCTGTGACTTGTTTTTGATCAAGAACATCGAGACTATGAACTCTATCACTATTGGTTAAGACAACCATAATATCACAAGCTTTTCCTTTAGCTTCGATATTTGCTAGGTCCATTTGAGCTAACGGATCCCCAGCTTTAACACTTTGTCCTTCTTCAACCTGAATAGTGAAGCCTTCCCCTTTGAGTTCAACCGTGTCTAAGCCCATGTGCACGAGGATTTCAAGGCCTTCATCACTTTGGATACCAAGGGCATGCTTAGTTGGAAAGATATTTAAGATTTTCCCACTTACTGGCGCGACCACTTGGCCTTGACTAGGTTGGATAGCATAGCCGTCCCCCATCATCTTTTGAGAAAAGACCTCATCTTCAACCTTATCAATGCTAATGACCTCACCATCTGCAACCGCATAAAGTTCTACTGGGATACCATCTAAAATCGCTTGATTATTAACGACTTGAGCTGATTCCTTGAGATCTTCTGCTTGCTTTTCGTTCACGACTGTTGCGGCTGTTTTGGGGGCTTGGCCACTTTCGATGAATTCAGTGACTTGGGTCTTAATGGTTGACACCGTAGTTCCATAGATGACTTGGACACTATTACCACGGACCACAACTCCAGCTGCGCCAGTGGCTTGTAGGGCTTCCTTATTAACCTCATCACCGTTTTTGACCGTCACCCGTAGACGGGTGGCACAATTATCAACATCGACAAGGTTATCGGTACCACCCAAACCGCTAACAATTTGATAAGCTCTTTGGTCATTTTCACTCAAGCCATTAAGCGCATTTTTGTTTCGGAATTCTTCTTTAGTATGTAATGAAGTATCTGCTTTTCTTCCTGGAGTATCCAAGTCAAATTTCTTTATAATCCAATGGAAGAGGAAGAAATAGACAATGGCGTAAATAATACCGATAATAACCACTGGAATCCAATGTGTTCTTGCATTGCCTGGCAAGACGCCGTAAAGAATAAAATCAATTAAACCTCCTGAGAAAGTTAGTCCAACCCCTACTCCGGCAATATGGACTAAGATAGTAGATAAAGCAAAGAGAACACAATGCACCCCAAAATAAAGTAAAGGAGAGGCAAATAAAATAGTAAATTCAATCGGCTCCGTAATCCCCGTAACAATTGAGGTTAGGGATGCAGAAAATAATAGCCCCTTGACCATGGTCTTCTTATCTGATCTAGCGGCCCGGTACATGGCGTAGGCAGCAGCTGGTAAGGCAAAGATCATCTCTGGAAATTGGAAGGCAAAGAATCTTGCTGCATCAGGAGAAATAGCTTCTCCAGCCTTTAATTGGGCAAAAATAATATTTTGGGCGCCCACAACAGTGGTCCCATCAACGACAGCAGTCCCTCCTACAGCGGTTTGCCAAAATGGTAAATAAAAAATATGGTGCAATCCAAATGGGATTAAGGCACGATAAATATAACCGTAAAGGAAGGTCCCTAAGTGGCCAGTATTAGCGATAATCTGACCGAGATTAGCAATTCCAGCAGCGAAATACGGCCAGATAAAAGATAAAATAAGTCCACTAACGACTCCAGCAACTGCTGAAACAATTGGAACAAAATGAGTGCCGGCAAAAAATGACAAGGCATCAGGGAGTTCGATCTTGTAATAACGATTATGTAGCCAAGCCACTAGACAGCCAATAATAATCCCACCAAAGACACCGAGGTTCATGGTATGCTCAAAGCCAAGTAATGAAGTAATCAATCCCGGTATTTTTTCCAATTCTTCTAAACCACGGAGGTGGATGATGGAACTAGATAGTGAGGCGTACATCATAAAGTAGCCCACCACGGCTGATAAGGCTGCCACCCCTTTCTCGCTTTTAGCCAAACCTAAGGCAATGGATATAGCAAACAATAAACCTAGGTTATCAAAGACAACGGCTCCGCAGTCTCCTAAAACGCTTAAAATACTATGGAGCGGCATTCCCGGCGAAAGAATATTTTCTAAGTGATACATTTTCACAAATGTTTCACCTGTAAAAGAAGCTGATATACCTAGAAATAAACCAGCTAAGGGTAAAATTGAAATTGGTAACATAAAGGTTTTCCCTAAACGTTGCAAACTTTCAAAAAGTTTCTCTTTCATTGTTTTTTTCCTCCTTCTATCAATTGACAATTAAGAACACCCTAACTAGTTTAATCATAAAATTAAGCCTTTTCAATAACCCTTTTGTTATAAAGCGTTTCCAATACCCATATCTGGTCAAAAAAAGAGAGTCAAGTTCCTTTTATGGAGATTTGACTCTCTTTTGCCTTTAACTAAAATTTTATTGACCTAATTTTTTGATGAGTTGTCCGCGTTCGTTATAAATATATTGGCGAGCTTTTTGGCTGTCATTCATAGCTACAATCAGGCGGTCACGATAAGGTTCGGCTAACTCATCAAAAAGATAATAATCGTCATCGACATCATATTTGTTTCTTTCCGCCTCAATTTGACCAGCTTTCCTTAAAGTATAAGATTTTTTAGGCAGCTGGCCATCTAATAGTTCCTCCTCAATCCGATAGACATAATTATCATCTTCGTATTGGATTTCTAAGGCTCCGGTATTAGTGCGAACAGTTTGGACATTGTCATATTTGTCCTTTTGTAACTCCCACCAAGCTTTAATCCCTGCTAAAGCTTCTTCTTCACTCGCAAAGGTCCCGTGTTCTTTGCGGACGCCATCACGTTTATTTTCCCAGTATACGGTATAAACGGTTTGTGACATGATATCGCTTCCTTTCCTATCGTCGTTTCTATTTAGTGTAATCGAAATCCCTTAAAAAATAAACATTAATCCCTTGTCTTGTGGGTAATATCTAATAAACTAATTAAAATCTTGATTAAAGTGGCCTGATTAGGATAAATAATATAGCGGTTTTCCCACTCAGGACGGAATTTAGATTTGTAGGCACGTAATCCTTTAAAGCCATAAAAACGATTACCAAAATCATATACCAGATGTAGGGTCTTATCCCGAGGGCTGGCATATGATTTTGTTCCTACATTAGCCAAAGGCGCCATCCCCAAAACAAAGCGGTGGTAACCAAGGTCCTTGGCCCATTGCAATAACTGCAAAATTAGCATCTGCATGACATCCCCGGCATCATGACTGATATAACGCATTAAATCAATTGAAATCATATCTTCCGATATCGGCATAATACTTGCAAAAGCATAGATCGCCTCCTCATCTCTTAAGACGGCAATCCGCTCTCTGGCTAGATAGTCCTCATAGAAAGCCCCCATGGAAAAGCTCATTTCTTCTCGCTTATTAAGCCACTGATCAGAAATTTGCCGTAAGTCATGGATAAATTTATCATTATAAGGAGGTTGGTAAACTTCAAAATAGAGGCCGGCCCGGGTCATATCATTGCGAACGGAACGCCGGTTTTTATTCTTCTTCCCTTCAAAAGTAAAGTCATCTAAATCAATAATCGCTGACTCCCCTATTTTTAGGGTAGCGTAGCCTAAACTACAAAAGGCATCTAGGTAATGCGGGGTGACCTCATAAAAGCCAACCGCCATAACCATATGTTCAGCATATTCCAAAAATTCTTCTAAGGCGCTAGGAAAATCCTGACTGTTACCAATAGGGTCACCCAAGGCAATTAAATTATCTGATGAGGGGCGGTATAAAATAGCCACAGTTTGTTCCGTGTTAAAAAAGATCATCTTGTCTTTCAAATAGACTAAGTGGCTATATTCACTCCCCCCATATTCAGCGATAAGCTGTTCGTAAAGATCAATTTCATCTAGGGAAGGTGGTAGGAAGTCCAGTCGTTCACTGCGACTAAATAGCACTAAAATAGTCAACAAACTAGCAATCACCAGATAGAAGAAAATATGTAAAGGATTTAATAAATAGACATGACGAGTGAAAGGCATATGTCTAAAGTGCCCGGTGATTAAAAAGATGATTAACAAAAGACCTGCACAGGCGAAAAAGCTTAGTAAAATATTCTTACGGTTTAATGCCAAATGATTACGAGTAAAGAGAAAACGGGACTGATAAAGTAAATAAGTCGACAGGAGTAAGAAGATCGCTTCCTCATAGTCTAAGCCCTTAATCATACAAGCAATGGCTCCTAGGGGTAAGAGAATAAGTGTCAACCATAATGCCCTTCTGATCCGCTTAAATAGGCCAAACGATAAAATAAAGGCAGTACACCCAATTAAAAGGACCAAAAGAATGGAGACACTCTGTAAAGATCTGGGAATCAGGTATTTAAGCAAATGAATCCGCTCAGGAACGGCTGGTGAAATCACTGAAGAAATTAAAACCAAGCCGTTGACTGAGAGTAAAAAGGAAACAAAGCGAACAATCCACTTTCCCCAAGCCTTTATCTTCATATCTTCTTCGAATAGTTTACTGGTAAACCAGTTATGGAAAACATAGAAGCAAGCTAATAACCAGGGAATGACGTAGTAACATACCCGGAGGATAACAATGGCTGCTAATACTTGGTCGGGATTATAACCGGCATTTTGCATCATTAATAATACCGTCAGGTCAAAGGTCCCCAAACCTCCAGGAATAAAACTTAAAATCCCTACGACGTTAGCGAAGCTGTAGACCATCATGGCGAATATCGGTGATAAATGCGGCATAAAAATTAACATCACAATATAAAAATAGGTAAAAGAAGCAACCCAGTCACACAGCGAAGCAGATAGGTAAGCAAATTTCTTCTTCCAAGTGATAGCTTCTAGGCCAAATTTTTCACCCAATTTTCTGGCTAAAGGCAATTTATCATAGAAAAAATACAAAGGCAGGTAGAGTAAATAAATTACTGGAAGTAATAGTGAATAACCATCAATTTTTCCTGATAATAAGACGATTAATAATAAGACGCCTAAGCCTAGAAAACTGGCAAACCAAGTTTCTAAGGAAATTTGTATGGCTTGCTTAGGCTTCAGCCCATGCTTTTGATAAAAATTATTTCTGAGAGCAGCACCGGTAAAGCCACTTAAGCCGATAAATTCATTAAATGCTTGGCTTATCCACCCCATTTGTAAAATTTTATAGCTATGGGCAGTCACCGTGTAGTTACGGGTAGCAACATAGTCATACCACCCGTTAAAGCTAAAGCCTAATAATCCAAAGATTACTAAGGCCAGGCGTGTAAAGGCAGGTAGGTCAGCTAAGGAATCAAAAAACAAGGACCAATTAATTGACCGTAACTCATTTTGAATGAGATAGCCGAAAAATAAGATCAGTAAAATATAAAATACTATTTTAAACATTTTATGATAGCGATTATAAATATCTTTCATAATATAGGATGTTCCTTTATTTTTTATAATTAAAATAGGAGTCATACTAGACTCCTATTACTTTTCCTTAGTATACACTAAAGCCTTATTAAATTGTCTTAAATTTATTTAAATTAGCCTTTATTGAACTGCTTGGGTCTTAGGAACATAGAAATTAATGTGCTTAGGCAATAATTCAATTTCGCATGGGAGGTATGGTCCATCGTTACCATCAATATCGACCTGGGTTTCATTATCATCAGAATTCGTGATGGTTAACTTGGAACAGGCAAAGCTTTTGATCGAGTCATTATCTTCTAATTGACCAAAAAGGATATCCTTAAGGGCAGATAATTTTGACCCGGTTGATTCATCAGTTAAAATGTACACTTGAAATTGACCGTCTTGTAAATTACTTTGTTCATTAGAGAAGACCAAGTTTCCCACTTGGTTAGTTAATAGAACAAATACATGACTGGCTTTGCCCTCAAAACTTTCGCTATCAGATTCTATTTTAATAGGATGGGTATCATCTTTAGGTAGAGCTGATAGAATATTCTTCAGGTAAGCAAAGGAGCCGAATTGTGATTTCTCTTCGGAGCTGGTTCCTGTGGTTGCTTCAATTAACTTGCCAAAACAAACATAGTAGTTGAAATATTGATCATTACAGCGGCCAATATCTAAACTATGGCGTTCTTCCAAATCTAAGTCTTCGATGTACTGATCAATATCTTCAGAAATATTAAATAATTGGGCAAAAGTATTGTTAGTTCCTGCTGGGAAGAAACCTAAAGTGGGTCGGTAGTCCTGGCCGGCGAGCCCATTGACCGCTTCATTAATGGTTCCATCACCACCAACAGTAAATAAAGAATCATAATGGCCTTGACAGGCTTCCTGGGCAAACTTCAAGGCGTCATTGTCTCCTTCAGTCTTTTTTATATCGACTTGATCAAACTTACCGTTGAGAAAATCAGCTAGTCGTTTACCGTATTCCTCGCCTTGATTATCTCCAGATCCTGGATTGACAATTATCATAACCTTCCTCATCATTATCCCCCTCTTTTAACTATTGTAATTTAATTGTACAGATTATTTTGCCTATTTAACAGTCTAATCCCCTGTCTATGCTGGGCTAATTTTTCCAGTTAATAAAACCGCGGCAGGCATTGAGTGAAAAGACGAAATACATGATGGCCATTTGTGGTACCCCCTGCATGAGGAAAATATAAAGGGAGATAAGATTAGTGATTAACCATAAAATCCAGCTGGCCCGCTTTCTTTGCACCAATTGCATGTATTGAGCAATGATAGCTGTCGCATTATTAAATGCATCCCAGAAGATAAATACGCCACCGAGAAAATAAGAAACGGTTCCCAAACCAAAGAACCCCACTAAAACAGCGAAGCCTACTAAACGCCAATTCGTCTTTTCGTCTACAATAAGCTCCCCGGATTCATCTTTATGATGTTGCCATTGTTGAAAACCAAAAATTTGGGTAAATAAATAATAAATGCTGGTAAACATGTCACCAAAGATCCGATTACGGCCGGCAACTATAGCAGCAGAGATATTTTGAATTGCGTTAAAAATAAAATTTCCTTGCCACTTCTTAGCCAAACCAATAACTCCAATCAGCCCCATCCAGGAAACTAAGTTAGGTAAATTAAACCAACCATTTTGAAAAGACCCCCAGGCTGTGATGGCAACTAATAAAATATCAGTGATAAAATTAAGGCTTTGACGATATTCTTTTTTCACTCAATTGATCCTCCTATATATGTATTTTTATCGAATGATAGATAAACCTGTTAAATATCTTACCATGGAAAATTTACTCCTACTAGTCAAAGTTAGAGCCTCAGGCTATTATTGATTATAAGTGTTTAGATTGCTAAAATAATAATAAAGAAAACGTTTATATAAGGGAGGAATATTCATGTCAATAAAAAGAAAAATTTTAGTTGCTGTCGACGACTCTGACCAAGCTCGCGATGCTTTTGTTGAAGCGGTCACTATCGCCAAGGCTAAGGAAGCCAATTTGTACTTGGTATCTGTTATCGACGAAGATATCTTATCTAACCGTGAAGAAAGTGATTATTCTCACAGCCTCGTTGGGCAACGGCAAGAGTTACTCAATAATTACCGTCAACTTGCCAAGGATCAATTTGACTTTGATCAAGTCAATGCTGAGGTCTTTGTAGGCGAGCCTAAGCGACAAATCATTCACCTTTTAAAAGAAGATCCTGCCTTTGAATTGATTGTTGTTGGGGCAACTGGGAAAAACGCAAGAGAACGTCTCTTTATGGGTTCCGTTTCTCAATTCGTTGTCCGTCACTCCCCTGTTTCGGTGCTCATTGTACGCTAGTAAGGAAGGTTAATTATGCCAGAGAAAAGTATTCAAAAAATAATGGTACCTATTGATGGTTCTGAGCCCGCCAAGGCTGCCTTTGAACAAGCCCTTGAATATGCTCATATTTATCAAGCTAAACTCTATATTTTTAGTGTAGCTGCTGATTTCTTACGCTATGATTTTGATGACTTTAATTTAAAAGCCCATGATCATGAATTATGCGCCTACCAAGAATTATTAAAGAATTACCAAAAAGAAGCTCAAGAGGCCGGAATTACAGATATCAGCATTGAAGCCCGCCCTGGAGATCCTAGAAAAGAAATTCTTGACTTTGCCGAAGAACATGAAATTGATTTAATTATGATGGGTTCGACTGGTAAAGGCGTACTCGATCGTTTACTCATTGGATCTGTTTCTGAGTATATTATGATCCATGCGGCCTGTGATGTTTTCATTGCTAAATAATTCCTGCTTAATAAAAAGAAGCTGGCCACCCTGCCAACTTCTTTTTTTGTAAAATTTACTTATATTTAATAGAAAAGGTGTTTTTATTGCTTTTAACTGATTCAGAAACTTTATCCGTTCTGAAAGAAATTATGGCCCTCTTTCCCGACGCTGGCCCTAGCTTAAACTTCAATTCTGTTTACCAATTACTCGTCGCTGTGATGCTCAGTGCTCAATCCACCGATAAAAAGGTTAATGAAGTGACCCCTGATCTTTTTAAAGCTTTTCCTACGCCCAAACACTTAGCCAAAGCCAGCCCCCTGGATATTGAACCCTTTATCAACCAACTAGGCCTCTATCATAGCAAGGCGCGCTATTTGCATGCAATGGGCCAACAATTAATTGACCAGTACAGTGGCCAAGTTCCCAGTCAACGTAAAGATTTAGAAAGTCTAAGTGGTGTGGGGAGAAAAACAGCCAGTGTCGTCCTCAGTCTAGGCTTTGACCAGCCAGCCTTTGCTGTCGATACCCACATCAGTCGCATAGCAAAACATCATCACTTTGTCGATCCAAATGCTACGGTAAGAGAAGTGGAAAAACGAATTACTAAGGTCCTGCCTGCTAGTGAATGGAAGGATGCCCACCATGCTTTAATTGCCTTTGGCAGGACGATTTGTACTGCCCGTAACCCTCAATGCTATCGTTACCCGCAATTATTCCCCCACCAAGAAAAGGAGACAAAGCGAAATGACTGATGAAATCGATAAAGCAAAAGCTAGTCTACGCAAAAAAATAAAAAGCAAACGTCAAGCCCTTCCTCAGTCTTATTATCACTGGGCAAATGAAATCATTAGCCATAAATTAGTCAACTTTTCGATTTTTTATCAAGCTAAGTGTATATTTCTTTTTTCCAGTATGCCCTTTGAATTTAATACCCAAGAACTGATTAATTTTTGTTTTAAGCAAGAAATTCAAGTTGTTCTTCCCCGAGTTCAGGGAAAGTCACTAGATTTGCACTATATTGATGAATCGACCACTTATCAAAAAAGTAGATATGGTATTTTAGAGCCTCAAGCTAATAGTCCCCAAGCTGACATTAGTATGGTTGATCTCATCATTTTACCCTGCTTAAGTTGTAACCGCCAGGGTCAACGTTTAGGTTACGGTGGAGGCTATTATGACCGCCTCTTGGCTAATTTTAAAGGAATAACTATTATCCCTTACTTCGATAAACTAATGACCTCAGATATTCCTTGCAAAGACTATGACATAAAAGCAGATTACATTATAAGTGAAAGTGGTATCTTTTCGACTAACGAATCAAATGATCGACCTTTCCCTGAGTGACTTCTATTAGAGCCTTAGGATCCAGTCCGATTTGTTTGCCTCGTTCACCGGCACTGACAAATATTTTCTCTTCCTTAAGACAAGAGTCATTGTACCAAGTCCGATAATTTTTCTTCATACCTAAAGGCGAACAACCGCCCCTCATATAGCCGGTGAGGTCCAATAGTTCCTTAACATGGACTAATTCAACTCGCTTACTATTAATGACGCGAGCACATTGCTTAAGGTCAAGCTCTTGGTCAAGTGGTATCACAAATACAACGATTTCATGGTCATGGCTTCTAGCCACCAAGGTCTTGTAGGACGATTTCCCTGCTTGCGGTTGAAAACTACCATCTCTATATGGAATGGTGGCTTCTTCATAAGGGATCTTGGCTTGGTCTAAGAGGCGCATAGCATTGGTCTTTTTATGTTTTTTACTCACGTTCTGCCTCCATCTCTTTCATAACTCTGGGTAAGAGATCAGCGATTTGACTAGGACGAACAATATATTGATCTTGGTAAATGCGGTCTGCAATATAACTATGGAGAAAGGTCGCTGCCTTCAAAGCGGCTTCATGATCTGTATATTGGCCCATAAAGCCACAAACCATCCCAGTCAAGGTATCACCCATTCCACCAGTTGCCATACCAGGATTGCCGATAGCTAATTGATAAAAGTTTGAATGGTCAGCAAAATATAAACGGCTAGGGGCTCCTTTAAGGACCAAATTTAGTTGATATTGGTTAACGAATGATTGAATTCCTTCATTATCGTGATAGGGAATTTCACCATGCGATAAGCGTTCCCATTCCCCATAATGTGGAGTTAAAACGAGGTATTTTGCCTGGGATAATTGGTCTAAGCCCTGGTCTTTTTGACTGAGAATAGAAATCGCATCAGCATCAATGACCAATATTTTGTCAGCAATAACTTGTTTAATGAGTAACATAATCTGGTTAAAGCGTGAATGGTCGCGACCAAAGCCGGGCCCAATGCCAATCACATCAGCCTTTTCAATGGCCTTCTTCAAGCTATCTTGCCGACGCCAATCACTAACCATCACTTCAGGTAAAACGCTATGGATGGCAGGCCGGTTTACTGGATCGGTAAAGACAGTCGTCAGTCCTGCCCCACTATTGACACAAGCCATCGCGGCCATCTGAATTGCACCACCCATGGACTGATTGCCTCCGATCAAAACAATATTGCCGTAGTCGCCCTTATATGAATTGGCTTGGCGCTTGGGAAAATGTTGAATAATTTCAGATTTATCAATTTCAACTTTCTCCATTTGCTCATCCCTTTCTCTTTGCCCAGTATAATTTGATTACGAAAAAGAGCGATTTTAAACATCGCTCTTTTTCAACAATATACTCTTTTTAAAAGGATTAAACAAGTCCTTGAGATAACATCGCTTGAGCAACTTTACTAAAACCAGCAATGTTTGCTCCTGCAATTAAGTTATAAGGGTCATTGGTGTATTTTTCAGCGGCTGAAGTCGCTTGTTGATAGATATTGTCCATGATATCTTTTAATTTTTGGTCGACTTCTTCAAAGGTCCAAGATAATCTTTGACTATTTTGAGACATTTCTAAGGCTGATACGGCCACCCCACCTGCATTAGCTGCTTTAGCTGGGCCGACAAATACACCGGCTTCAAGAAGGGTATCTGTTGCAGCTTTATCTAAAGGCATATTGGCACCTTCAGAAACATATTTAACCCCATTCTTAACGGCTTGTTCAGCACCCGGTTTTTTCACTTCATTTTGCGTAGCACATGGCATCGCCACATCAACATCAATAGCGTGTTCCCAAACGACACCTTCATAATAAGTAGCACTTGGTCGTTCTTCAGCGTACACCTTGATCCGTTCACGTCTATTTTCCTTGACGTCTTTTAGTAAATCTATATCGATGCCTTCTTCATCAACAACATAGCCATTGGAATCGGAAACAGTAACAACTGTAGCCCCAAGTTCTTGAGCTTTTTCAGCCGCATAAATAGCCACATTACCAGCTCCAGAGACCATAATCCGTTTGCCTTCAATAGCTTCTCCCTTGGCAGCTAACATATTATTCAAGAAGTAAACTGCCCCATAGCCAGTGGCTTGGGTACGAGCGAGTGAACCTCCATAAGTTAAAGGTTTTCCGGTAATCACACCATTTTGGAAACCATTTAGACGTTTATATTGGCCGTATAAGTAGCCAACTTCACGGGCACCCACACCAATATCCCCTGCTGGAACATCCATATCAGGACCGATATATTTTTGTAATTCAGTCATAAAGCTTTGACAAAAGCGCATAATTTCTTGGTCAGATTTGCCCTTAGGATCAAAGTCAGAACCACCCTTACCTCCGCCAATAGGTAAGCCGGTTAAGCTGTTTTTAAAGATTTGTTCAAAACCTAAGAATTTTAAAATACTCTTATTAACGGTTGGATGGAAACGTAGACCACCTTTATATGGCCCAATTGCTGAATTAAATTGAACCCGAAAAGCGGTGTTAACTCGAGCCTTACCTTGATCATCCATCCAAGGCACTCTAAACTCAATGATACGTTCTGGAATAGCTAAAATTTGTAATAGGTTAGCCTCAATATATTCGGGATGTTCTTCAAAAACAGGTTCAACACTATCTACAAATTCATGAAGGACTTGTAAAAATTCTGGTTCCTGTTCATACTTCTTATCCCACAATTGACGTGTTTCTTGAAGATATTCTTTTGCGTTCATATTACATTCACACTTTCTATTGAGTATAGATATAAACTGATAAAACCTATTCCTATGGAGAACGATTAAATCATATGAAGATTATAGCAGATAATGAATTAGATGTCAGACAATTCTGATTATGAAAACGAATTCTTTTCTTTACTCTGTTTTTCCTTCTCACAATTGAGTAAATTTTGTTGGTGAAGTTGATGGAAGAAATCATCTTCTAACTGTCTCTTCCAGACCGTTACCCCGGTTTTTTGGTAGAGTTCCAGGGCGTAAGGATGATTATGATAGTCATAGAGATAAGATACTTTTTTTATTCCAGCTTGAATAATTTGCTTGGTACAAGGCAAGCAAGGAAAGTGCGTCACATAGATTTCAGCGCCCTCAGTAGAAACACCAAATTTAGCGCACTGAATAATTGCATTCATTTCAGCATGGATCGTGCGCACACAATGCCCGTCTTCTAGGTAGCATCCCCCGTCATTGCAGTGCGTCTCCCCACTGACAGAGCCATTATAACCTCCAGCGATGACACGATTATCCCTAACAATCACAGCTCCCACCATCAAACGGTCACAAGTGCTCCGCATCGATAAAACCAAGGCTTGTGATAAAAAATACTGATCCCAAGGTATACGCTTCATGGCTATCCCCCTATTTCTTGATACCCTCATTATACCAAAGCTTAGAGTCTTGAAAAGAAATGTAAACGTTAAATATCAATTTATGCTTCTTGTAAAAATGCTATAAAAAGTAAAGAAAAACCCTCCTAACTATTCGAAGTATAGTTGGGAGGGCTTGCTTTAACTAGCAATATTTCTATTTGAAACTTCACTTAAAACGAATTACTCAGTACAAGTAGTCATTAAATAAAGTATCTGGAAAGTAAAAAATTAAATCTTTCTTTTCTTAAAGACTCTAGCACCTACTAGAGTAAGAGCTAGCCCAAAAACTGATGTCAGTGAAGATGAGCCGATAGACCCAGTCGTAGGTAGAGTAGAGGAAACATTCGTTGGTGTAGTAGCTAATTTAGTATAATCACTTGGATTATCAAAAGAAGCGTCTCCTTCTTTTTCACTTTCCTTAGCTTGTGTGTTCTGAGTAGAAATTTTCTTGCTGGTTTCTGGTAACACTTCTACTACCTTGTCAACTGAATCTACTTTCTTAACCTTATCATTCGTTTGGCGGCTATTATGTTCTTGAACAGGTTTTTTAATATCCTGTAACTTCACATAGATATAGGTGACTTCTTGCTTGATATTCTCGATGTATTGGCCTTGCGTACTCTTACCTGCCTTATCAAAGTGTGCTCCGTTCTTAGCTTCCACTTTCACTAAGCGGTAACCGGACTTATCTTTTTTAGAAGTGATGTATTGTTCAGTTGATTTTCCACTAGTTTCTGGAATATCTACTAGCTCATCAATTGAAACAACTTTTCCTTCTTCATCAACTGTTTGATAGATATGGTGTTCTTGGAAGATTCCTTTTTCTTCTACTGGTAGCTCCTCTTGGACTTTTTCGTAGATATAGGTCACTTCTTGTTTGGTATTTTCAACATAGTTGGCTTTGGTTTCAGCACCATTCTTGTCGAATTGGCCACCATTTTTTGCTTCAACTCTAACCAGTTTATAGCCAGCTTTATCCTTCTTAGAAGTGGTGTAAGTTTCGTCTGATTTACCTTCAGTAGTCTTACCATTTTCTTTGGAATCTTCTGAAATCACATTGCCGTTCTTATCAACAGTTCTATAAATATGGTGTTCTTGGAAGGAGCCTTTCTTCTCAACTGGTGCTTCTTCTTGAACTCTTTCGTAGATATAAGTCACTTCTTGTTTAATGTTGTCAACGTAGTTGCCTTTAGTTTTGGCACCGTTCTTATTAAACTTGCCACCATTCTTACCTTCAATTTTAACCAGTTTATAGCCAGCCTTGTCTTTCTTAGAAGTAGTGTATTTTTCTGAAGATTTTCCTTCAGTGGTCTTACCATCTTCTTTGGAATCTTCAGAGACCACATTCCCGTTCTTATCTACGGTTCTGTAGATATGGTGTTCTTGGAAGGAACCCTTTTCTTCTTGGACTTTTTCATAAATATAGGTGACTTCTTGCTTGGTATTGCCTACGTAATTGGATTTAGTTTCGGCACCATTCTTATCAAATTGACCGCCATTTTTAGCTTCTACCTTAACTAGTTTATAGCCAGCTTTGTCTTTCTTCGAAGTGGTGTAAGTTTCGTCCGATTTCCCTTCAGTAGTCTTTCCGTCTTCTTTAGAATCTTCAGAAATAACATTCCCGTTCTTATCAACGGTTCTATAGATATGATGTTCTTGGAAGGAACCCTTTTCTTCTTGGACTTTTTCGTAGATGTAAGTTACTTCCTGTTTGGTATTGTCAACGTAGTTACCTTTGGTTTCAGCACCATTTTTATCGAATTGACCACCGTTTTTACCTTCTACTTTAACCAATTTATAGCCAGCTTTGTCTTTCTTAGAGGTAGTGTAAGTTTCGTCAGGTTTTCCTTCAGTAGTCTTACCATCTTCTTTGGAATCTTCAGAGATTACATTCCCGTTCTTATCTACGGTTCTGTAGATATGGTGTTCTTGGAAGGACCCTTTTTCTTCTTGAACTTTTTCATAAATGTAGGTAACTTCTTGCTTGGTGTTGTCAACGTAGTTTGCTTTGGTTTCAGCACCGTTCTTAGCGAACTTGCCACCATTTTTGCCTTCAACCTTGACCAGTTTGTAGCCAGGCTTGTCCTTCTTAGAGGTGGTGTAAGTTTCATCGGATTTTCCTTCAGTAGTCTTACCGTCTTCTTTTGAATCTTCAGAAATCACATTTCCATTCTTATCAACGGTTCTGTAGATATGATGTTCTTGGAAGGAACCTTTTTCTTCTTGGACTTTTTCGTAGATGTAGGTGACTTCTTGCTTGGTGTTGTCAACGTAGTTTGCTTTGGTTTCGGAACCATTCTTAGCGAACTTCCCACCATTTTTCCCTTCAACCTTAACGAGTTTGTAGCCAGCTTTGTCTTTCTTAGAAGTAGTGTAAGTTTCGTCAGATTTCCCTTCACTGGTTTCACCATCGGTAACCTCATCGGTTGAAATCACATTGCCGTTCTTATCAACGGTTCTGTAGATATGATGTTCTTGGAAAGAGCCTTTTTCTTCTTGAACTTTTTCATAGATGTAGGTCACTTCTTGTTTGGTGTTGTCAACGTAGTTTGCTTTGGTTTCAGCACCATTTTTATCGAACTGACCACCATTTTTCCCTTCAACTTTAACCAGTTTATAGCCAGGCTTGTCCTTCTTAGAGGTGGTGTAGTGGTCGGAAGATTTTCCTTCAGAAGTTTCACCATCGGTGACTTCATCGGTTGAAAGGACATTTCCGTTCTTATCAACGGTTCTGTAGATATGATGTTCTTGGAAGGAACCCTTTTCTTCTTGAACTCTTTCGTAGATATAGGTTACTTCTTGTTTGGTGTTATCAACATAATTTCCTTTAATTTCGGAACCATTCTTAGCGAACTTCCCACCATTTTTGCCTTCAATTTTAACCAGTTTGTATCCAGGCTTGTCTTTCTTAGAAGTGGTGTAAGTTTCTTCAGATTTTCCTTCGGTAGTCTTACCGTCTTCTTTGGAATCTTCAGAAATAACATTTCCGTTCTTATCAACAGTTCTGTAGATATGGTGCTCTTGGAAGGAGCCTTTTTCTTCTTGAACTCTTTCGTAAATATAGGTCACTTCTTGTTTGGTGTTGTCCACGTAGTTGGCTTTGGTTTCAGCACCATTCTTAGCGAATTTCCCACCGTTTTTACCTTCAATCTTAACCAGTTTATAACCAGGCTTGTCTTTCTTAGAAGTGGTGTAAGTTTCGTCTGATTTCCCTTCAGTAGTCTTGCCGTCTTCTTTTGAATCTTCAGAAATCACATTCCCGTTCTTATCAACGGTTCTGTAGATATGGTGTTCTTGGAAAGAGCCCTTAGGTTTATTAATCGGTTCATACCAATAAGTAATCTCTTTCCCTGCAGGTTGCCAGCCACTAGTCCAGTAGGATAATCTTTGCCCTTTTGACATATCGTTAAATTTATAACGAGTTTTTCCATCATTCGAGAATGATAGAATTCCTTTGTCATCTTTCCATAAGAAATTGACACCGATGTACTTAGCATCTGACTTCACCCCTGCCACTGATGAAGCGATTGGTTCTGAAACATATACTTGGTAATCTTTTTCTTGTACTTTTCCTTTGTTTACTAGTTCAACGACTTTTCCATCAACCGTCTTATAGTTTCTGATTGGAAGTTTAACTCCTGTAGCCTTATCCCACATTTCAATGACAATATCACCATTATCATTAACCACTGTACGACGAACAACAAATGTTCTAGAAACGCTAGCTGCGTTATTAACAATCGTATTGACTATTGAAAAACCCTTACCGGCCCAATAAGTACCATTGATTTTACCTTCAGGATAGTTCGATGCTTTGACCAAACGATAATCGTCTTTATTAAATTCTTTATAAAAACGCTCTTTCGAACTATTGGTAATGTAGCTGTCTCCTACAAAAGCAGGGAATTCTTGAGAAGGGGCTAATTGTTTTTTCGTTCCAACTTCTAAATAATTGACCAGAACCTTTGTCTTATGTGGCAATGATTGGTTATATTCGTCATGGGCACCGTTATGGTATTCATATTTATCAGGAATAACAGTCTTAACTGCAGCTGCATACAAACTCTTAGCAGAATATTTATTTGTCCGCTTCCAATCTTCGGCACGGTCAAATACTAAATATTCTCCGTTTTCATCCACTTTGAATTTTACTTTAGGTAAGTTGGCCTTAGAGAAGTTTGCATCCTGACCAAAGAGAGGAAGGGGTATCTCACCATTCTTATCTAATTTATAAGTATTAATCAGTTTCTTATTCTTGTCATAAACACTTCCTTCATATTCATTTGTCTTTAAATGAGTGTTCACAGCAATGTAATAAGCATCATTATTTCCCGATTGATCTGACAGGGCGAAAACATTAGTGACACGTTTATCTGCATCATCTGATTTTACAAAACCGACTGTTTCAGGTAATTTTGCGGGGCTTACCTTGTTATATTTTATAGGATCTTCATCATACTTCAATTCTTTATCTTTCACTTCAGGATCCCTTACAAAGTGCGTGACTTTTAAATTTGCATCACTTGCGGTTGGCATAGGATCTTTAGCATTTGTAGGTGCTGCTGTTTTAACTTCTTGAGATTTTTCAGCTTTGTTTAGAGAATTTTTATTAGTGTCTTTATTTTCTGGCGCTTCACCAGCATTATAAAAACTCACTTTATCAGGTAAGTTCTCATTTTTTTCACCAGTTAAAGACGGAGCTTCTTTCTCTCTAGCGTGGCTAGGTGTATTGTCTGTATTTGAAATTTCGTCCGCATAAACAGGCCCTCCTTGAGCAAACAAAAGAGTAGCAATTAGTACAGAACCAACACCCACAGATAATTTTCTGATAGAGAATCGCTGTCTTTTTTCATAATTATTCATATTTGTTTTATTCTCCTTTATATATTTATAAATTATGATTATATTATACACAATTAGGGTGTTTTTAAAAGCGGTTTTATAAGTCTTTGATGTCAAAATTTTTAAAAAATAATACACCGTAAAGAGCCTATCCCTTCGATGTGATTTCGTATAATTTATAAGGCTTACATTCTAATTCAGGGAATACTATTCACAAGTTTATAAATTGTGATTTTTCACCTAGTTTTAAAAAGACTCTGAGACTTTTGTCCTCAACTTATGAATATAAGCGGAGTATTCTTATTTCAGCTGAAAGCCTTACAGGCTGATCCAAAGCCCTGCTTGTCGTCTTTTATACTATTAATGGTCACTAAAGACTCAATAATGAAAGCAGTAGAGGTTTGCAAAGATGAATTATAAGATATTTTTTAATATTTATTCCTTGTGGTAAAAAAAGCGCTAGAGCTTTGGTATAAGCTTCTAGCGCAAAATATAATTTAAATTCGATCAATCTTATTTAGTATAAAAATTTTCACGTTCTTTTTATCAAAATAATAGCCAATAAAAAAGACTGTGATAGGGTCACAGTCTTTTCGAACGTTCTTAATTATTCACCAAAAGAAAATTCTTCTTTAACGTGATTTTGAAGGTGTTGGTAGGAACCTTCTCCTTCATATAATTGGAAGGCTTGAACGGTTGCACGTTCTTCTTCATCTGGGTAAACATCCTGTACAAATGGGTTATCTTTTAAGATTGCTTCAAGATGTTCTTTACCAATTTCACGAACAGTACCTTGTAAACGAATCACTTCAATGCCGTCTTCTTTTAACATACCAGTAATAGCAATCTTAGGATTATTGGTTAATTGTTTATAGAAGTTAGTGGTAGGAGCAGTCATGAAGAATACTCCATGTTCATTCGCTACACCAACATTAGCGTAACGTGCATCTGCTTCTCCGTCTTCATTTACTGTTGAGAATACACAAGCCCCGATATTTTCAAGAACATTCATATAATCTTTTAATTCCATATAATCATTCCTTTCTCATTACTTTATCATCATTATAGCATAATTAAGTTATAAACGAAAAGATAAGGCTTACAATCAAGGTTTTTAGCAATTTCTGGGCTTCTTTGTTATAATAATAAGTTATGAAAGTAGGTGATTCCATGTCTTATGATGGACTATTTATTCATGGACTTATACAAGAATTAAACGCATGCTTGGCTGGAGGAAGAATCTCAAAGGTGCAACAACCCTACGACCAAGAAATTCTTCTTACCGTTCGGTCAAATCGCAAAAATTATAAATTACTACTGGCAGCGACGCCACAAGCCCCCCGCGTTCAGCTTACTAATCATCAATATAGTGTGCCAGATACCCCACCCAATTTTTGTATGTTTTTACGTAAACATATTGATGGAGGAAAGATTATCAATTTCAGTCAATATGAAAACGACCGCATAATTATTATCAGTATTGAAAGCAAAAATGAATTGGGGATTAGTGAACCCTATAAACTCATTATTGAAGTCATGGGTAGACGCAGTAATATCCTAGTTCTTAATCAGGATGGTAAAATTGCCGACCTCATCACAAAAATAGATATTAGCCAAAACCGATTCCGTACCCTCCTACCAGGAGCTACTTACCATCTGCCTCCACAAGGAGATAAGGTCAATCCTTTCAGTATTAACCCCAATGAATATGACCTTAAGGCTGACGCTAAAAAAATACAGAAAACCTTTATGGGATTTGGCAAAGATAGCGCGATAGAATTAGCTCAGAGACTGACTGAATCCCAAGATAAAAGTGCGATTTTTACTGCCTTTCTCAATGCTTTTGACCAATCCCAACCAACCCTGAGTCAAAATGACGGTCAGGTCACTGCGACGGCTTTCCCCTATCAAAGCCTAGGCGGAACACAAACCAGTTACGAAACTTTTACCCAGCTCCTCGACGACTACTATGAAAAGAAAGCTCTCTTTTCACGGGTCAATCAGGTCAGTGAACAAATTAGCCAGGTTGTTGCTCAACGGATTAAGCATAATCAACGTAAATTAGCTAATCTTAAGCAAGATATGGAAAAAAGTAAACAGGCTGACGACTATCAAATAAAAGGTGAAATTTTGACCACTTACCTCTTTCAAGTGGAAAAGGGAATGACTAGTGTCCAATTACCTAACTATTACGCTAATAATAACTTCATCGATATTGCACTCGATCCTTTACTAGAACCTTCCCAAAATGCCCAAAAATATTTCCAACGTTATCGCAAACTAAATACGGCAAAACAGCATATTAAGGAACAAAGCCAAATTGCCCAAGCAGAATTAGATTATTTAGAAAGCGTTCAAGATCAAATTGAAATTGCTGAACCTAATGAATTAGAAGATATTCGTCAAGAACTTATCCGTGAAGGCTATATTAAACAACAAAAACATAATCACCATAAGCGCAAGAAACCTTTAAAACCGAGACAGTATCAAACAAGTTTAGGAACCACTGTCCTTGTTGGCCGTAATAATACGCAAAATGATGAACTAACCACAAGACGGGCTAACAAAAACCACTACTGGTTTCACGTTAAAGATATTCCAGGCAGCCATGTGATATTAGAAACTGACCAACCTAGTGATGAGGAGATCATCGAAGCAGCAACATATGCCGCCTATTTTTCTAAATACCGGCAGGCCAACAATGTCCCCGTAGATTATACACAGGTCAAGCATGTTAAAAAACCTAATGGAGCTAAACCTGGCTTTGTTAATTACTTTGAGCAAAAAACTGTCTTTGTAAGTCCTGATGCCCATTTACAAGCTTAATCAAGCAAGAAAAACGAACGCACGTTTGCACAAAGTTTCGAGCTATGCTACAATAAAAGCACGAATGAGAATCGCTTGAACCATTTTTATAGTAGATAAAAAATGAAATGACTCGGATAATATATATGGAAAGTTTCGGTGAAACAATATGAAAGAAAGACCCCTACAAGTCTTACAATGCATTTATGATAGTGTAAAAAATCAGGGCTATCCCCCTACGGTTAGAGAAATATGTGACCAAGTAGGATTAGCATCAACCTCAACTGTTCACGGACATCTTAATCGCTTGGAAGCAGGTGGTTATTTATTCAAAGATTCTACCAAACCCAGAGCCTTGGAAATTACCCATAAAGGTTTAAAGATGTTAGGCGTGGACCAACCCGGTATTCCTATTATCGGTACGGTTACTGCTGGACAGCCTATCGATGCTTATGAAGACGTTGACGGCTATTTCCCCACCCCACCAAGTCTTAATAGTCAAGATGGCGAATATTTCATGTTGCAAATTCGCGGAGAAAGTATGATCGAAACCGGTATCCTTGATGGTGACTATGTCATTGTTCGCCAACAAAGTTCGGCATCTAATGGTGATATTGTTATTGCTATGACAGATGATGACGAAGCTACCTGTAAACGTTTCTTCAAAGAAAACGGTCACTTCCGCCTCCAACCTGAGAATGCTAGTTTAGAGCCAATAATTCTTGATGACGTCACCATATTAGGTAAAGTCGTTAGCCTTTACCGCGAACATACTTTTTAAAGCAAAAACCGCTCTTTAAGTCATTTACACTGACTTAGAGAGCGGTTTTATTTGGATTATAAGCTTTATAGTATCTGGATACCATTATTCATAATTAATGAGGGACAGAATGTCTAAATCATTGATTAGTTGACGACCTTTAAGGCTTTCTAATTCAATAATAAAGGCAGCGCCAACGACTTCCCCACCAAGTTCTTCAACTAATTTTTTAGTGCCACGAATGGTCCCTCCAGTGGCCAAGAGATCATCAACAATGAGGACTTTTTGCCCAGGTTGAATAGCATCTTTATGAATTTCAATAGTATTGCTTCCATATTCTAAATCATATTCAATGCTGACTTTTTCACGAGGTAATTTATTCTTTTTGCGGGCAGGAACGAAGCCCTTGTTTAAAGCATAAGCTACTGGACAGCCAACGATAAAGCCCCTAGCCTCTGGACCAATGATTACATCTGCTGATTTTTCACGAGCAAAATCTGCAATTTTATCAACTGCATATTGAAAAGCCTCAGGGTCCTGGAGTAAAGACGTAATATCTCTAAAAATAATGCCTTCCTCAGGGAAATTAGGTATATCCTTAATGTAGTCTTTTAAGTTCATAAATTATCCTCCTGGAAAAAATACCGTGTTAAATTATCAATGGTTTCATTTAAAAGAAAGTTTTCTTTTTCGATTTGCCTTGCCCAATTTTTTAGGCTGGTTGACTCTTTTAAATCGATCTTATTCTGCCCTGGTCGAATACGATAAATCTGGCCATCTTGGTCTAAAAGCTCTGCTTCAACTAAAACTTTTAGCAATAAGTTAAGAAGAGGGAGCGGTAGCTTTAAATACCTAGCCAAGTCTGCTTTTTTTTCGGTCAAATCAAGTTCTTTATAGAAAATGAAATAACGATAAAGCAGAGCAAATTGATCGCGATTGGGCATACCAATTTTTCTTGCTGATATCGGACTATATGAAAATAGATAGATCGTTTCTATATTCTCATTATGAACGAAGTCTCTTAGCTTTTGCAAATTTTTTGGTAGTTCAAAAATAACTAACTGGCTATAATGTTCCCTGCTCTGCTTCAAGTCTTCTTCCCCTATTAAACAAGATTGACTAGGAATCTGCTCCTTATATTGAGCGATTAAGGACTTGCTTTCAAAATAATAATAACTTTGGGAAAGGGAGAAAATAAGGTCAGGATTTTTTTCTCTCCGCCAGTCAACGATTATTTTTTGGTCGCTAGCCATATCGAGTAAAATGGCTTGTGGCCGACTTTTTCCCTGCCAGGTATTAATTGATGCTTCGACAACCAGATCAACAATTTGACCAGTCTGTAAATAATTAGCCAAATTTCCCTTTTGAAAGCCGATAACTTCTAGCTGTTGATTTTCCTTAGTCAAAGAAAATTTTAAGGTGTTCTTATCTTTTCCTAATTGCTGTGGCGTTGAAATCGATTCATTTTCGATTAAAAATATAGGCTTGGGATTAGCTGTACCAAATGGTTTTAGGCGATTAAGCTCCTGAATATTTTCTAAGGTCAATTGATCGGCAGTAATCTTGGCGTCAATTGTTAAAGGAATCTTCCCTTGTAATTGCTCTTTGAAGGGCTCAACTGCCTGATAGATTGCCGCTTTCCAAGCTTCAAATTGGTCTTCAGCAATGGTCATACCAGCTGCCATGGCGTGTCCCCCGCTCTTAGGGGCATATTCCTTTGCAGCTTGGAGAAGCTTGAAGAGGTTGATCCCTGCAACTGAACGACCTGAACCCTTATATTCTGCCTTCTCCGCATTATAATTTAAAATGATACTAGGCCGCTGATAGCGCTCTACCAGTCGACTAGCCACAATACCTAGAACCCCCTCATGCCAATTGGAATGAGATAAAATGATAATTTCTGGTAATTCTTCCCAGTCTTCGACTGTCTGAATCGCTTGCTGACTAACCTGGTCAACAATTGCTCGTCGTTTTTGATTGGTCGTTTCAATGGTATTAACTAATTCCTGACAATAATCCGGGTCGAAACTCGTGAGTAGTTCAACTCCTGGTTTAGCCGAAGCTAAGCGACCTAAGGCATTAAGTCGTGGAGCTATGTTAAAGGCGATAGTTTCTTCATCGATATGGTTTAGATCAATGTTTTGACTTTTCATTAAAGTCATTAGACCGATTCTTTCACTATGAGCCATAATCTTTAAGCCTTGCTGAACAATGCTGCGATTTTCATCCTCTAAACGAACCAGATCAGCGATTGTTCCAATAGCACAGACATCCAAATATTCGACTGGTAAGCCACCAGTCATAGCTTGGGCTAACTTAAAGGCTACTCCAGCTCCACATAAATCATCAAAGGGATAATTTCCCTCAGGGTGTCTGGGATGAACAATAGCATAGGCACTAGGTAAAGTGTTTCCAATTTCATGGTGGTCAGTGATAATGACATTAACGCCAGAATCTTCGGCATATTTCACTGCCTCATGCCCGGCAACACCATTATCACAGGTTAAAATTAATTGGACCCCTTGCTTAATGTAGTAGGCATACACTTCCTTATTGGGACCATAGCCATCCACAAAGCGGTCTGGTAAGTAATACGTTACGTTAGCCCCTATAGATTCTAAAAGTTCATAGAGAATCGTGGTTGCGGTAATTCCATCGGCATCATAGTCGCCATAGATTAATATGAGCTCATTATTTCTAACAGCTTCTTCTAAACGATCAATGGCTTTCTGCATATCATGGAGTAGAAAGGGATCGTGAAAATGAGGTTTTTCACTCAAAAAATCATTAATTTCTTGAGTGTTTTGTTTCCCTCTCTGAAAAAGTAAATCGACTAGGAGTGGCGATAATTGAGTTTCCTTAATCACTTGCTCTTTTTCTAGGTCAGATTGATCAAAACTTGTTCTTAATTGCCAATCATAATTTGCCTTTAGCATAACTAACCCCTTTCTTTAGCATCTTGATGTCTCTTGTCCTTAACGCGATTTTATCCGAGCCATGGTCCAATGGATCAAACGATAGCCTAAAGGAACCGAAAGCGACAAGATCTTGTTTAAGTAGGCATAGTAATTAGGGACAACAACTTCCATCTTGTTTCGTTTTATCCCCTGGCAAATCGCTTGGGCAACTTCTTCTGCTTCAACCGTGAAGCTATCAACCGCCTGAATAAATTGCCCACTCGGATCTGCCTGGTCAAAAAAGGCGGTCTTTACTGGACCGGGTAATACAGTCATTACCTGGATAGGCGTTGACCATAACTCTTGTCTTAATCCATTTGCAAAGGCTAACAAACCAGCCTTACTTGCTGCATAGCTAGCATTGCCAGCGGTTTGAATGCGCGCGGCAATTGATGCCAATATCACCAAATAGGTCTTACTTAAGTCTTGGTCTAGCATTGCAATGGCGACGCGTTGGCAAAGATAGATGGCGCTTATCAAATTGGTATTGATCTGTTCCAAAGTATGGGCATCACTTTGTTGAATCACCCGTTCAAAATAGCCTAAACCAGCACTATGGATGACAATTTTTATAGAATAACGCTCAAAAGCATAGTGGACAAGACGGTCAACTGTTTCTAAATCATTTAAGTCAGCTGGAAAAATATCTACCGCTTTTGCACCAGCCTCTAAGCATAGCTGCTTACTTTCTTTCAAGCGTTCCTGGTGCCTAGCGGTTAGTAAGAGTGAGTAGCCTGCCTTAGCCAAAGCAATTGCAGTAGCGCGACCAATACCACTAGAAGCTCCAGTAACCAAGGCCCACTGTCCTTGCTTACCCTTATTACTTAATGGCATAGCTATCAAAATCCTTCACCACTTGGCTAGCAGGGAATATTTTTTCGGCACCTTTTTGCAATTCTTTAGCCATTGCCCCCACATAGCGAGCCGAAATATGGGTCAGGTAGAGCTGCTTAGCCCCGGCTTTTTTGGCCACCATGGCGGCCTGGCTAGCAGTGGAATGGTAATAATCATGAGCCATTTTCTCTTCACCAGCCTCAAAAGTCGCTTCATGGACCAAGACATCAGCATTTTGGGCTAAATCAATCCCAGCCTGGCAATAACGGGTATCCCCATAGATGCTGACAATTTTTCCGCGCTTATCTGGCCCAAGAAAATCTTTTCCTTGAAGTTCCCTACCATCTTCCAATTGAATGGTTAAACCTGCCTTTAATTGGCCTAAGAGCGGACCATTTGGTACCCCTGCTTCCCGGGCCTTATCAATTAATAATTCGCCTGCTGAATCGGCTTCTTCTACCCTAAAACCATAACTAGGAACAATATGGTCTAAAGTCGCATATTTAACCGTAAATTGCTGGTCTTTAAAGGCAATCCCAGATTGGTCTAATTCCTGGTAATAAATTGGATAGGTAAGGCGGGTTTTGGAAATACCTAAGCTGGTTTGAACATATTTTTTCACACCTTTGGGTCCATAAATAGTTAAGGGGACATTTTCTCCACCTTGGAAGCTTCGACTACTTAAAAAGCCGGGTAAACCATACATATGGTCACCATGGACATGGGAGATAAATATTTTAGTTACTTTTCTGGGTTTCAAAGTTGTTTTAAGAAACTGCTGTTGACTGCCTTCCCCACAATCAAACATCCACATTTCATTGCGCTCGTCTAATAATTTTAACAGGGTACAAGACACATTGCGGGCCTTGCTGGGTACCCCTGCACCAGTACCTAAAAAAGTTAACTCCATAAATATTCACCTAATCTAAAAATTCAAATTCATAGTCTAACAAGCGCACAATATCGCCTGATTTGGCTCCCTTTTCTCGCAAAGCTTCATCGACACCTTGTTTTTTCAAGCGACGAGCAAAGCGCATAGCACTTTCATCATATTCTAAGTTAGCCATCTTGAAATCTTTTTCTATGCGTCTACCGGAAAGGATAAAGGTACCATCACTATCCCGGTTAAGATAGAAGTAAGGTTCCTCTTCCTCAATTTGGTAATTGACGCTTTCCTTTTGATCTTCTGCCGCTTTTTCTGCTTCAAGAGCTTCTCTTCGTTCGGTTTCTTCGTTGATCAATTGGGCAGTATGATCCATTAAATCGTTAATCCCCGCATAGGTGAAGGCAGAAATAGGATAAATTTCAGGGACGCTTAAGTCAGGATAATTGTCTGAAAAGTAAGTTCTTAACTTCTCTTTAAATTCTTCTAAGTATAAGACTGCTTCTGGAATGTCCATCTTATTAGCAACAATAATCGTCGGTCTAGCGATAAGCTCCTCATCGTAGCTGCTGAGTTCCTTATTAATTTTTACATAATCCTCAAAAGGATCCCGGTTTTCATAAGCGCCCATATCAACCACATGTAAGATTACCTTTGTTCGTTCAATATGACGTAAAAATCGCATGCCAAGGCCAATTCCTTCCGAGGCGCCTTCAATTAATCCGGGGAGGTCAGCTAAGACAAATTCCTCATGGTTTCGTGTCGTTACCACACCTAAATTAGGATTAATGGTAGTGAAATGATAGTCCCCTACCTTAGGCTTTGCTGCACTGACAACAGATAGCAAGGTCGACTTTCCAACTGATGGAAAACCGACTAAACCGGCATCGGCAAGGAGTTTTAATTCCAGCTGCAGGGTTCTCTCTTGGCCGGGCTCGCCATTTTCAGCGATTTCTGGGGCAGGATTATTATGAGTGGCAAATTTGATATTACCTCGTCCGCCACGACCTCCCTTAGCGACTATGAGCTCCTGACCGTCTTCCACTAAATCGCCAATCAAGTCACCTGTATCAAAGTCGCGAACTGTTGTTCCAGGAGGCACTGGGACGACTAAGTCATCTGCCCCACGTCCATAACGGCCTTTGGTCATTCCATTTTCTCCAGGCTTGGCCTTAAAGTGACGATTGTAGCGGAAATCAATCAGGGTTCTTAAGCCTTCATCCACCTTGAAAATCACATCACCGCCACGACCACCATCACCACCAGCGGGGCCTCCATCAGGACGGTATTTTTCACGGAGAAAGGCAACTAAACCATCGCCTCCCTTTCCGGCTTTAACCCATATTTTGGCATAATCATAAAATGTTGACATGGTCCCCCTCCTTTCAAATTTTTTATATTATTACTTAGCTTGTAAGGCTTGGACATTATAATGCTTTGTGATCGCTTGGTCAATTAGCTTTAAGAGTGCTAAGCGGTTGTTGCGGATGTCTTGGTTATCGGTAAAGACCATGTTATCTTCAAAGAATTGAGTAATTATTGGCGTTAAAGCGGTAATTTCCTCATAAGCTTCTTCTACTCCTTCATCTAGTCTTAAATCTGACACCGCTTGGTAGAGATCACTTTCCGAATCGCTTTCAAATAAATTTTCATTTACGAGGGGAAGTTCAACCTCTTCTTGGCTAACTTTAAAGATAATATTATTGATCCGTTGCCATGCTTCGACATTATCTTTATAGTCTTCGTCTTCTTTGTGAGCATTTAATAATTCAGCAGATTGGATAATGGTTAATACATCGATATATTTAGCTTCCCTAGCGGCTTGAGAAATATCATAGCGAATTTCCTTGTCAGCCAGGTTATTCTTAAGCCGGTCAGATAAGAATTGGATAATGGCCTGACTCAATTCGACTTGCTTATCTTGGTCAAAATCATAAACCTGGTCAAAGATCTCTTTCAAGGCTTGATGCCATTCTAAAGGTAAGTGTTCAGCTTCTAAAATTGCTAAAATTCCAATCATTTGCCGTCTTAAGGCAAAGGGGTCGTTCGAACCAGAAGGAATTTTTCCAATAGCAAAGAAGGAAATAATTGATTCTAATTTATCACTAATAGCGAATAGTAAGCCTAGTGGGCTTTGGGGAAGCTCACTCGCGTTACCACTTGGTAAATAGTGTTCACGGATTGCTGTGGCTACTTGTGGATCTTCTCCCGCTTTTTTAGCATAAATTTCCCCAATAATCCCTTGCAATTCACTAAATTCATCCACGATTTGAGTCACCAGGTCAAATTTATAGATTGCTGAGGTACGGTCGATTTCTTGAGTAAAGTCAGTGGCTAATTGCCCAGCAAAAACTTCATGCATGGCCCAGTTTTCATAGAGATAGTGAGCAATTTTTCCGGTTCTTTCCATTTTTTGTTTCATAGAACCGATCTCCGCATGGAAAGTCACATCGGTTAGCTTTTGAGCGAAATCATCAATAGCATGCTTTTGGTCTTCTTCTACAAAGAACATGGCATCTTCTAAACGAGCCACTAGCACCTTTTCGTTACCATTTCTAACCGTTTCGATATGGTCATGGTTTCCATTTCTTAAAGCAATGAAATGAGGTAATAACTTACCTTCTTGGTCTTCCACCGCAAAATAGCGTTGGTGTTCCCGCATACTTGTAATCAAGACAGGGGCTGGAAGAGATAAGTATTTTTCATCAAAATCCCCTACAAAGGCTGTTGGATATTCAACAATTTGGGTCACTTCTTCGAGTAGGTCTTGATCAAGTGGCACCCGATAATTGTTCTCTTTGGCAAGGGCTTCAATTTGTTCCTTAATCATTTGTTTTCTCTTATCTTGATCAACAATGACAGCTGCTTTTTCCAGGCTTTCTTCATAAAGACTAGCATGGCTGATTTCAACACTTTCATTATGGAGAAAACGATGACCGCGAGAAAGATTGCCAGCTTCAACCGCTAGGACATTGAAAGGGATAACCTCTTTATCTAATAGGGATACAATCCAATGAACCGGACGGATGTAGCGGAATTCGTGAGAATCCCAATGCATAGAGACCGGAAAGTTCATCTCACTGACACAATTTTTAATATCTGCTAATACCTCTTCAACATTAAGACCTTCAGAGCGTACGGTAAGGTAGGCATAGTCTTCACCTTTTAATTCTTTAAAATAGATATCATCAACAGTGAGCCCCTTACCACGCGCAAAACCCATAGCCGCCTTGGTCCAGTTTCCAGCTTCATCTTGGGCAATTCTTTTGGCCGGACCTTTTGCTTCTTCTTCAAAGGTACTTTGGCGGTCAGCCAATTCTTTTACTAAAACCGCAAAACGTCTCGGAGTAGCAAAAGTTTCAATCGATCCATAGCTTAAACGATTTTCATCAAGAAAGTTTTCGACCCGTTCTTGAAATTGCTCACTGATACTACGAACATATTGGGCTGGCATTTCTTCTAAGCCAATTTCAATTAAATAGCTGTGATTATTCATGCTTACCGTCCTCCTTCAAATAGCTTTGGGCTTCTTCGCGCGATAATAAAGGGAAACCTAATTCTTTACGTTTTTCAACCATTAGACGTGCTACCCGTCTTGCCATATGGCGAACCCGAGCCAAGTAAGCCGCACGGTCGGTTACTGACACAACGCCTCGGGCATCCAGCAAATTAAAGGTATGTGAACATTTGAGGATATAGTCGTAGGCTGGGTGAACTAGGCCGTTATCGATCTGTTGATTGGCCTCTCTTTCATAGGCGTCAAAATTATCAAATAACATCTGTGTATTCGCTTTTTCAAAGGAATAAGTCGAATGTTCAAATTCAGGTTGTTTAAAGATTTCTCCGTATTTCACACCCCGAGACCATTCCAAATCATAGACGGAATCTACTCCTTGAAGGTAGGAAGCAAGTCTTTCAATCCCATAAGTGAGCTCAGAAGTGGTCGGATAACAATCTAAACCACCCACTTGTTGGAAATAAGTAAATTGAGTGATTTCCATTCCATCTAACCAAACTTCCCAACCTAAACCAGCACAACCCATCGATGGGTTTTCCCAGTTATCTTCAACAAAACGAATATCATGCTTCAAAGGATCGATTCCTAAGCTCTTGAGACTTTCGATATAGAGTTCCTGAATATTATCTGGATTTGGTTTCATGACCACTTGATATTGATGGTGTTGGTAAAGACGGTTAGGGTTTTGACCGTAACGGCCATCGTCGGGACGCCGTGAAGGTTCTACATAACAGGCATTCCAAGGTTCTGGACCAATGGCTCTTAAGAAAGTATATGGACTCATGGTCCCTGCACCTTTTTCGGTATCATAGGCATTTAACACTAAACACCCTTGATTAGACCAGAATTGATGCAAGGCAAGAATCATTTCCTGAACGGTTTTGGCAGTAGTTGTCATCTGACTTCCTCACTCTCATTTTTATTTCGAATCTGAAATTGACAATAGACTAATTGCTGGTTTTTTGCTAGCAAAGAAAAACCCTATGTATACAAAAAGGTATACATAGGGACGATGGTTTCGCGGTTCCACCCTACTTCTAGCTCAGGCTAGCTCTTTTTTAATAATGCTCTAGTACGCCCTTCCAAGCTTTATCTGGCCTTTTCTCACTATCAAGGCTCACTTTGCAGATAGAAAACTTGTACTCCTTACTAGTTATCACATTAGTATATTATCATACTTATAATACTTCACGACTTCTAAGCTAGTCAAGCGGATTGGAAAAATTCGCCAACTTATCGATAAAGCTTTTGCTTTTCAGGTGCAAGCCCACATATTCATCATATAAATCATCGATTGCTCGGCGAATCATAGCTTGACTTTGACTATTTAAATGAATGCTCTGGACATTAGAAAAGTTGATTTGACTGAATAGCTTGACGAAATGTGCTGCTCGAGCCGGCCAATGGAGTCTTCTAGGATCTCTATCGAAATGCTTTTGGCAAAGCAGACCATCAAAAGCAACGGAAAAATCAAAAACCCCCTGGTCCTCTTGGCAGATTTGACAGGCATGTAGTTGGGGCATGACCCCAAATTTAGCCAAGAGCTGAACTTCTAAAATATTAGAAATAATGGCGGGATTAAAACCTGTCTCAATCTTATCTAAGGCCTGTTCAAGTTGAGTAAAGAGGACCTGGTCGATTTCTCTATCCGGCATAGAGGCGTCCACTAAATGGCAGAGATAGCTGGCATAAGCCATCGCTTCTAAATCACTCATGGTATGCTTGGGAAAAGTCATCGACTTGACTTCTTTAAGAAAGGAAAAGCCCCGGTCATTGATCGTGCCAATATATTCCGCCCTAACAAAGGCAAAGCTAGGTTGCTTCAACACATTGTTAGGTTTATGAATATTACGAACAAAAAACATACGCTTGCCATAGGGTTGAGTAAAAATCTTAACCAGCAAATCTTTTTCCTTATAGGGCCTTTGGTAGAGAACAATTCCCGGAAAAGTTGCTTGATTGATGGTCATATTCTCACTCTTTCTAGCTACTCTTAAAGTTTATTAGTAATCGGTTTTTGGGCGGTAGCCAAAGTCATTGAGTAAATTACGTTTATCACGCCAATGGGGTTGGACTTTTACCCATAATTCCAGAAAGGCCTTAGAACCGAGCAAGGTCTCTATCTCACGACGAGCATTGGATCCAATTCTCTTAATCATGGAACCATTTTTTCCGATAATGATACCCTTTTGACTCTTTCGCTCAACAATAATATTGGCATAAACATGGACCTTATCATACTCATCTTTTTGCATCTTGTCGACGGTTACCGCCACCGAATGAGGGATCTCTTCACGGGTTAATTGCAAAATTTGTTCCCGAATCATTTCACTGACAACAAAATATTCAGGGTGGTCAGTGACTTGATCTTCAGGGTAATATTGTGGACCAAGTGGCATTTCCTTAGTTAATTCCTTGAGCAATTGGTCCACATTATCCCCTGTTAAAGCAGATAAGGGAATAATTTGATCAAAGATATCCTTATTAGGAATACTTTCTAAATAAGTCGCCAAGTCTTCCTTGTCTAATTGGTCGGTTTTATTCACTGCTAAGATCTTTGGCGTATCGTAAGCAGCAATTTTTTCCATAATGAAACGGTCACCTGGGCCAATTTTTTCAGTGGAATTGACCAGCATTAAAATGACTTCAACCTCATCCAATGCAGAATAGGCACTTTTAACCATGTATTCCCCTAATTCATGCTTAGGTTTGTGAATTCCTGGGGTATCGATAAAGACAATTTGAACCTCATCGGTGGTATAAATGGCATGGATTTTGTTGCGGGTAGTCTGGGCCTTGTCACTCATAATGGCTACTTTTTGGCCAATAATATGGTTAAGTAGGGTCGATTTCCCCACATTGGGACGTCCTACAATGGCTACAAAGCCTGAATGATAATTATTTTGATTGAACACAAGTAGTCCTTTCTAAATTTAAAAGAGAAGTGCTAATAGATAAGGCGTGAAAATAATTATACCAATCACTACCGAAAAAATAGATGTGAGCAAGACTAAACCAGCAGCCACATCCTTAATATGTTTTGCAATCGGATGATATTGGTAGTTTGTGGTTAAATCGACCATCCATTCAAAACAAGTATTAATCATTTCACAAGCCATAACCATAAGACAACAAAAAAGCAAAATGATAAATTCTAAGGGTTTAATTTTGAGCAAGAGTGCTAAACAAACCACTAAAAACAGTGAGGCAGTTTGAAATCGAAAATTACGTTCATGTTTAAAAGTGAATACAATTCCTTCACTAGCAAAGCCGAGTGACCGAATAAAAGACCGGTTTTTGAAGCGCTTATTCTTATAGTCTTCCTTGAGCTCTTTATTCTCTTTTGAGTCCATAGGCATCCAAAATCTCTCTTTGTAGGCCAAACATTACTTTTTCATCTTCTGGCTCGATATGGTCATAACCGTTCAAATGCAAAAAACCATGACAAGCTAGAAAACCTAGCTCCCGTTCTAATGAATGGTTATATTCCTCTGCCTGACGTTTAGCCGTGTCTAAAGAAATAATCAAATCTCCTAATTCATAAGGCAAATCTTCAGGCCACTCAGCAATAGGACTATCACCTTCGCTCTCATCATTGATGGCAAAACTAATCACGTCCGTTGGCCGGTCTTTACCACGGTAATCCCTGTTAATGGCGTGGATTTCGTCATCATGAACAATAGTCGCGGACATTTCCGTTTCTCGATTCAGCTCAAGTCGTTTTGCTGCTGCATCTAAGACCCCTAATATAATATTAACTTGATTTTCGCTTAGTTCTCCTGTTTTATCCTTGAATAAGACAGATAACATGCCTATTCACCTCCATGTTTCCTTTGCTCAGCTTCTTTATCGTAGGCTTTAATAATTGCTGAAACCACTGGGTGTCTGACGACATCATCGGTATCAAAATAAACAAAGCGGATATTGTCAACACCCTTGATAATGTTTTCGGCATCAGTCAGTCCTGACTTTATTCCCCTGGGGAGATCGATTTGAGTTTTATCGCCATTGACAATCATTTTTGACCCGAAACCTAAGCGGGTCAAGAACATTTTCATTTGCGCCTTAGTCGTGTTTTGTGCTTCGTCTAAAATCACAAAAGCATCATCCAAGGTCCTGCCTCGCATATAAGCTAAGGGAGCTATTTCAATGACCCCTCGCTCCAACAATCGTTCAGTATGGTCGGCACCATAGATAGTATATAGGGCATCATAGATAGGTCTAAGGTAAGGATCAACTTTTTCTTTTAAATCCCCTGGTAGGAAACCCAAACTCTCACCAGCTTCAACCGCAGGGCGAGTGAGTATAATACGTTTGACCTGACCCTTTTTTAAGGCAGAAACGGCCATAACTACTGCTAAAAAGGTTTTCCCCGTTCCGGCAGGTCCGATACCAAATGTTAGTGGATTAGCCTTAATAGCATCAATATATTGTTTTTGCCCAAAAGTTTTAGGTTGGATAATCTTGCCATCATAGCTTTTCCCAATTGCCTGGTCGTATAAGTCGATAAAAGTGTCGAGTTGACCATTATTAGCCATTTTGATGGCTGTAATAATGTCACGTTCTCCAATCGTTTTGCCCTTATTGATCAATACTTCAAGAGATTGAATAATTTCTGCTACTGTTTCAATCGTATCACTAGCGCCAATGAGTTCTAATTTATCACCACGAGCATTGATTTGTAAAGTATAGGATTCTTCGATCAAACGCAAATGCCGGTCATGGATTCCATATAAAGTTAGAGCTGTCGCTGGATCCTTTAATTGAATGGTCTTAGTAGTCAGTGACTGTGTCAAAAGCAATCTGCCCCCTTTTAATTGATAAGATTAGTATAGCAAAAGGCGTTTAAAAAATCGAATAATGAAACAAAACTTCTGCCTTTCATTCAGTAGAAGAATTACAGGAGCCTTGACCATATAAAAAGGAGTTGGATCAACGCTCCAACTCCCCTATACTTCTATGATAGCAAGGATTTTGCTATTTTTTGAATTTGATTACCATCCGCTTGACCTTTCAGTTTAGCTACGGCTGTTCCCATAACTTTTCCGAAGTCTTTCATTGAACTGGCACCTACTTGATCAATAACTTCCTTAACTGCTTGGGTAATTTCTTCTTCAGAAAGTTGTTTTGGTAGGTAGTTTTCAACGATTTCTATTTCTTTAGCGGTTTGGTCAGCTAAGTCATCTCTTCCAGCTTCATGAAATTCATTCACAGAATCTTTTCTTTGTTTCAATTCTCTAGATAAGATGCTTAGTTCTTCATCATCCGTTAACGCTTCTTCTTTGTCAATTTCGGCTTTTTGTAAAGCGCCCTTTAACATGCGAATAACGGATAAACGGAATTTATCTTTAGCTTTCATGGCTTCTTTCATATCTTGATTTAATTGATCAATTTTTGCCATGAGGCGCCTCCAATCTGTCCTTTAGGTTATGCACGATTAGAATTTACGTTTACGAGCAGCTTCCGATTTTTTCTTACGGCGAACTGATGGTTTTTCATAATATTCACGTTTGCGTGCTTCACGTAAGGTGCCGGATTTTGAAACCGAGCGTTTAAAGCGACGAAGAGCGTCATCAATAGATTCGTTTTTACGAACTACAGTCTTTGACATGGTATATACCTCCCCTCGTTTCATCCTTACCATTTCCTCCACTTTAGGAAATGTACAAAGTTGATTATAACGAATAATCGAAAGTCAGTCAATCTTAACTTTAATTAAAGTAAGGGTCAAAAGCTAAGTTATTGGCATAAAGAATAAATTTTTTTAATTATTGCCAAGCTAAATTAAAAATTGTTTGGAAAAATTCCGCATGTTTGACATCATAAACCACATCGACTAAACGACCATTTTCGTCTTCATAGGTTTGCCCTTGATTAATCCCTTTGGTAGCAACCTTGGCCTTTAAAGCATGCTTCTTTGTCAATGAAGGATCAATATAGGAAATGGCTGTCAACACATCCCAAAGATAATAAGTCGAATTTGAGACTTGGTGAACTAATGGCGGCACTAAGGCATAGCAGTTACCCAGAAAATCAATCCCTAAATTTTTCCGTTCTTTAGCCCACGCCTGACGTATCGGTATTGTTAGAGGCACCTTTTCGGTACTTTCTAAGGCAACGATATCAATAGGGAATTCTTCTTGAAATACCCGTTCGACTGCCTCTGGATCCCAAAAAGCATTCCATTCAGCTGAACCATCATGTTCAGGTTCGAGGACATTACCCTTTGCTTGAAAGGCGCCGCCCATCCAATATAATTTATTAATTTTAGCCGCGATACTTGAATCAGTATCCAGTGCTAGGGCTAAGTCAGACAAAGGACCTGTAAAGACAAGATCAATGGCTTGGTCAGCGGATTTAAGAATATCAACCAGTTGCAGGTGAGCTGCTTGATCAACTATTAATTTTTGACTGATTTCATATTCATTTAAAACGGGTAAGGCATCTACAGTAAAGGCGTGTTCACGCCATTCCTTAGGAAAAGGATTCTTAGGTCGAGCCACTGAGGGAGCGATTTTGATTGCTTTACCTGGCGCAAAACGGTTCAGAATCTTTTCAGAAGCAGATAAAGCAGGTTCTAAATAGCAATCACCTGGAACCACACCCACACCCAGGATTTCAATATCTTTAGCCTGACTTAATAAAAATAATGCTACTAAATCATCCACTGCACCGTCGTGATTAAAATATATTTGCCGCATTAATATCCTCCTTTTCATTTATTTACTCTTTACATAGGTTACTCCATTGGCTTTAGGACCAACCGATTTACCTATAAAGAAAACGACTGTCACTAAGGTAATTAAATAAGGTAATATTTGCAACCAAAGGTCTGGAATTCCTGAAAGTCCCGGAATATAGTTACTTGCATAGCCTAGAGCTTGGGCAAGTCCAAAAAATACCGCTGAGAGAGTCGCACCAATCGGATGCCAATGTCCAAAAATCATGGCTGCTAAAGCCATATAACCTTGACCAGAAATGGTCGTTACAGCAAACTCATTAGCAATCGCCTGAGACTGAATGGCACCACCGATGCCTCCCAGAAAGCCTGAAATCAAAACTCCAGCATACTTCATCGCGTAAACATTTATCCCTAAGCTTTCAGCGGTTAGAGGAGACTCCCCTACTGAACGTAAACGTAGGCCAAAGCGAGTCTTAAATAAGACTAGCCAAGCGATAAGCGCGAGGAAAAAACTAAACCAGGCAACTGGAGGAGTATTCACAAAAAGAATCGGTCCGATTAGGGGGATTTTACTGAGAAATGTAAGCGTTCGATTAATAAAAGGAACAGCCAAAGGTCCGGTTTGTGCTGACCCTGTAAGCGCCCGGCATAAAAAGACCGTTAAGGCTGGAGCAGCCAGATTTAACACAGTTCCTGATATGGTGTGGTCAGCGCGCAAATGAATAGTCGCTACTGCATGGAGAGCAGAATAAATCAGGCCAAATAATCCTGCGATGATTAAAGAAATCCACGGGGACCAAGAGCCAAATTGAGGGGCTAGGAAGAAATTCGCTAAGGCACCAGAAAAAGCACCAATGACCATAATCCCCTCTAAACCAATGTTCACTACGCCGGATCTCTCAGAAAAAGTGCCACCAATGGCTGTCAAGATTAAAGGGGCTGCGTATAACAAAGCATTAGAAACTAATAATTGTAGCATATCAATTAGTGACATTTTCTACTCCTTTCCCTTGGCTTGTTTAAGGGCTTGCAACTTATTTTTTGCCCAATCAACAATGTAGGCTGTCCCGACAAAAAAGATTATACATGCGATGACCACTTGGGCCATTTCATCAGGAACTCCTGCACTATTGGGCATAAAACGCGATCCCACATTTAGAATGCCAAAGAGTAAAGCGGATAGAAAAATGCCTAGTGGATGATTCATTCCTAACAGAGCAACAGCAATACCATTAAACCCTTCACTAGGAAGTGTTCCTTGAATCGTTATCCCTTGAAAAGTTCCTAAGCCAGTAATCACACCACCAACACCTGCACATAGGCCGGATAAAGTCATGGTTAAGATAATATTTTCTTTAATTGACATTCCGGCGTAACGACTGGCTTCCGGATTTAGGCCAATCGACCGGGTCTCAAACCCTTTTATAGTTTTATTTATATATAAGTGATATAAAGCCATAAAAACAAATGCAATAAATATTCCTAGATTTAACCGTGAGCCATTACTTAATTCACTGAGCCATTTTAAAGATAAACTAGCGTTTTCAGTCATTTCCGGCGTTTTCAATTGGCTTCCCAAAGGCCCTCTGATAATCCAGTTAGTAAGATACAGGGCAATATAATTCAGCATAATGGTAGTGATCACTTCATTACTGCCACGCCAAGCTTTGAAAGCGCCTACTAAACATCCCCAAAAACCTCCAGCTAAAGCCCCTACTAGAAAGCATAGTGGGACTAGGGCTATTCGCGGTAAATCAGGGTTGGCCAAGGCAAACCAAACGGAAGCAATCCAACCTAGTAAGTACTGACCTGGAATACCAATGTTAAAAAAATTAGCCTTAGCAGCTAGAGCAAATGATAAACCGGTAAAAGTTAAAACGGTCGCTTCACGAAAGGCCTCTCCTAAGAAATAAGGGCCAGTGATCACTTTTCCGATCATCGCTTGGTAAGCAAGGATCGGATTGTAACCGAAGAACAGCATTATTAAGGCCCCAACAAAAAATCCTAGAACAATCGATAACAAGGAAATAATTAAGGCATAGGACATCTTTTTACTATTATTCACCGTTTTCACCTACTTTTTCTAATTTGTCAATTGATTCTCCTGCCATCAATAAACCTAATTCGGTTTCATTAGTCTCCTGGCTGTCCACAATACCGGTAATTTGTCCTTGGTGAATAACAGCAATACGATCAGATAAAGACATCAACTCATCCAATTCTTGGCTGACTAAGAGAATAGCCTTCCCTTTACCTCTCTCTTCCAATAACCTTTCATGAACCTCTTCAACTGCGCCAATATCTAATCCTCGAGTAGGCTGAGCAGCAATCAAGACTTTGGGGTGGTTTTCAAGTTCACGGGCAATAACAATTTTCTGTTGGTTTCCTCCAGATAACTGACTAGCCTTTGCCGAAATATTAGGGATAGCAATATGGTACTTATTGACTAGGTCTTTAGCGTTATTTTCAATCACATCAGATTGCATTAACAAATTATTACTGAAGGGTTTTTGATAGTAATTACGTAAAATAAAGTTATCAGAAATAGGCATTGCTAAGATTAAACCGCGTTTATGGCGGTCTTCAGGAATATGTCCCATCCCCTTTTCAGCGATCTGGCGAGTATTATCATGGGTAATTTCTTCTCCATCTAGATAAATATGTCCCAGAGTCGCTTGGCTTAATCCGGTTAAAACATCGATCAATTCACTTTGACCATTACCATCAATACCAGCGATTCCCAGTATTTCGCCCGCAAACAAGTTTAAATTGATCCCTCTTAGGATCGGTTGATGGCGTTTTTCCACGACTAGATCTTTTATCTTTAGGACTTCATTACCTAGCTGGGAAGCTTCTTTATTTACATGGATTTGCACCTTACGACCTACCATCATATCGGCGAGTTCTTGTTCACTGACCTCGTCCACATCAACGGTGGCAATTTTTTTACCACGACGAATAATGGTGCAACGGTCTGCTGCAGCCTTGATTTCACTTAACTTATGAGAAATAAGAATAATTGCTTTTCCTTTAGCCGCTAAATGACGTAAAGTTTTTATCAATTCAGTGATTTCTTGCGGGGTTAAGACACCAGTCGGTTCATCTAATATCAGAATATCAACATCCCGGTAGAGTAATTTTAATATTTCTACTCTTTGCTGCATACCTACAGAGATGTCTTTAATTTTCGCTTTTGGATCAACTTTTAAATCATACTTCTCACTGAGCTCACTGACAATTTTTTCACTATCATCTTTCTTTAAAAAGCCATGCTGGGTGAGTTCAGCACCCAGCATAATATTTTCAGTCACAGTAAAATCATCAATAAGCATGAAGTGTTGGTGAACCATGCCGATTCCCTTTTCATAGGCAAGAGCCGGTGAGCTAATGGTCACAGGCTCTTGGTTGATAAAAATCTCACCACTAGTTGGGGTCAATAAACCTGTCAAAATATTCATCAAGGTTGATTTTCCTGCCCCATTTTCGCCCAATAGAGCATGAATTTCACCTTGCTTAACATTAAAGGAAATATGATCATTTGCAGTAAAATCACCAAATTTTTTACTGATATCTTTAATTTCTAATGCTAAATTCTGTTTTGACACGATATTCATCCTTCTATTTTAAATCAGCAAGCTTTTCAGGTACGGTAATTTTATCACTCTTGATGCCTTCACGCGCTTCATTAACGGCTGCCTTAGCTTCATCATCTAAGTTAGTATCCACTAAGTCAACTGCACCCTCTTTAACACCATTAAATTGACTTTGCCCACCAGGGAAGTCTCCTGACATGGATTGGTCAGTAACCTTTGCGATTGTCGTGCCGATGAGTTTTAAGGTAGAAGCAAGGGTAAAGTTACCTTGAGACCATTCTCCTTCACTCGATTGGTCACGGTCACAACCAATAATCCAAAGGCCCTTTTCTCCATTTTCCAAGCGGTTGCGGGTTTCAGTAAAGGCTCCATTCCCGGTTTGTCCTGCAGCTGTAAAGATAATATCAATGCCGTTTTGATACATTGAAGAAGATATTTGTTGACCGCGGGCAGCATCGCCAAAGGAATCCGCATATTGGACGTCAACTTCAACTTCAGGCTTGGTATCTTTTACCCCTTGTTTAAAACCAGCTTCAAAACGTTCAATGCCTGGAATTTTCATACCGCCAATAAAGCCAACTTTATCTTTCTTAGTCGATTTTGCAGCGGCGACACCAGCTAAATAAGCCGATTCGTTATCTTTAAAGGATAAGGAAACCACATTAGGCAGATCCACTTGTCCATCGACTAAGCCATAGTGTTGGTCAGGATTGTTTTCTGCAATTTTTTGAATAGGCTCAACCATAAAAGATCCAATACCAAACACGATATTATAATTATCAGCTGTTGCAGTCGATAAGTTAGGAATGAAATCTGCTTCTGAATGTGATTGATAAAATGAACGTGCATTTTCAGAAAAGCCATGATCCTTGGCCCATTTTTCCATTCCTTCCCAAGCTGACTGGTTGAAGGAGCGGTCATCTATCCCATTCCCATCAGTAACCATGGCAATACGATATTCATCACTAGCTGATTTGCCACTAGTAGAAGATCCACTGGTACCGGCATTTTGACCTTGACAACCAGCAAGCGCTAAACCTGCTAAAGCACCAATAACTAAAGTTTTAACTTTCTTTCCGAACATTTTGCACCTCTCTAATATAAAAAGTTCGTTTTAACTACAAGACAAGTATAACTCAGATTATAGCATAAAACAACAATTTTACGGACGAATTTATAAAAACATTTAATATAGTTCGTCTTTTACATAATATAAATATCAATACCCGCTCTTATATTATTTAATTGTAAATTTCATTTTTATTATCTTGTAATTAAAAAAAATAGGCTTATAATTGACTTTAATGCGCAATTAAACCTATTTATCATTAACTATAAGGAGTTATTCAATGTACGATTTTATGAAGAAAGTTCCTGGCGGCCTCTTACTGGTCCCTATGCTTATATCAGCATTATTTTGCACCTTTACCCCCGGTGTTTTTGAAATCGGTGGGGCTACGCAAGCTATCTTTACTGCCGATGGTTTGAATTACATTATCGGATTTGCTTGCCTTTGCTCGGGAGCTTCTATTGATCTCTCCCATTTAAGTGTGGTCTTAAGAAAAGAAGGCGTTCTTATCCTAGTAAAGGTCATCATTAATATTGTTTTAGGCCTTTTGTTTATTCAATTCTTTGGCATGGATGGAATTTGGGGAATATCAGCCATTGCTTATATTGCTGCTATTGCTTCCACCAATCCTTCTTTATTCTTAGCCTTGGAAAGTGACTATGGGACTAAGGATGACATCAGTGCCTTTGGGTTAGTTGGCTTGTTATGTACCCCAGCTTACCCTATGTTAGTTTTTAGTATCTCTCAAACCACTGCCATTAATTGGACCCCAATTATTTCAACCATTATTCCTGTCATCGTTGGAGCGGTACTAGGCAATTTAGACCCTAAGATGCGGGATTATCTAGCACCTGGAGCAGCAATTACCCTCCCCTTCATGGGCTTTGCTTTTGGGGCTAACATTAATTTAATCGACGCTATCAAAGCGGGGCCACAAGGCGTGCTCTTAACCATTCTCTTCTATATTCCTATGGTTCTTATCATGGTCTTAGTTGAACGTTATCTCTTAAAAGAAGATGGGGTCACCTCCTTAGCTATGTCTTCAATTGCTGGGATGTCTGTTTCCGTTCCTGCTATTATTGGTGCAGTAATTCCAAGCTATCAAGAATTTGTCGCCTCGGCTACTGCTCAAATTGCTTTTGGGGTAGTTATTAGCTCGATTATTACTCCAATTATTGCCCGCAAACTTTATCGTCCTAAAGAAACGGATCAAACAACCTTAGCCTAAAGTCTCCCAAAAAAACTATCACTACTAGAGTTAACTAAAAAACTCAGTCTCTTATCAATTTTTTCTACCTTGACTGGCAGAGAGTCCGATAAGAGACTGAGTTTTTCTTATGCTTTATTAAGACTGCTGTTTACTTTCAGCTAAGCAGTCAGGACAGAGCCCAAAAAGTTGAAAACTATGCCCGTTAATTTCATAGCCAGGAAGCTGTTGGCTATAGTAGGATAAATCACCTAAACGAACGGGAACGGTTTTTCCACAATGGTTACATACGAAGTGATGGTGGTGGCCTAAGATAGGATCACAATGTTGACGGAATACCATCTCCCCATCAATTTCATTTTCTTCTAATAGATCATAATCAGTAAATAAGCGCAAATTCCGGTAAATTGTATCAAAACTTATATTAGGATGGTCTTTTTTCATGGCTTGTTGGACATCCTTGGCTGATTTAAAATGATTAATATCTTGGTCAAAAACCGCTAACATATCCGCCCGTCTTTGCGTATACTTATAGCCTAAATCATTTAATTGGTTCATAGCATTTTTTACAAATTCAGACATAGAGACCCCTCCCAATTTAATTTATTATAGCATGCATTTGCTTTATGGCCATGTTATAATTTGTTTTAAAACATAATGGATGAAATAGGATGTGTAATAATGACTGAAGAAAAACAAATTAAAGATTTTTATTTACTATCTGATGCAGTCGGCCAATTAACAACTGATCTCTTAGATAGTGTAATGGTACAGTTTCCTGATGTTGAAATCAATATAAAGAGCTTTCCTTTCATTCTTCATGAGGACTCGCTAATCCCTGTTCTGGAAGCAGCTAAAGACAATCAAGCCCATGTCGTAGTGAGCTTTGTTAAAGAAGACCTTCACCAAACCGCTGCTCGCTTTTGTCAAGATCATGGGCTTTTTTATTATAACGTCCTTCATCCCATTATTGAACTGATTGGTGAAGAATCTGGTACTCCTTCTACCCAAAAGCCTGGACAGCGTCACAAATTAAATGACCAATACTATAAACGTATTCAAGCCCTTGAATTTGCGGTTCAAAATGATGATGGGCGTTACCCTAACCGTTTTGAGGAAGCGGATATCGTTCTATTAGGCATTTCGCGTACCAGTAAGACTCCCCTCAGTATCTATCTGGCCTTCCAAGGTTATAAAGTGGCTAATTTACCTTTAGTCCCAGAAGCACAATTACCTGAAGAAATTTTTAAAATTGAATCCAATAAAATCATCGGCCTCACCAATGATATTAATGTACTAAATAAATTTCGTCGTGAACGCATGCGTAGCTATGGGGTAGATGAATCAGGGCTTTATAGCGCCGATGACCGCATTGAAAAAGAACTAGCCTATGCCAATGAGGTATATGAGCGTCTGCAATGTCCCATTATCAATGTTGCCGACCGTAGCATTGAAGAAACAGCTACCCTCATTCTTATGTTCATGAACTTCAAGCCCCAACAAAAATAAGCTGACAAATTTTCTAGACAAATATACTTTGAAAAAATTGAAAAGAGGTTGCGACCGATACATCGCAACCTCTTTTGTATAATCCCATAAGGAGTTAATTGATGACACACTTGCTAATCACTATGATTGGTATTCTTCCAATAACTTAACTTTTGGAGGGACTAGGATAATTAATTAAGTCCATTTGGCTGAGCGAAAGTACCCGTGTATCGGTAAAAAAGTCGATAAAGTTTTCGCGTTTAGGCGTGAAAACAATAACTAGGGCTAGAATTGGAAACTGGCGCAGGATGACTTTCCCTAAACCTTCACGTATCAGACAGGTTCCCAATGATAAGCGACTTTCATCAGCCTTAACTACCCTTAAGCGACAGAAAAATTTGCCTAAACTTTGTCCATTAAGGAGATAAGTCGACAAGGTAAAGTATAAAACCCAGATAAAATTAACCGCTAGGAAATTCACTAAATCGCCTTGTTCAAGTAAGTCTCTACTTAAAAATAGACTAGCAAGTGCTAAAAGGATACTTACTAAGGCTTTAATAAATAGATAATCTAAGCAATAGGCCAATAAACGTTGCCAAAAACCTCCATAGACCTGGCGGGGCAATTGGTCAACTGACTCAGAATAACTAGGAAAACAAGTGGTCTTATAGCCTTCTCCTGGAACCGATTTATTTTCTAAGCTACCTTGGTAAAGTTCATCATTTAAACCAGAAATATCAATATTTTGCTTATCATCTGTTTTTTTCTTTTTACCAAACATCTTATTCACCTCCGTAGAGATAATATGGACGTGGAGCTTGGTCTGTTAATTCCTTAACCGCTTCAATTTCATTAGCTGGTGTATCTGCTTTCCATAACTTACTCAAAGGAATAGCTTGGCTAAAGCGACGAATTAAACTGCTAAATTGTTGTTGGTCTTCATCAGTACTTACTAAGTAAACCCGACTACCCTCTAAATCGTGGTCAGCCTTTAAGGCCGCTAAAGCATCTTGACGGTAACCAATGGCATCAATCAAGTGCTTATCCAAGGCTTGTTGGCCTGAATAAATGCGCCCGTCAGCTAATTTACGGACTTCATCTTCATTCATTCCCCGGCCCTCGGCCACAATTTTTACAAAGCGATCATAGGATTCTTTTAAAATATTATTGATAATTTCCCGATCTTCATCACTAGGGTCTCTATACATCGATAATAGGTCCTTATGGTCTCCCGATTTAAAGACTTCAGGTTTAATACCATGTTCCTCTAGTAACTTACTGATATTAAAAGTGGAAAGAATGACACCAATTGACCCAGTAGTCGTTTCAGTATCAGCAAAGATCTTATCTGCAGCCATTGAAATCATATATCCCCCGCTAGCTGCCATGGACTTCATGCTGACGTAGATAGGAATTTGGCGACTTTCCTTCAAGTCCTTTAAAGCCCGGTAGAGCTCAACACTCTCGTAAACGGCTCCACCTGGGGAATCAACTTCTAGAAGTAAAGCTTTAACTTTATTATCTTCTTTTATTTTTTTAATAGCAGACAGGGTTCCTTGGTGATCATAGCTTTGATTAGCTGAAAACAAAGAGTTTTGATCTCCCGTATCAGCGATAGTCCCATTGACCTGGAGGACGGCAACTTGAGAATTGCTATCGCCCTCTTCGATGGTTTTATCACTAGCAAAGAATTTATTTGAGATCGCATCATCCAAATCAGCTTCTTTCTCACGTACAGCTGCACTTTGGACACCAAAGAATAGGATTAGTGCGGCCACAATGACAACGATCCAGCTTTTTTTATTCATTTTCCTCACCTTTTCTCTCTGACTAAAAGTTACATTTATTTCTTACTTAATCAGGAATTTTCTTGCAAGCAGGGATTAGTCAAGGTCAATTTTAGTCACTTCTAAATTAAGTTCATCCAATTGCTTGTCAGAAACCGGACTTGGAGCATCGGTGAGCACATCCACCGCACGACCATTCTTAGGAAAGGCCATCACTTCACGGATATTGTCTTCTCCGGCTAAGAGCATCACTAAGCGGTCTAAGCCAATCGCTAAACCACCATGAGGAGGAAAACCATAATCCAAGGCATCTAATAAGAAACCAAATTGTTGGTAGGCTTTTTCTTCTGAGAAGCCTAGAGCTTTTAGCATAGCTAATTGAACTTCTTTTTGATGGATACGGATCGACCCACCACCAATTTCATAACCATTCAAGACAATATCATAAGCTTGGGAATAAACCGATTCAGGTTCACTTTCTAAGCGGTCAATATCTTCTTCGTTAGGCATAGTGAAGGGGTGGTGCATGGCAGTATAGCGTTTTTCATCAGGATTGTATTCTAATAAAGGCCAGTCAACTACCCAGAGGAAATTAAATTGATTCTTATCCATCAAGTCTAATTCACGACCAAATTTTAAGCGGACTTCCCCTAATGAAGTATTAACTACCGAAGCTTGGTCAGCAGAGAAGACTAAAATATCGCCAGCCTCAGCCTTCATCCGTTCCATTAATGGTTGTGGGTTTTCTTTAAAGAATTTACCAATTGGTCCAGTTAGCCCATCTTCAGTCACTTTAATCCAAGCGATCCCTTTTGAGCCAAATGGTTTGGTATATGGAGTCAAGCCATCAAGATCTTTTCTTGAGTATTGATCAGCAGCTCCTTTAATGTTAATTCCCTTAACAATTCCTCCATTTTCAATAGCCATATTGAAGACTTTGAAATCATATTGGTCAACGATATCTGATAAATCAACCAATTCTAAGCCAAAGCGAGTATCGGGTTTATCAGAACCATAGCGGCTCATAGCTTCATCATAAGAAATCACTGGGAAGTCTTCTGTTATTTCAAGTCCTTTAACTCGTTTCATGACTGCTTTTAACATGTTTTCGACGATATCACGAATTTCTTCTTGGCTCAGGAAACTGGTTTCCAAGTCGACTTGGGTAAATTCAGGTTGGCGGTCTCCACGCAAGTCCTCATCCCTAAAGCAACGCACAATTTGATAATAGCGGTCAAAGCCACTAGCCATTAAAAGTTGTTTTAACAATTGTGGGGATTGAGGTAAGGCATAGAATTCACCTGGATGAACCCGGGAAGGAACTAAATAGTCACGCGCCCCTTCTGGAGTTGATTTTGATAAGTAAGGTGTTTCAATATCTAAAAAGCCATCTTGGTCTAAGAATGAACGAATGGCGTGGGTCACTTGAGAACGTAAACGGATATTATCTTGCATTCTTTGACGGCGTAAGTCGATATAGCGGTATTGCATCCGTTTATCTTCATTAACATCGATAGTATCTTCCACTGGGAACGGTGGTGTTTTAGCACGATTGAGAATGGTCAAATCACTGGCCATCACTTCAATATCCCCATTTTTTATTTTTGGGTTAATTTCCCCTTCTGCCCGAGCAACAACTTGACCTTGAACTTCAATAACGTATTCAGAACGTAGTTTCTCTGCCCGGTTAAAATGGTCACCTAGGTTAGCTTCATTAAATACTACTTGGACAAAGCCTTCGCGGTCACGCATATCAACAAAGATAACTCCACCTAAGTCACGTCGACGTTGTACCCATCCTTTTAAGGTCACTTCTTGGCCGATCATTTCATTAGAAACGAGGCCACAATAATTTGTTCTTTTCATTAATCATTTCCTTCTTTCATTGCTTCTTTTACCTGGTCAAAGTGTTCAATCACATCATCAATAGCGAAATGACGCTCTTGACCAGAAGTCATATTCTTCACATTAATATTTTTTTCCGCTAGTTCGCTTTCACCCAAGGTTAAGGTATAGGCGGCACCATGGCGGTCTGCATCACGAAATTGTTTCTTAGGCTTACGTTGGTTGAGATCAAATTCAACATTTAAGCCTTGACGTCTTAAGGCTTGAACAATTTGTAAAGCTTCACTCACAACGCTTTGCCCAATGGTAACCATATAGATATCGAGAGGATTTTCAACTGCTAAATCTGATTTTTGTGCTTCCAGTAATAAAATCAAGCGTTCCATCCCAATCGCAAAACCAAATCCTGGCACATCTTCCCGACCTTCGGAAAGTTCTTTCACTAGTCCGGAATATGAACCCCCACCACAAATGGTGGTTTCCGCACCAAAGACTTCACTATTAGTCATAATTTCAAAAATAGTATCTTGGTAATAGTCGAGCCCCCGAACCATGTTAGAGTCAATTTGATAAGGAATATTAAGGGCTGCCAATAAGCTTTGAACTTGTTCAAAACGTTCTTTAGAAGTTTCTGATAAATAATCAAGAATCTTGGGCGCATCTTTAACAATTTCCTTATCCTTGGGGTCCTTACTATCAAGCACGCGCAAAGGATTTTGATAAAGACGAGTTTTTGAATCTTCGCTCAGTTCCTCTTCATAGGGTTTTAAGTAATTGATTAGGGCTTCCCGGTAGTTCAAACGCGCTTCATTATCACCTAAGGAATTAATCACTAATTTCAAGTCTTTAACGCCTAAGCTTTCAAGAATTTCCCACGCTAAAGCAATGGTTTCCACATCACTAAGGGCGGTTTTCCCATCAAAAACCTCAACACCTAGCTGATGAAATTGACGTTGCCGGCCACCTTGGGGACGCTCATAACGAAACATGGGACTAATATAATAGACCTTATAAGGTTTAATGTGTTCAGGGCCATACAGTTTATTTTCAATAAAGGCCCGCACAATGGGTGCTGTCCCTTCAGGTTTCAAAGCAATATGACGGTCACCTTTATCATAGAAATCATACATTTCCTTGGTGACGACGTCGGTTGTTTCTCCTACACCACGAGCAAAAAGATCATAAGATTCAAACATGGGCGTGCGAATTTCATTAAAGCGATATTTAGCCATAATATCTCGGGCTGTTTTTTCAATGGCTTGCCAAATTTCAACTTGACCCGGTAAAATATCCACAGTCCCTTTAGGTTTTTGAATCATATCCTGCCTCCTTTTAATATTTAGTGGTAATAAAAAACGTCCCTATTTCTATTAAGAAATAAGGACGATGACAATCGTGGTACCACCTTAGTTTAGTAGTCTTACTACCCTTGTCGACTAACGCGCGATAACGGAATAGCTTTGCACTATCCACCTCAGGGGTTGTCTAAAAGTGTACGGAGTGACTTTCAGCAACTATCACTCTCTCTAAACCACACTTATCTAATGCTTTACTTGCATCCCCGTCATAGGTATTCCTTAGTAAGATTACCTAATTGTCTTAAAAATGTCAACTGATTTAATAAGTTTCCGCTGTTTTTATTAGGAATTTTTATTATAATGAATCATATGTATTCTTTCCAATTATTATTTATTCGAAAATCTATCATCTCTTTAAAAAAGGCTAGACTTAAAAGAAAGTTCTAAGGGGGTTCAACTCTTGTCCAAAAATTCTCCTTCACAAACAAAAGATAAGAAAAAAAATACCTATTTAGTTTTCTCTATTATTATTCTGACCTTATTCATTATTGCTTTTGCCCTGATTTATCACGTTAAAGTTAAGTCGACCAAAGAAGTGACCACTGGTGTTATTAATATGAGAAATGGTCCTGGAATCACTTATGATATCTCCCAACAAATTGACCAAGGAAGTCAATACCAGGTGCTTGAGGAAAAGCACGATTGGAAGCATATCATTCTTGACAATGGTCAAAGCGGCTGGATTCCCAATTGGTTAGCTAATGATAGCTTAGCTAATAGTGAAGAAGAAGCGAAGGCAGGAACAGGATTTATTGCCACGGTTTTATCCGACCAGGTTAACGTTTATCAAGATGATTCCACCAATTCTCAAGTGATTGGCCAAGCCAATGATAATGAAAAATATAATATCCTCTACCAGTCAGGTGATATGATCAATATCCAATACAAGGACGACATTGGCTGGATCCCCCAAAATCAAATTGAAATCACTCCGGGAGTCATTACCCATTCACCAGGACACCAACAGACTAAGGAAGAAAAAGCAGCGACAGACGCCTTCCTAGCTAATTATGACGCCTCAGTGACCGCTACCGCTGCCGGTGTCCATATCCGTAGCCAGGCAAGTAATGATTCAGAAATTATCTATAAGGGTCAAATCCATGAAAAATTTGCCTATCTTGGTCAAGAAGGTGCCTATTACCATGTCAAAGCCCAAGACGGTACGGAAGGTTACCTAGCCAATTGGTTGGCAGAATCAGATTCAACCGCCATGGAAGATAAGGCAAAATCCTTAGCCAATACCTCCACCATTAAAGGAAAAACCATTGTCTTAGACCCTGGTCACGGGGGGAGTGATCCAGGAGCCATCCGCGGTGATAAACAGGAAAAAAATGTCACCCTAAAAACCGCCCAAGTGGTGAAGGGACTGTTAGAAGATTATGGAGTTAATGTCTTAATGACTCGGGAAGATGATACTTTCGTTGACCTAGCGCCGCGTGCAGACATCTATAATCAGGCTCAAGCGGATGCCTTCATTAGTCTTCACTATGACGCTGCTGAAGAAACGACAGTATCGGGAACCACCGTTTACTACTACGATGACGCTTCTATTCCTTTAAGTGAAAATGTCCAAGCTCAATTGATGGAAAAAATGCCCCTGGCAAGCAACGGCACTCGTTTCGGTAATTTCCAAGTCATTCGTGATTCAAGACCCCCTGCAATACTGATTGAATTGGGCTACATGAGTAATCCAAATGATGTCAAGGCCTTTAGCCAAGATGAATATTATCAAAAAGTTGCCCAAAGCATTCTCAATGCCTTAATTATTAATTACCAAGAATAAAGTAAATAGTGACAAAAAAACTCACTCAGGATTTAAAAACCTTGAGTGAGTTTTCATTTTACCGAATAAAATCGTGCAAGCTATTCATCTGAGTCTAAGATAATTGTTATTGGGCCATCATTAATTAATTGAACCTGCATATCAGCTCCAAACTGACCCGTTTCAACTTCTAAACCATAGCTATTGCGAAGTTCTTCATTCAGTTGTTGATAGATGGCATCTCCATGGTCTGCTTTGGCCGCATCGATAAAGCTTGGCCGGTTGCCCTTCTTGGTTCTAGCATAGAGGGTAAATTGAGAAATCGATAGGATTTTCCCGCCAACTTGCTTAATATCCAAGTTCAATTTATCATTTTCATCAGCAAAAATTCGCATTTTGGCAATCTTTTTAGCCATGTATTTAACGGTCTCTTCAGTGTCACTATCATGGACCCCCACGAGGAGCACAAAGCCATGGTCAATGTGACCGACTGCTTCGCCATCAATACTTACACTAGCCTCTTTAGCGCGTTGGATAACAATTCGCAAAAAATCTTCCTTTCTATAAATCTTAATTACTCATCTATTTTCTCACCGATCACAGAAATTTTAAAGACATTCACTAAACCCGTTCAACATCATAAACATCGGGAACATTTTTAATACGGTCAATAATTTTTTCTAACTGGTCTAAACTTTGAATAACAATTCTAATGCGTACCTTCAAGTTATTGGTCTTATGGTCGACATTTCCGTTAACGTTAGAAATATTGGTTACCAAAGGTGTAATAACCTGCAAGATATCGTTAAGAAAACCGTTACGGTCAAATCCATCGATCATAATTTCTACCGCATAGGAATTATTGTGGGTAGCCGCGTCTTCCCAATAGACTTCAATCAATCGTTGAGATTGGACCTCATTCATATTTTGGATATTTTGACAGTCTTGGCGGTGAATGGTTACCCCCCGTCCCATAGTGATAAAGCCAATAATGTCATCACCTGGTATAGGGTTACAGCAATGAGCTAGGCGGAAGAGAACATTATCTTCACCTTCCACCACAATTCCATCATTGTGGCGAACGGCCATCCGCTCGGACTTGCCCCCCCGGCTGGATTGACCGTTATTTTTACGCTCCTCTTCTTCTTGGAGGAAATCTTCCAGTTTCGACTGATGTTCTTCTTTATCACGGCGTTTTCGTTCATTTTCAGTGATCTTATTGGCAACAGCGGAAGCGGATAGTTCACCAAAGCCCACTGCTGCAAATAAGTCGTCGATACTTGAAAAATTAAAGCGTTCCAAACATTTAGCCTGCATATCCTTGTTGAACAATTCATTAAAGGAAAAGTCCATCTCTTTAACGGTTTTAATCACGGCTTCCCGGCCACGTTCAATATTTTCATCACGGTCTAATAATTTAAAATGCCGTTTAATCTTATTTTTAGCCCGATTAGTCACCACGAAATTCACCCAGTCCCGACTAGGACCAGCAGAATTCTTAGAGGTTAGGATTTCAACAATATCACCGGTATGTAAGCCATAGTTCAAAGGAACAATCTTTCCGTTAACCTTAGCTCCTACCGTACTATGTCCGACTTCGGTGTGGATTTGATAAGCAAAATCTAGGGGGCTGGCTCCTGAGGGCAATTCGCTCACATCACCTTTGGGGGTAAAGACATAGACCTTGTCTTTAAAGATATCCTCTTTAACGCTTTCCACAAACTGAGTGGCATCATCCGAATCGTCTTGTAAATCCTCTATTTGATGGAACCACTCTAATTGTTTATCTAAATCGTCTGTTTCTACCTTATCGGTAACCCCTTTTTTATAGGCCCAGTGTGCAGCCACCCCATACTCAGCTACCTCATGCATATCAAAGGTCCTAATCTGAATTTCAACGGGTTGGCCATGTTCACCTAAGACCGTGGTATGGAGAGATTGATAGCCATTGGCCTTAGGCATAGCGATATAGTCCTTAAAGCGTCCAGGTAGAGGCTTCCAGCTGGTATGGACAATGCCTAGGACTGCATAGCAATCCTTTACGCTGGGAACCAAGACGCGGATAGCTAGGAGGTCATAAATTTCGTCAAAGGTTTTCTTTTGCTGGTGCATCTTTTTATAGATGGAATAGATATGCTTAGGACGACCATAGATATCGTATTCGCCATCAATAATGGGCTTGACATACTTATTTAAAACATCAATCGTCGCATCAATATAAGCTTCCCGTTCTTCTCTTTTTGAGTTCATCAGGTGAACGATCTGGTAATAAGCCTCTGGATTAATATAACGTAAACAGGTATCCTCTAATTCCCATTTGATTTGGCTCATCCCTAGGCGGTCAGCTAAGGGCGCATAGATATCAAGGGTTTCTTCGGAAATGCTGACTTGCTTTTCAGGACGGTGCCATTTTAAGGTACGCATGTTATGTAAACGGTCAGCCAATTTGACCACAATTACCCGCAAATCATTGGCCATGGCTAAGAGGAGCTTTTGGTGGTTTTCAGCTAGCTGTTCCTCTTTCGAACGATACTTCACCTTCCCTAACTTCGTCACCCCATCAACCAAAGTGGCAATGGTTTTAGAGAAAAAGTATTCTATATCATCTAAAGTAATGCCAGTATCTTCGACCACATCATGCAAGAAGCCAGTGGCTACAGTATCCGGGTCCATTTGTAAATCAGCCAGAATACTGGCCACTTGGGTGGGATGGATAAAAAACGGTTCCCCCGATTTACGTTTTTGTCCTTCATGCGCCCTCTCCGCAAAAGCACAGGCTTTTTTTATCATAGCCACTTTATCTTCAGGCATATATTGTTCACAGGAAGCGATGACTTCTTCTTTACTTTTGTTTTTAATTTCTGACATAAGAAGCCCTCCATTCTACAAGATCTTTTAGACAAACATCTAAGTAATATAAGTTTTATTATAACGCGTCTGAATGAGTGCAGGCAATTACTTACCTACAAACTATTTTTATCCTTATGCTCTCTACCTTTCTTGGCTAGGATTCCAAACCAATCCCCAGCTCGCATAATCCAAGGTAAATAAAAATCCTTAGCGATTAATGCTTCCTTTAGCTTGTCAACTTCAGTATAGTAGATGCCAGATAAGATAAAGGATCCATTGTCTTTTAAGTTGTCATAGGCTTGGGGAATGAGCGGCAGGAGGATATCCGCTAAAATATTGGCAGTGATCACATCTACCTGGTCATGGATACCGTTGAGCTTATCGTTAGACTGAACCGTCACCTGATCCATGCCAGCATTGAGGTTGATATTAGCCTTAGCAGTTTCGATAATGCTCTCATCATAGTCATAGGCAGCGACACTTTGAGCCCCTAAGCGTTTTGCCGTAATCGCTAAAATACCTGAACCGGTCCCCACATCAATCACCCGGTCGCCCTTTTGTAAGACCAGACCCATTAAATGAATGGCTAACTGGGTCGTGGGATGGTCTCCTGTGCCGAAAGCCATGCCAGGATCCAAATAAATCGCATTGGAATCAGCCTGTTGACTATCTTTTTCCCAGACTGGAACAATGGATAACCAATGATTAACTTGAATCGGTTGATAATAGTCTTGCCAGTTCGACGCCCAAGATTGGTCTTCCAAGCGGTTAATGCTTAGTCCTTGTGAGGACCAAGCAGGATCAAGTGCCTGTAATTTTTCGGCAACCGCTTCTTTTAAGGCAGGTTGGTCCGTTTCGGCTGAAAAATAACCTTTTACAATGGGTGAGTCTCCATATTTTTCTAAGACATCATCGGTTTTAAAGACACCAAAGGCTGAGGGAAGCTTTAAATAATCTTCGATATCTTGGATAGCGACCCCATTAGAACCGAGCGCCATTAAACAATCCGATACTAAGTCAGAGGGAATATTTTGACAATGTATAATTATTTCTAACCAGTCCATAATCTCACTCCCCATCTAGAAACAGAGTAAGGAAGCATCGTAACGATTGGCTACCTTCAAGTTATCAATAATGGTTGCTAAGGCTTTAGTGGACCAATGAATTGTCATTTGCTGGCGTACATTAGCTTCTAAGCCCCGTAATTGGTGAGCGGTTTCGTTAACAAGTTGGTGAATAAGTTGTAAGCAAGCGTCGATATATGACTTTTCAAAAGCATTAGGCGCTTGATTAGCGGGAATGACAATGTGGTTACTTTGACTATCATTCTTCCTAGCATGTTTGGAAAATGAAAAGCTCAGGGCATAATAATCGAGATCATTGTAGTATTGGCCAAAATGATCCTCAAAAGTCACGGAAGCAGTACGGTATTCACCAGCTGGGTTAGCAATAAAAAATTGTAATAATAGTTCTCCTCGCTGGCCATCTTCAATTAGGCGCCAAGGAAAAGCGCTGGGTTCTTTTTCTAGTTGTTCTTGAAGGTACTTTGCTAAGGAATAAAAACGTGTATTTGGCATGTCAATCTCCTTTTTAACTATCCCTTGCTCCCCTATTTTAAATAAAATGTCTATTGATTAGGAAAGCGATTTTTATAATTAGATTCATTATAGCAGTAATTGGTCAATCAAAAAAATTTCTTAATAATTTTCTTAAACCCAAGAGACCCAGTCTTAATAAAAGTTCTTTTATGCTATAATGGTTTTATTACAATTATTACTAATTTGAGGTGTCTGGAATGTCTGCTCGTAACTTAACAACCAAAGATATACTACAAAAAGAATTTAAACCTGCCTTGCGTGGCTTTAATACCGAAGAAGTTGACGCGTTTTTAGATTTAATTATTCGTGACTATGAATCCTATGAAAAGGAACTAGCCTTTTTACGTCAAGAAAATAATCGCTTAAAACAAAATATCGAAAGTGGAAGCAAACAGACGAACAACACTAGTAGGAGTTCTAGTCAAGCGGCAACGACTAACTACGATATACTCAAGCGCCTTTCTAAACTGGAAAAAACGGTATACGGACAAAGCATTCGCAAACAAAATGAGAACTATCAGGAAGATCCTGTTGAAGAAACACGTATTTACCGTAGCGAATAAAAGTCAACAGAAAACACTAGCAATTTAATCGTATTTACGGTAGAATTCTAGAGTTGAACATTGTAAATTTCGGGTAATCGCGGGTACCAAGAGGTATCTGAGGAAAGTCCATGCTCGCACAAGCTGAGACGCTTGTAGTGATCGTGCTTAGCAAAACCATAAGCTAAGGCTCAGACGGCGGACAAAAAAGCTAAGGACTTAGTCTAAGCTTAAGTCATCCTGAAAAGTGCCACAGTGACGAAGTTGAATGGGAAACCATTCAAGTGGAACGCGGTAAACCCCTCGAGCGAGCAACCCAAACATTGGTAGGGGCACTTGACGAATCGGAAATGAACGAATTCGTCGGGGCAGTAATGCAGATAGATGATTACCGATCAAGTAGCTTCCTGACCTACTTGTGAACAGAACATGGCTTATAGAAATTTACATCAGGCAACATAAGAGGCTGGAACAATGTTCCAGCCTTTTTATCATAGCGATTTTCATGTTAAGATGTAACCGACTAACTAATAAAGGAGACTATTATGAAACAATATTCCTTAATTGCCACCTGCGCTAGCGGGATTGAGGCCTTAGTATCCAAAGAATTAAAAGATCTGGGTTACTCAAGGGAAAATGAAAATGGCAGAGTTCGCTTTCAAGGTGAACTTAGTGATATTGCTAAGACTAATATATGCCTAAGAACTGCTGACCGGATAAAAATTGTTATGGGAGAATTTAAAGCGACTACTTTTGACCAACTTTATGAACAGACCAAAGCCATTGCCTGGGAGGACATCCTCCCCCTCGACGCTGAATTCCCAGTTTCAGGAAAATCAGTAAAATCTAAACTCCACCATGTGCCGACATGCCAAAGTATGGTTAAAAAGGCGATCGTTGACCGCTTAAGTGAGGTATACCATCGTCGTGGACATTTACCAGAGACCGGTGCTCGCTACCCCATTGAGATCAGTATTCATAAGGATAAAGCCCTGCTGACCTTGGATAGTTCAGGAACTAGTCTCTTTAAACGAGGTTACCGTCAAGAAAAAGGCGGAGCTCCTCTAAAAGAAACTTTAGCTGCAGCCTTGGTTGATTTAACCACATGGTTTCCGGACCGCCCCCTTTATGATCCGACCACTGGCTCTGGAACCATCGCCATTGAAGCGGCTATGAAAGGGATGAATATTGCACCTGGTCTTAAGCGGTCATTTGTGTGTGAGGACTGGGATATTTTTCCTAAAGAAGTCTTTGACCAGGTCAGAGACCAAGCGCGGGCTGCTATTGACCATGAGGTTCAATTAGATATTCTCGCCTGCGATATTGACCATCGCATGATCGAGATCGCTCAGAAAAATGCTGAGGCTGCGGGTGTTAGTCACCAGATCCACTTTAAACAAATGCAATTAGCTGATTTTACCACCCAAAAAAGCTATGGCATTATTATCTCCAACCCACCCTACGGTGAACGTCTAAATGATGAAGACTATGTCCATGACCTTTATGAAAAGATGGGAGAAATTTACCGACCACTCAAAACTTGGAGTAAGTATATTTTAACCAGTGATGAAAATTTCGAAAGTTACTATGGCCAAAAAGCCACTAAAAAACGTAAGCTCTACAATGGGGCCCTTAAGGTGGACTATTATCAATACTGGGGCGAAAAACGTCCTCGTAACAAAGCATAAAGACTAAAAAAAGACTGTCATTACCGCTTTCTTCTTCACTTAGTAAAATTGACTAGGTGAATAAGATTGCTAATAACAGTCTTTTTATATGCCGTTAATTTTTTCTTTTAAAGTCAGACCATGCTTTTTTATTCTAAAACTATAAAGTACTTGGCCAGTTCCCGGTGAGAATGAGCAAGGCTGGAATCCAGCAAGTCACTACCCCGGCAAAAATAGTCAAATAATATAACCAATCGCCGTATTTACGACCTAGATTGTGACTAAAATAGTTAGTTGCCCATAGATAACCCCACATGATCCAGTTAAAGACATCCCAATAATTACCGCCATTCCCCATTAGAATCCAGACAGCAAAGAAAATCGAGTTAAAGGTAACAAATATGGAAAAGTAACCCAGATTTTTGTTATCCCATTGCTTTATCCGGTTGACACCGTAAGATAAGTAGGTGTAGCCAAATAAAAGACCTGAAATCGCAGTATAATAATAGGTGGAATCTTTTTCAGCAAAGATTCCATGGACACATATCATGACATTTAGAAAGATATACAAGAGCCCAGTAAAAATATTAATCAGTGCGTTGGAATTATCTTCAACCTTATCAAGGTAGTTTAACCCATTGGAAATCAGAACAATTCCAGAAAACATTAATGTTATCCCTGACATTTGGACATTCTCCTTTGCTTGTTAATGTATTTAACTTAACTATAGCAATTTGCCAATAACTTTCAATTGATAATTTGCCAGGGACGTACACTCTGATGATATTGTATCTATTGAAACTTCATTTAAAGTATATTTTATTGAATTATTGGAGCGAATCCTGTTAGGGATAATTTTAAATACTATAGTTGCCCGTATCTGTATAAGACTGAATGAGGGGCTCAAGCTCATTAAAACAAGCTGGACTAGCGATGATAAAATTAGAGGGCCTAGTGTAATCAGGCATTTGATTAGAAAAATTTGAAAAATGAAGCCCCATCTCCTGAGCCATCAAAATGAAAGGCGCATAATCCCAGGGTCCCCCACCAGGGTTGACAAAGGCGCCATATTGACCCTTGATCACACTGATTCCATCTAATGAAGAGCAGCCATAATTGCGGATATCGAAGGCATTATCAGCAATATAATAGAAATAGTCGCGTTTGATATTATGTTGGGGAGAAATACCAATAAGAGAGTCTCTTAAACTAAGGTCAGCCACTGGCTCTAAGCGCTTACCGTTACAATACACCCCACCCCCTAAGCTGGCAGAGTATAATTCATCTCGAAAAATATCATAAATATAAGCTAATTTAGCCTGTCCATGTGAAAAATAAGTGACCATCGTGGCGTAATTTTCTTTTTGCTTAACAAAGTTTGCTGTGCCATCAATCGGGTCAATAATCCATAGATGACTAGCCTTTGGATCTACCTCTGTTTGCCCATAAGTTTCTTCTCCGATAATGGTCTGATGGCCAGGTAATTGCTTAATATGCTCTTCAATTAATTCTTGAACGGCTATATCGATTTCAGTGGCTAAGTCACGAAAATCACGTTTTTCTTTGGTTTTGTAGCTGGTATTTTCTTGAATGAGGGCTTTGATTTCAGGAAACCAAGACTTTACTTCTTGGTCTAATTGGTCAATATTCATAGTGATCACTCCTTCATTTTGATGATCATTCGCTAGCTTCGTCTTCTTCATATTTGCTCCAAACAGCAACTCCTCCTAATAATGGTTAAAGGCTTATTCCTCCGTGTTATTTTCTTCTTCATAGATGGTTTTACCTAGCTCTTGAACTTCTGCTTTCAACTGTTTATTTTCAACATTAGATTCATCATACAAGCGCTCCATATGTTTCTTATCGCGAGTATCAAAGTCATATTCCTCATCAATACGATCAATTTCATGTTTTATCAATCGGTCTCTAATTTTATTTTCGCGATGAATTTTACGGTAACGTAGTAGCCATTGAATAATTAATAGTGCCATCACAAAAATACCTAAATAACCAATTAAGGGGAAGAGATAGGCCACCAAGGTTTCAAAGCCGATAAATGAAAGAGCAAAGCCAATGACTACTAAGATAATCATTGCTTTTGAAAAATATTGTGGCTTAGTACGAACCACCCGTTTAGCGAGAGCATAATAGGTCCCTATAGCTGTGTTATAAATCATTCCGAAAATAATCAAGGCCATGAGCGTTCCCAAAATCGGATGAACCTTGTTATATAGTTCCAATAGAGGCATAGAACTGCTTGCAACGCTATTAATATTTAAACTGATAGAAAAGAAGGAAGCAAAGAGTAATAAGGTGACCAAGGCTCCCCCAAAGAATCCGCCAACCCCAGCTTGTTTAGGACTATATTGCTCACCTCCGATGACCATAGCCATCGACATGGCTAGCATGAGGGCTAAACAGGAGTAATTAATAGTGGAAATAAACCAATTCGGTAAGGTCGTTTCCTGGGCCCAAGAAATAGCCATCGCTTCATCAAAGCTAAGCGGTTGTTGAATAAGGGTATATATGAGCAGTGCGATTAGAAAAATGATAACAAAGGGTGTTATCGCACCAATCAAGGTGGTCACCTTATCGACATCCAAATAAGCTGTCGCGATCACCAAAATGGACAAGAGTAACGCCCCGATCCAAATCGGCCAATCGAACTGCTGGTTGAGGTTAGTCCCTGCCCCAGCAATCATTACAAATCCAGTACAAAAGAGATTAAAGTTAATAATAAAGTCAATTACTTTAGAAACAAAGGGAGAAGAAATATTGTTAAAGACTTCACTGTGTTCTTGAGCCTTGTAGTAGGATCCAAATTGAAGGAGAATCACGCCACCCACAATAAATAAAAGCGCTGAAAGGCAGAGACCGACTATTCCCCACTTACCAAAAGAAACAAAATACTGTAACATTTCCTTTCCAGAAGCAAAACCGGCACCGATAATTACTCCTAAATAAGCAAGCCCAATATGGACCATATTTTTAATTTTCTGATTTTGCATTGCTAAATCCTTTCTTATTTTCGCTTGCTTTCTTTCATTTACTTGATGAATTCTTGCTTGCTATTTTGTTAACCAATCCCTTCTCATTCTAGAAATAAAGGGCAGAAGTAATTGTTCCTTTCCTTAGTCTTAATAGCTATCAGAAAGTAACCATCACTTCTGCCCGTAAAATGTAATAATTGACTTAATTAAGCCTTAGCCATGGCCTGGGCTGCTTTACGCCCCTGGTGAATGATCCCTGAAATTGCTGTACCAGAGCCAGGATAGTAAGGACCAAACCACTCACCGGCATTAAGCCCCGCTGCATATAAGCCGGGTATTACTTGGCTGAAAACATCCAGTACTTGACCATCGGTATTAATCCTTAGTCCCCCAAGCGATCCCAGATTACTTGCTGAATTTTGATAAGCATAGTAAGGTGCTTGATCAAGGGCTTGGACGCCAGTTTTTCTTCCATATAAGGGATCCAAGCCATCTTGAGCAAAACGGTTCCACTCTTCAATCGTAGCGAGTAAATTTTCATAAGGAATCTCTAGCTTTTGGGCTAAGTCTTCCAGACTATCTCCACTAATCACCAGACCAGATTCTATATCTGCCTGGATATTTTCTTCAGTCCAAGGACTTCCTGGAGCGCCTAAAGTTCCCTGGTTAAAAATCATATAGGTTGGCTTAAATAATTTTTTCTCTTCTTGGAAAATTGCCCGGTAGTGATAGGCATAAGTTGCATCTTCACAAACAAAACGATCGCCTTGACCATTAACCATAATCATTGGCAAAGTAGGGACCCGGTTATCCGTTGCGTTACCAGTTTTTCCACAAAAATCAATACATCCTCCAAATCCACCAATAGCGGCCCCTACAGACTGGCCTAAGAGAATTCCATCCCCGGTATTGGTTGCTGTTGAAAGGCAAGTATTATATTTTAAATCATGATAGTGTTGGGGGCTTAAGTCACGGGCTAAGGCTGGATTATGGTCAATGGAAGCCGTTGCTAAGACAATCCCCTTATTAGCCAGGTAAAACTGTCTTTCTCCTGCCGATTTAGCCAGCAATCCGACAACTTTTTTTCCTTTATGAACTAAAGAAACTGCTGTGGTATTATACTTAATCTCAGCTCCCGCTGCTAAGGCCGCTTGGAGGAGGTGTTGAGTTAAGACCACCCCTTGACCTCCGGCACCGCCCCCTTCATAGACATGGATCCGATCCGCATGGAGGTCTTCTTCAATATAAGGAATATGGCTATGCCCATAAACAGAGGTCCAGTGAATGCCTAAATCTTCTAACCACTTGATATTATCTGGAGCGCCTTGGGCTAAATCTTTAACCAATTCAGGGTCAAGACTCTCTTCGCCTGCCTTTAACCATAACTGATAATGTTTTTCCGGGCTGTCATCAGTAAATTCGGTAAATTCTTTTTGTTGGTCAGTACCAGCAGCCTGGATGACACCGCCTAAATAATTAGTAGTTCCGCCGGCTATGCCTGCTTTTTCACAAATTAAGACCTTAAGGCCCGCTTGACTGGCTTCACAAGCAGCTGCTAGCCCAGCTCCTCCAGCCCCAACCACAATGACATCATAAGTTTCAGCTGGATCAAGGTCATCACGGTATGAGATGGCTGGCTCTACTGGAGAAGTATTCTTAGGCCCGGATTTCGATTTTTGACTAGCCGAAGAAGTCGCATCTATTCCATCCTCAACCTTAGCAAAAATACTAGGGTCTAAGGCATCAGCTGTTGATATTTTTCCTTGAGCGAGTGCAACCGCTTTTTCAACCGCGGATCGCAAAGCCCGAGTTGAAAAACTGGCACCAGTTATGGCGTCAACACTACTCGATCCTTTGGCTAGGATATTTTTCTTCATTTGTTCAATTCCTAGACCACCCACTAGGGCCTGGTCACTATAATCCACATCAAGCGAATCGATTTTTCCTAGCTTTGGATCAATGCCTACTTCTACTTGAATCGGGCCATGGAAGCCCTCCACCACCGCTTTAAATTTATTACTCATAATCACATAACCCTTTCTTTTTTAATAGGAAAATCTTCTTATTGCTAGTGTACCATGAAAGCACTTTCCTACTAAAGCAAACTAAGAACGGCTTAAGAAAAACTAGTCTAAATCTAATTTTCAACCTTAACCACTGGAATAATTGGCACCTCAATACCTTTATTCATAAAGGTTTGGTAAAGAGCGTTCTGCATCAACATCTTATTTTGACCAATAGCATCATAACTGGTAAAGAATTCAACAAAAACCTTATAGGCGCTATTTCCTACCTCGATACGAATCTTAGGCTTTTTATCAGCTCCTAAACTCTCCATTTTTCGTTCAAAGATTTCTAGGGATTCATCGTCGCATTTATCCATAAACTTACTGTATTGTTCATAAGCTACCCGAGCGGTAATCTTCATCACTTCTTCAGTATCTTCTTTGAAATCAACCGGCACCATGACGTCAACCACAACAAAGGGACTGTCATGATTGTAATTATAGACAGCGTGGTCAAATATCCAACGGTTAGGTACCGAAACATAGCGCCCGGTATAGGAGCGTTTTTCAGTTAACTTGCCGATCTCAGCCAAGTTAATTTGTAAAAAGTCAAAATCGACTACTTCACCGGAAACGCCATTAATATCGATTGCACTACCTATTCTCAGGGGGGAGCGAACATAGATATAAATATAAGCAACCAAGTCAACGATAATGTCTTTAGACGCTAAGGCTGCAAAACCAACCACGATAATAATCATTACACCGAATAATTCCACTCGGGTAAACCAAATACTTAAAATAAAAAAGCTAATTAAGAGGATCAAAATTAAACGGGTGACCCGGATAAAGGCCTGCGCTGTACTGTCGCGTTTAAACAAGCGGGGTAAAAACCAACCCAAGGCCTTCATAAATAAAAACCCGATTAAAATAAGTCCTAAAGAAATCAAAACATTTTTGACAAATAAATCGGAATCAGATTGGTCACTGTTTAAATAATCTAAGAATTGATGCATGCCCTCACCCTTTAAACAAAAAAATTAGTCACACTACTTATGCTTAGTTTAGCATGTATTTATAGTTTTGTACCGTCCAATCTAGCAGGTCTATTTTACCTGTTTTCCAAGCGAAGAAAAGATCGAACTAAAATATTAACTTGCTTTTGAGGTAGTCCGGTCGTTCAGAGACTTCGAGCTGAACATCGTTTAAAATCTTTTGAATCTTTTCCTTAGTAATATATTGACGACTGGCTAGGTCTGAATCTTGAAACATTTCTAGAACCGCCCCGGGCGCATTCCTGAGTTCCCATTGAGTAATCTCGATCATTGGAATCCGCATCTCTTCCTTTACCCAACGACTAATCATCTCCAAACATCCCGCTGAAGCAAAAGAAAAAGCATAGAGATCTTCAGTAGACACATAGTCACTACCACTGGCTGCTTGTTTCATTTTAATTAGCCATTGATAAAAATTATCAAAAATGAAATGTGAAAAGGAATTTTGTCCTACTGTTTTAAAGGCTTCCTGGTAATAAAGCGGATCCTTAGCCACAATATAATAGTATTCAGCCACTGACCTGGCATAGAACTCTAAACTCTTCTCATAGGGTGAACTATTCTCAGCCAATTCTCTGACAAAGTAATAATTCATCACATCATACTTATCATGAAAGCGGCGGTAAAAAGTCGACCGGGCAACGCCGGCTTCCTTTAATATATCTTCAACAACAATATGATCAAAACCCTTTTCAACCATTAAATAACGAAAAGCATTGGTAATTCGATTCTTAATTTTCATTGACGGAGTCTCCCCTCACTTGCCTTTATTTTATAAGTAAGCTCTCATAAAAACAAAGGAAATATTTTGTATCGCTAAGAAGTCATCCCTTTATGATAAATTATAAGTAAACTAAAGAATTAGGGGGCAAGGAATCATAGATATTGTGAACAAATAGATAAGTAGTGATTTTCATGACTAAGATCATAATCTAAGAAAAGGAGAATCAATTATGGCTAAATATAAAGCAGGAGTTTATTCTGGCGATGCCCAGGGCTTTGCTGGGCCACTAAAGGTTAATGTTACAGTTAGTGAAGAAGCTATTGAAAAAATTGATGTCATTATTCAAAAAGAAACGCCTAATGTCGGCGGCAAAGCACTTCCTATTCTTATCGAGCGTGCTCTAGAAAATAATTCTGTGGATATTGATGGGGTTTCCGGGGCTTCAGGAACAACTAAGGCCTTTAAGAAGGCGGTCGGTAAGGCACTAAACCGGGCGCAAGGCATTGAAGAAAAAGAAATCACCTATACCCCAGGAACCTATACCGGTGAAGCCAAGGGGTTCTCAGCCCAAATTCAAGTCAATGTCACTGTTTCAAAAGATAAAATTGAAGACATTGAAGTTACCCAACAATATGACACGGCTGAAATTGGTGGGAGAGCCATGTCGATAGTCATTAAACGGATTCTTGAAGCGAATTCGACCGAAGTTGATGGCGTTTCCGGGGCTTCCCTCTCCTCAAACGGGATTAAAAATGCCGTTAACTTTGCCTTAGAGGTAGCTAGTGGTCAACGTGAACCTTTAGCTAAATACAAGGCCGGCAAGTATACTTCTGAAAGTGATGACATGCGTGTGACCATGACTTTCTCGAAAAACGCCATTGAGGACCTGCAGTATGACTTAACTAGCGATAAATTGGTGGATCAAAAACCTGCCATTGATAAAATGCGCCAACAAATTCTCGATCTGCAACAGTTTGAATTTGACTCGATTTCAGGGGCTAGTCAATCGAGTCAACAAATGCGTCAAAATACCATGCATATCTTAACCGATGCTTCTGATATTACTTATGAAGACCGCTTATCAGAATCCCCTATCAAAGATGAAATGCGGGTTAACTTTAAAAATGGTAGTTTGACCCTCGAACAAATTAACGCTATTTTGAATGCCATTGGAGAAGAACTGATCTTTGTTGGACCAGACTTACGCTTCCAATATTTTAATGAAGATGCTAAGACATATACCTATTCAACTTCTCACCTAGGCGAACTTTATACAGACTGCCACCCACCACAAGCCCGTGGCGTTTCCAGAAAATTAGCCTATGAATTAGCAACCAGACAAAGAAAAAGTTATTCATTCTGGTATGTCGACGGCAATGGCGATAAATTATTCATTACCTACCAGGCCTTGTTTGATAGCCAAGGGAAATACATTGGTTTATTAGGTTGGACCTATAACGGACAAGGTATCCTTGACACGATCGATGAACCTGTTCGTCGTGGCTCCTTTGGCGATCCAAATATTCCAAACAAATTATTAAATGAAACAGAAGAAGAATTAGAAGAATACTATGCAACTAAGGTTGAAAATGACCCTGGCCGCGATTACACGGTAAGAGAATTAAAACGCTTAGACCGTGTAGCAGCTATGGACGGCGAAAACCTGGATAGCATGTCAAGCCCAACTGTCAAGAAGAGTGGCAAAAATGAGGAAGCCAAGGCAAGTCCTAACGAAGATACTATCTCTAGTGCCTCCTTAAAAGCAGATGAAGTCCAAGCTGGAAAAGCTGAAATTGAAGGAAGTCAAAGCAAAGATAAAGAAAACGACAATAAGCAAACAGACACTAATTCCTCACCTTCAACCCTTTATTAAACTCATTTTACGCAACTAGGACCATATAAAAAAAGCGACCGGGAAATCGATTCCTGGCCGCTTTTTTATTTAGTGTTTAGTATTTATGTCAAGCGTTATCATTTTAACGCAAACTATTTAATTTGCTATTTATGGGCTTCTGACTGGTGCATGGCTTGTCGGGCCAAATGGTCAGCACCCTTAGTTTGGCTTTCAGGCACCCAGACTAAATTGAAATTTGCAAATTTATCTATTTGCTTTAAGCAAACTTTTAGCAAAGTCTTGTAGGGATCGCGCCTGTGATACTGTTTATTCACCGAATCTACCACAATACGGCTGTCACTTTGACAAAGAATCCACTCTGCCTCTCTCCCCTTCTCGAGCAGAGCATTTAGGGCATAGTGTAAGGCGTAAAATTCAGCCAAATGATTATCCATTCTCTCCGTCAAGCTATGTTTTAATTGGTATTGCTCACCATTTTCGAGCCATACGCAACCTATACCTGCATATCCCGTTTTCACATCAACGGATGCATCAATGGTTAAGCGGATCATTTTGACCTCCAATGCCATCATAAATTAAGTTTCGAATAGTTCGAATTTTTTGATATTTCATATCATTTACTGCTTTAACATGACCCATGATCTCGGTTAATCCCTTAATAACTTCCTTTACTTCCATGTTGAGAGTATCAAAAAAGGGATAAACCGCACAATAAAAGAGTAGCCACTCTTGGTGCATAATTTCCATCAAAAAAGGATCGTCTTGATAAACGCTATCAATATAACCGTCCCCTGACTTAAAAGCCGGCTCATCTGTAGCTAATTTCAAATCAGCAAAATCAACTAGCCGTTTTTCTCCTTGCCAGTCCCTTAAATAATAAGAACCTTTTTCTTGGTTTTCTAACAGAAGATGAATTAAGTCCGTCTGAAAAATAAGATGAATTCGTTTAGATTGGAGGAGAATATAAATCAAGTCTTTCGCTTCATTAAAAGGGAGTCTCTGTAAGTTTTGATAAATCAAAGTCTGTTCTTTAGCGTTTAATAAGTCAGTACTCATTATTTTCTCAGCAAATTCCTCAGGCGAAATAGGTAAGTCATCAGCTAGAGGAGAAAAATCAGCGGAGGTTAAAAGGTCTAAAAATTCATAAGGAATTTTACTAGCCTTTTCATTGTTATAAGCCTCTTCTAATCCACTATAGCTATCCGCCAGATCCTCAAAATATTGAATCCAATTATTGGTTGCATTGATACAATCTTGCTTAATAATTATCTCATCAAAAAGATCGATAGCTTCCTGGTAGCAGGCTTTTTCACAAAAAACTTCTAAAGCTGATTCTTGCAGGTTATTCAATGTATTAGCAATTTGTCGCGCTTGGTAAAAGAGATCGACCGCATCGTTATTGCGGTCGTCGAGATAAGCATCTACAGCTAGGCGTAAATACCGTTGTTCTTGTTTAGGAAATGATAGGGATTCCCCCATACGATTACCTCTTTCCGAGACTAAAAAATAGACTATATACAGTCCTAAAGCTCATTCATCATTGTAACAAATTCTAAAAGTAAAAAACAGACGAAAATTCGTCTGTTTTACTTCAGTTAAATGTTTATGTTTAAAATTTTCTAAAGCGATCATAACGTTCTTGAACTAGTACCTCTCTGTCAATAGCTTGCCATGCGCTTAATTGTTTTTCTAATTCCAGGCGGATGTTTTGAATAATAGCCTGCCAAGATAAATGTTCTTCCCCTTCAAAGACAGGAATCATCTTATCGATCACTTCATTTTCCAATAAATCATAGGCAGTCATTTTCATGACTTCGCAGGCTTCATCACGACGGCTAGCATCGCGCCAGAGTATGGAAGCAAAGCCTTCTGGACTAAGGATTGAATACATAGCATCCTCTAACATCCAGACCTGATTGGTTGAAGCTAAAGCGAGAGCCCCACCAGAACCGCCCTCTCCCATTAAGATAGCGATACTTGGGACTTTAAGGCTTGCCAAAGTTTGAATAGACTTGGCGATTGATTCACCAATCCCTCGGTCCTCGGCTTCAATATCACAAAAGGCTCCTGCAGTATTAATAAGAGTAATAATGGGTCGGTTGAACTTTTCAGCCTGTTTAAACAAACGTACCGCCTTACGATAACCTTCCGCATGGGGGGAACCAAAATTAGCCGTAATATTTTCCTCAACATCATGTCCCTTTTGGGTGCCGACAAAGCTAACCGCTTGCCCATTGATTTGTCCAATCCCCCCGCATATAGCCCCATCGTCGCCATATTTACGGTCACCATGAAGTTCATAAAATTTATGATCATCCGCTAAAGCGGTAAAAATTTCCCTTGCTGTGGGACGGTCGGATGAACGTGCTTCAGTTAAAATTTCCTTAGCCAAGAAATTTCTTTTAATACTAGTAGTCATGAATATCCCCTTCCCGGCTATGAAGTAAGAGTAGATCAGCTATCTCATCTCGCAATTGTTGACGGGGAACAATTCGGTCGACAAAACCATGTTCCAATTGATGCTCTGCCGTTTGAAAGCCTTCTTCAATCTTTTGATGGATAGTTTGCTCAATAACTCGTTTGCCCGCAAACCCTATAGTCGCTCCTGGTTCAGCTATAATGATATCGCCTTGCATAGCGAAACTAGCCGTAACACCGCCCGTAGTTGGATCGGTTAGTACAGTGAGGTAAAATAATCCCGCCTGACTATGCCGTTCGACGGCGATTGATATTTTAGTCATTTGCATCAGAGAAATAATTCCCTCCTGCATCCTGGCTCCACCACTGGCCGTAAAAAGCAAGACGGGTAAAGCATGTTCTTTGGCATATTCAAACAAACGCGTAATTTTTTCCCCAACTATACTACCCATTGACCCCATCATAAAGAAAGGATTCATAATTCCTAAGGCAAGTGGTTGCCCTTTAATTTTTGCAAGTCCACAAGTGACCGCTTCGTCATAACCCGTTCGTTCTTGATTGGAGCGCTTTTTAGCTTCATAGTCAGGGAAATCAATTGGATTAGTCATTTCATCTTGGTAAAAAAGTTCTTCTTCTAGCTGACCATGATCACAAATTAATTGAATGCGTTGCTTAGGAGAAATCCGGAAATGATAAGAGCATTGTGGGCAAATCTTAGTCTCAGCCAAATCAGCACTTAAAACGGTCTGCTTACAATCAGGACATTTTTGCCACATCCCATCAGGAATATGGGGTTTATGAGTCTGATCCTTTTCATTTTTGCTTTCTTTTTCAGGTACACTTAAATATTTTCTTCGTCTTAACAGCCGCACAAGGCTCACCTCCTAGACTTTTCCTTGCCTATCTTCTTCACTGGCCTCCGCTTGAACTTCGGCCAACCATTGAGGAAGAAATTGGCTTTCCAGGTATTCATTATTATAATTCCCTAACTGAAAGGCAGGAGCAGCTAACAAATCATAAAGAAATTGCTGGTTAGTATTAACCCCCTCGATGCATAATTCTTCTAAAGCCCGCTTCATTCTTAATAAGGCTGACTGGCGGTCACCGCCATAGGCAATAACCTTAGCAATCATACTATCGTAAAAGGCGGGCAAAGCACTGCCAGATAGGATGGCCGAGTCGACTCTCAAGCCTAAGCCACCCAGAGGCCAATGGATAAAATCAAATTTGCCCATCGAAGGCAAGAAGTTCTTTTCGGGTTGTTCAGCATTAATACGACATTCAATGGCATGTCCCGAAAAATGGACATCACTTTGCTGATAAGACAAGTCGTAACCATAAGCCACTCGAATTTGTTCAGCTACGATATCAATACCGGTAACTAATTCAGTAATAGGATGTTCCACTTGAATTCTTGTATTCATTTCCATAAAATAAAAGTTTTCATCGTCATCGACTAAAAATTCAATAGTCCCAGCCCCAGTATATTGAACATTTTCTCCAGCACGCACAGCCGCCTGGCAAATGGCTTGGCGGGTTTTATCACTGATAAAGGGACTTGGAGTTTCTTCAAGAACTTTTTGATGGTTCCTTTGCAAGGAACATTCACGTTCCCCCAAATGGATAACATGACCATTTTGATCGGCCAGGATCTGTACCTCAATATGGTGGGCCGGATGAATCACTTTTTCTAGGTACAACCTGGCATCGTTAAAGCCTTGTTGGGCCTCACGACTAGCTTCATCAAATTGTTTTTGTAAGTCTTCGGGGCAATCAACCTGACGCATCCCCTTACCACCACCACCTGAAGTGGCTTTCAGTAAAACTGGATAGCCTACTCGATCAGCTTCAGCTAAACCTTCACTAGCACTGTGAATGAAATCCTTAGAGCCAGGAATAACTGGGACATTAGCTGCCATCATGGTTTGTCTGGCGTGTTGTTTGTCACCCATTTTGTCAATAACTTCAGCACTAGGTCCGATAAAAGTGATATTCATTTCTTGACAGAGCCTGGCAAATTTACTATTTTCTGAGAGAAAACCAAAACCTGGATGAATGGCTTCAGCGTTAGTCACATAAGCTGCAGATAAAATGGCTTGCATATCTAGATAGGAATCCTTGGATTGAGGCCCTCCTATGCAAACAGATTCATCTGCTAATTGCACATGTAAGGCATCCTTGTCAGCAGTTGAATAAACTGCCACGGTATCAATGCCCATTTCCTTACAGGTTCTAATTACCCTAACCGCTATCTCACCCCGGTTAGCAATTAAAATTTTTGAAAACATAAGTCACCAGCTCTATTTCGCTTCTCCAACGGCAAAAGTCATTAAACAGGAAGAAACCACCTTACCATCTTCGCGACGGATTTCAGCCTTTGCGGTCCCTATCGATTTTTTCATCTTTAAAATATTGACTTCAACAGTCAAAACGTCCCCTGGGACGACTTTTTGACGGAACTTTACCTTGTCTACAGCCGCTAGGTACCCGGTCATTTTCTTGTCCTCAGTATTTAAGCCCTTCAGTAAGGCAATTGAACCGACCTGGGCCATTAATTCAACTTGAAGAACTCCTGGCATTACCGGTTCTCCTGGGAAATGCCCTACAAAGAAAGGTTCATTAATTGTCACATTTTTACGAGCAACGATTCGCTTGCCGACCTCAAGTTCATAAACCGCATCCACTAAAAACATGGGGTAGCGGTTAGGAATAATATCCATAACCTCTTGGGCGCTTAAAATTGGTTCTTGATTTTCCATTTTTTTCTCCTTTTACACTAGTAGTTGTCATCAGCTAGGAAGAAACGAATCTCTCCTTAAATCCTTTATCACGCCTATGTTCTAAAACAGGGACAGCCTTTAGCTAATTTCAAAAAGCTTTTGGCCGTACTCAACCACATCACCATCATTGACAAAAATATTAGTAATTTCTCCTGAGGTGGTAGCGTGAATTTCATTCATTATTTTCATGGCTTCAATGATGCATAAACTTTGGCCTTTTTCAACATGGTCGCCAATTTTAACAAAGTTGTCTTTATCTGGAGCTGGTGCTAAATAAGCAACCCCGACCAGAGGACTTTCTACGATTTCCCCCTGAACTTCATCAGTTTGGCTGACTTGTTGATTAGCTTGGCTGGAAGCTTCGGTAGATTCTTGAGCTTGATCAGCAGGAGCAGGTTTTTCTGCTTTTGTAATAGCTGGCTGAGTTTCATTAGTAAACACTTGTGGTGCTTGCTCATTTTTAGACAGGTGAAGCTTGAAATCGTCATCAACAAATTCAAATTCTCTTAGGCTTGATTGGTCAATTAAATGGATAAGTTCTTTTATTTCTTCAGGGGTCATTAGTCACTCACCTTTTTCATACATAAAACTGTGTTGTGGCCACCAAAGCCGAGCGTGTTGCTAATCGCTACATTGATTGCTTGTGAACGTCCTTGATTAGGTACATAATCCAGATCACAATCAGGATCACTGACTTGATAATTTAAGGTTGCAGGAATATAGGAGTCTTCCATGCCCTTCAAGCAGGCAATGGCTTCAACTGCTCCAGCTGCACCTAATAAGTGTCCTAGCGCTGATTTCGTTGAGGATACCGGAATCTTATGGGCCAATTCTTCCCCAAAGGCTAACTTAATTGCCATAGTCTCAGCTCGGTCATTAGCTGGGGTTGAGGTCCCGTGGGCATTAATATAGTCCACATCGTTCACAGCTAAAGCTGCTTCAGCTAAGGCTTGTTCAATAGCAGCTTTAGCTCCTTGCCCTTCTGGGGTAGGAGCAGTGAGATGATAGGCATCAGAACTTTGACCGTAGCCGACAATCTCACCGTAAATTTTTGCCCCCCGTTTTTGAGCACTTTCTAAACTTTCTAACACTAACATGCCAGCGCCTTCGCCCATAACAAAACCATTGCGTTCCTTGTCAAAAGGAATGGAGGCACGATCAGGATCTGTGGAAAGAGACAAGGCCGTTAAATTAGCAAATCCAGCGATGGCGATCTCACAAATAGCGGATTCACCTCCACCAGCAAGCATATAGTCAGCATAACCATGTTTTATATAGCGGAAGGCCTCTCCGATAGCATTGTTGGCTGATGCACAAGCAGTAACCATGGTCAAGGCTGGCCCGTGTAGACCAAGTTGCATGGAAATATTTGCTGCTCCCATATTGGAAATAGCCATTGGAACAAAGAGAGGGTTAACCCGTTTAGGACCACGTTCAACTGATTTTTTTACCCCTCTTTCAATTTCTTGAACGCCACCAATACCCGTACCAAAATATACTCCAAAGCGTCCCGTATCCATGTTGTGAGTATCTAAACCAGCATCCTTTACTGCTTCCATAGAGGCAACCACCCCATAATGAGCATAGGGGTCCATTCTTTTAACCGATTTACGATCAAGATAATCTTTGGGATCAAAATTTTTAACCTCAGCCGCCAAAGTCACTCCTGTAGCGCTGGCGTCAAATTGTGTGATTGGAGCAAAGCCATGTTTGCCTGCCTTTAAATTTTTCCAAAACTCACTGACATTATTTCCAATTGGTGTTACCGCTCCTAAGCCCGTAACAACTACCCTTCTAGTATTCATTAAGTTCCTCCTTCACCCTTCTCTATCTTTCATTTATTCCATATATAAACCACCATTAACATTTAAAGTGGTTCCAGTGATGTATGGGTTCTTGACTAAGAAGTAAACGGCATCAGCAATATCTTCTACTCGCCCAAAGTCCCCTAAAGGAATTTGCGCAATCATCTGCTCTTTAACCTTATCTGATAATTTATCCGTCATATCACTCGCGATAAAACCAGGGGCAACGGCATTGACCCGAATGCCGCGACTAGCTAATTCGCGAGCAGCCGTCTTAGTCATAGCTATCACACCTGCCTTAGCAGCAGCATAGTTAATTTGACCAGCATTACCTATTTGTCCAGATAACGAAGCAATGTTAATAATATTGCCGCTTTTTTGTTTTAACATCACTTTTGAAACATGACGCATGAGGTTAAAACAACCTTTTAAATTAACGTCAATTACTGCATCAAAATCAGCTTCCTTCATCCGCATGAGTAAAGTATCACGGGTAATCCCAGCATTATTAATTAATACGTCAATATGAGAATACTCTTCTTTACAACGGTTTATGATTGCTTGAGCTTGGTCAAAATCTTGGACTTCTGCTTTCAAATCGAGTACTTTAGCATCCCTTTCACTTAAGTCATCAAGATGAGCTTGGCTGGATCCTGACCGGCTTACCAAGGCCAAATTGTAACCCTTATTGGCAAATTCTCTAGCTATAGCTGCTCCGATACCACGGTTTCCGCCAGTAATTATTGCTGTAGGTTTTTCTGTCATTTTAATCTCCTTGTAAAATAGTCAATGCTTTATTTAAAGTGGCTTCGTCTTCAATATTTAAGGCTGTCACCGACTTATCGATTTGCCGAGTAAAGCTGGTGAGTGTTTTTCCTGGTCCAATCTCTATAAAGGTATCCACGCCTGCTTGAATGAGATAGTCAATCGAATCCGCCCATTTGACCGGTGATTGGATTTGTTGAAGTAAATCTTGCTTAATCTCACCATCTTCATGAACTTGTCCACTTGTGTTAGCGACAACTGGAATGTCTTGAGATGAAAACTCCACATCTTTAAGTACTTGGGCTAATCGTAGAGAGGCAGGATGCATCAGCTGGGTGTGAAAGGGCCCAGAAACCTTTAGAGGAATTAAACGCTTAGCCCCCGCTTCCTTCAATTCATCCCTAGCGAGATCGACTAAATCACTATTTCCCCCGATGACAATTTGCTTGGGAGAGTTGTAATTCGTTGGATAAACATAGCCAGAATGATGGTCCATAATATTTTCACAGACCCTCTCAATCAACTTGCGGTCAGTTTTCATGACAGCTAGCATCTTCCCTTGACCGGGAGCGACTGCCTGGCTCATATATAAACCACGTTTTCTCAGTAGTTTTAACCCGTCAACAAAGGAAAAGACACCGCTATAAGCTAAGGCAGTGTATTCACCTAAACTTAATCCAGCTAAATAGGCAGGGTTCTCAGGAAATAATTTTCTCCAGACGGCTAGAATAGCTAATGAGACTGTATAGATGGCAGCTTGGGTATATTCTGTTTGATTAAGCAGGTCATTTTCTTCAAAGCACATGGCCTTTAAATCATAGCCAAGAACTTTCTCAGCCGTTTCAAAATATGGTTCCATGACTTCAGCATGATGTTCAAATAAATCTTTGCCCATACCAGGGTATTGTGCCCCTTGGCCAGAAAAAAGATAAGCAATTTTTTTCATTCTTTGCCCTTTCCTTAATAAGGTTTTAATTTTTATCATTAAATAAAGTAATTGGGGTAAAAAAAAGCAGTGAAAAAATATTTTTCTTCACTGCATCTTATTTAATTATAGCCATTCGCTAGCTTTTTCTCGGATCGTTGCCTGGCATACATCCATATAGGATTGGAGTATTTCCTGGCAGCTCTCTTCCTTATTAATTAAGCCAGCAATCTGACCAGCCATCAGGGAACTATTTTGGGTATCCCCTTCTACAACTGCTCGCCGTAAAGCTCCTCTTCCCAAAGCTTCTAAGCGTTCCCAGTCTGGATTTTCTTTACCCGCTTCAATTCGCTCAACTCGTAAATACTCTTTGGTCAAACGATTGCGCAAAACCCGAACTGGATGACCTGTAGCTTCTCCTGTGGTGACGGTATCAATATCCTTAGCTTTAATAATCTTTTCCTTAAAGTTAGGGTGGGCATTGGATTCCTTGGCACAAACAAAGCGTGTACCCACTTGAATCCCACAGGCTCCAAGCATCAATGCTGCTGCCATTCCCCGACCATCACCGATTCCTCCTGCAGCGATTACGGGAATATTAACCGCGTCGACTACTTGGGGAAGTAAAGCCATGGTCGTTGTTTTTCCCACATGACCACCAGATTCCGTCCCTTCGACAACCACTGCATCAACGCCTTCTTTTTCCATGCGTCGAGCAAGTGCTACGGAAGCAACAACTGGGATAACCTTGATATTTGCTTCACGAAATTGCTTCATAAAGCGACCAGGTGATCCTGCTCCAGTAGTGACTGTTGAAATACCCGATTGACATAGGTAGTCAACAACTTCTTCAACATGTGGATTGAGTAACATTACATTAATTGCAAAAGGCTTATCTGTTTTTGCTTTCATGGTTTCAACTTTTTCTCGCACCACTTCAACAGGATCATTCCCCGTCCCTACAACTCCTAAACCACCAGCATTTGAAACGGCAGATGCCAGATCTGGATCTGCCACCCAAGCCATGGCTCCTTGAATAATAGGATATTTAACTCCCATTTGCTTCCATAGAGTGTTCAAAGCGATTCACTTCCTTCATTATCCCAAAACATTAGTAAGGATTATTTATTGTTGTCAACAAAGTCAACTAGGTCTTGGACTGTTTCCATATTCAATTCATCTTCATCGATAGTGACATCAAATTCGTCCTCAATATCATTGATAATTTGGAATAAATCTAAGCTATCAGCATCTAAATCCGATTGAAATTTAGTTTCAGGAGTAACTTCTTCCTTATCTAAATCAAGCTGGTCACAAATTAATTCTTGAATTTTTTCAAATGTACTCATTATAAATTCCTCCATTGTTTTTTATAGTGTCTTCCTCAATACTAACATTGTCGCTCAACAATTGACAATACAAGTCCCCCAAGTCAAGCCACCGCCAAAAGCTGATAATAGTACCTTCTGACTGCCATCCAATTTAAGCGCTCCTGATTTCCGTAAATCATTCAAAACAAGGGCTACCGATGCAGCGGAAGTATTCCCATAATTTTGAATATTTTGGACCAGGCGCTCCTCTGGTATTTTTAGCTTACGCTGGCAAACTTTTAATATTCTTGCATTTGCCTGATGTAAGGCAAAATAGTCAATATCATTAATAGTCAGATTGGCAGATTTTAAAACCGCTTCTATTTGCTTTGGCACTTGCCGGGTAGCAAAGTCATAAACTTGCCTGCCCTTCATCTTTAAACTAGGGTCTTGGTAATAAGAATCAGAACTGACTGATCGAGCTAGGCTAGTACCTCCAGCAACTATCGCCGCTCCTTGACTGCCATCACAAGCGAGTGATTCTTGGATAATAGCTGAATGACCATTCGCTTGAACCAGAATAGCTCCAGCAGCATCACCAAACAAAACACAAGTTGAGCGGTCTTTCCAATTCATGAGATTGGTCATTTTCTCCGCACCAATTACTATGGCATAACCGTTTCGATAATAAGCCTCTAATTTATCAGCTAGGGAGAAAGCTTGGACAAATCCGCTACAGGCAGCTGAAATGTCAAAACAGACTGCCTTAGTTGCTCCTAATTTAGCTTGAACTTGACTAGCTACACTTGGTGAAGAATGCTCTTGTGACATACTAGCAACAATGATTAAGCCAATTTCATTAGGAGAAATATTAGCTTTATTTACTAATTTTTGCGCAGCTGCTTGGGCCAAAGAAATACAAGATTCCTCAAGGGCAAGATAACGTTGCTTAATCCCCGTTCTTTTGCTTATCCATTCGTCACTAGTATCTACGAACTGCTCCAACTCCTCATTCGACATAACTTTCCGCGGTAGGGCGGATGCCGTTTCAACTATTTTCATAGCAATCACATCATTCTTAATTTTTAAATTTAAGTTAATCAAAGATCAACATGTATTGATAATAAGCTATACAAATTTAATTGTCAAACCTTTTTCGCTATTTTATGGGCAATACTATTTATTTTGTTAGTATTTATCATTTATTTTTGTATGTAATAAACCTTATTTTAGAAGGATTTTCTGTAAAAATATATAAAAAAAGAGAAATCAAATTGATTTCTCAAAAAAATAGCTTTTATAGTTATTTGTTATCAATTATTTGTCATCATCACTAGAAGCTATCGACACGTATTCTTCAATATCTTTAAAATTGACTACAGTTCTTTCTTCAAGGATATCTCTAGCTGGACGACTTGACTGACTCCAATCAATTTTTAAAATGGCAGAGTTAGTAAGAAGCTTTTCGATTTCTCCAATAATTGTATAGGTTCTGAATTGAAACTTTACAACATCACCTATATTAGGCCGAATAGATTCCTTAATAGTATCAATGATTTCATTTGCCTGTTCATAAGGCATATCTAATAAATTGGCTATCCGTGAATTACTGGTTCCTCGCCGAAGTTCAGTTTCCACTAGTGACTGCATTTCCGCCGTTATTTTTGGTTTACGACCCATACGCTCGTCTCTCCCATCTAATACAAGCTGGCTGGCTATGAAATTAAATATATGAATAATATTAACATACTATCGATTGCGGCACAATTTATAGCTGTTAATTCATTAAGCATAAGCCATATTTATTACAAAACCAGCTTAAATGCTTACTATTTAAAACAGATCACCATCCCTCTAATAATAAAGGAGTAGTGATCTGTTAGTTATTAATATCATTTTATTCTAAGGACATGGCGTCTTTAGATCAAACTACATATTAGTTTCATCAACCTTACCAGTAACTGATTTAGTACCTAATAAACCACCAAGGCATGATAGGACACAGCCTAGTAAGACACCAACAAATGCCCAGATTGAGCCTTGTGAGATGCCATCTGAAACATCATCAGCATCTTGACGTAATTGTTGAATATTACTGTCAAGTTGTTGTTGGGTACTTTGAATGGCATTATTAGCATTTTCAATTTGGTTACGTGCTTCATTAGCAGCTTGGTTATAACCATCAATAATATTTTGAGTAGTTTCTTCAGCTTCTTGTTGAGTTAGATCAGTGTTAGAAGCAATAGCGTTAGAAACAGCCTCTTGGTCTACGTTTTCTGAAATATTGTCAACACGGCTAGTTAATGAATCTGCCAAGTCGTTAAATACTTGTTCAGAATTTTCTGGATTAACGACAACTTCACGAGCTGCATTAGCAATATCGTTTACCGCGCCATTTAATTGGTCAGATAAATATTCTGGTTGTAATTCGCGAATATCAGTATCTCTTAAGACTTCTTGAACGTCTTGGTTAAGATTTTGAATATCTTGATTATTCACATCAATATTGTTTGCTAAAGCATTTACGCCTTCGCTTACAGCATCTCCAGCGTTTGAAGCAACACTTGTGACAGCGTCACCAGCAACACTAGCAGTTTGACCAATAACATTCCCAGCAAAACCTAGAACGGATGCAACAATTTGTCCTAATAATACAACTGTTACCACTAGGGAAATTGCCCATGATAAAAAGCCATGGACTGCGCCTACTCGACGTGCAGTTACCCCAGCAACAAAGCCTGATCCTAAAAATGATAGTGCTAATGAAATAACTGACCAGACCATAACACCGGTACCGACACCATCAAGTGGATTTTGTGCACTCGGTTGGATCATACCAAACCCAATGGCATTTCCAATTAAGGAAAAAGTAATTAATAAAGCAATAAAAGTTACTAGGCCAGCAAATACAGCTCCCCAGGATAAGTTATACCCGGCTTCTGCATCGTTAGCACCTAGATAGGTTCTAAAACGATTTCTCATAAAATCACTCCTTTTAAAATAATATATAATATTGTATTAAACAAAGCAAGCAAAAGCCCTTGAAATAACTAATATTCATACAATCAGTTTAAAATATTGTATTATCATTTCTAAACATCTATAAAAAGTTTAAAAACCGCCTAGCAAATAAATTTATTAATTACCTACAAAGAAAAAAGGCCAGATAAAAAATCTAGCCTTCTCGCTTATTTTGCATATCCTTTAATGATCTTTCCACGGTAACTACCACGCTGAATTTTCCACACCAGAGTACCAATACCCGCTCCCAATAGAGCCATAGTCACCCAGCCAAAACCTTGGGGGCCAAAGGGGACTATTCGAACAATTTCTTCGAATATTTTAGGAGCAAAGTCTAATTGAATAAGCGCTTCAACCACCGTATAGATACTGGTTAGTAAGACTGCTCCCTTAGTCGTTCCGTCATTAGGAATATATTTTCTAAATAAACCGATTAAAGTAACAATGATTCCTAATGGATAAGCAACTGCAAATAAGGGCTCACTTAATCCAACAATTTTCTCTACCCCGACAGTCCCTTGTACCACACAAAAAATACAAAAGACAAAAACGATAAAGGTATAGGGATATTTCTGACGAGTAAGCTCTTGGGTAAAGTTTGCCACTGAAGCTAATAATCCCGTAGCAGTTGTTAAGCAAGCTAAGGTTATAGCGATGGAAAGAATAATTTTCCCAGCGCCACCAATAGTTTGTTCAACAATGGCAATTAATAACTGGGTTCTTTCAATATCAGGGCTATAAACCGTTGACGCTGTAGCCCCTAACCATAACAAGCTACCATAAATGAACAATAATAAGCCACTAGCTATGACAGATGCCCAGATAGTCATCCGCATCCCTGCTTGGTGGTTATATTTTTTATGTCTAATTGTCATAATCATGACACTAGAAAAGAGTAAACCAGTTATTAAATCCCCCATTTGATAACCTTCGGTAAAAGCCCAACCGAAGCTATTATCGACTTGGGCAGCCGCCATATTGGGGCTGACGGGGTTAATCATCCCAAAAATAATAATTCCAATAACCATTGCAATCAAAGCAGGTGTAAGATAGCGTCCAATCTTATCAACCACGCCCAATTGATCAACAGTGAGGAAATAAACCACAATAAAGAAAATAATTAAAACGACATAGTTAGGTAACCAAGGGAACAAGGAACGAAAACCTACTTCGTAAGTCGTTGCACCAGTACGTGGAATTAAAATAAATAAGGCAATTAAATACATGGTAATGCAATTAAAGACTTTATAAAACCAGGGAGCAATTGGTTCGGAAACTGCTTTTACCGATCCCCCACCTTTAACAATAGCTACCATCGATAAGACCGGCACTAATATCGCGGTTAAAGCCAAACCAATAACGCTGGCAGACCAATTTTCTCCTACAATAATTCCCATATAAGGCGGGAAAACCAAATTACCTGCTCCAAAAAAAGTAGCAAACAAGGTAAAACCTACCACGATCGTATCTACAATAAAGCGCCTATTTTTCATAAAACCAAACCTTTCAGTATAAGTATAGGGCTGATCGTCAACTCATATAAAGTTGTCAAAAGAAGAACGATTAAAAGCATTATTCACCTACTAAAAGCTGATTTAAAGGACAAAATTTAACAAATCGATTTGCCCAGGTCGCTTTAAAAGTTCCCTATATCTATTAGTATTTTTATTTCATGTGAAATTTATAATACGCTATTTATTGTGAAATAATGAAGATTTGCGCCTTTTATACGCAGATATTATCTATCATAAAGTCTGCATCTCAGCGCCCATAAAATCGCTATTCACAAATAAAATATTTCATCTAAAGTTGTTTTTTCACATAAATTAATTAGACTAAATCTCCAATTTACCAATAGGAAAAGCGACTTCTTCTTATAAAGAAGTCGCCTTCAACAACTTATTCTATTATTATACCATTTTTGCTAAGCAGAGAAATATTTTATTTAATTATTTTATATACAATAAGGTAAGGATGTGAGGAAGGATCAGGGAGGGAGATTCCTTGGAAGAAAAGATGAAAAGGTCAGAAATAAGGATGTGAGATCGCCGTCAGAGACTTGAATTGCTGGAGGAAAATACCAAAAGCACAGCACGACTGTGCGTTGGAATTTTCTGAAGCAACTTCAAGGCTGGCGTTCGAACTCAACTTGCTGACCGTTCAACTTTTCTGAAAGGACATCCCCTCACCCTTCCGAACTCAACTGGGACTGTGCGTTGGTATTTTCTGAAGCATCTTCAAGTCTTGTGTCCGAACTTAACTAAAAGAATGTGAGGGCACCGCTAAGGACTTGAATGACAAGGCAAGTTATTACCTAACCGAGGAGGATTTGAACAGCTTTCGTTAAAGATCAACTGTTTAAAAGATATTTCAGATCAGCCCTTTGATAGGCTTTACTTCGAATGCGCACAAAGAAAAGGAGGCTAGATCTCTCGTCTAGCCTCCTTCAATTAACTTTATTAAGCAGTTTCTACTGCGAGTATTCTAACACTGAAAGCCCCGCCTGGAGTTTCAATTTCCACTTCATCGCCAACTTTTTTGCCAATTAAAGCATTTGCTATTGGTGACTCATTTGAAATTTTACCACCAAGAGGATCTGCCTCAGCTTTACCGACAATTTCGTATTCTTCCTCTTCACCATCAGGAAGCTCTTGAAATTTAACCCGTTTACCAATGCTTACTGTATCCTTGCCCAAGGCATCAGGGTCAACAATTTCAGCATAACGGATCATATTTTCGATTTTAGCAATTTGACTTTCCAAAATGGATTGTTCATTTTTAGCGGATTCATATTCTGAATTTTCTGATAGGTCCCCAAATGAACGAGCAACCTTGATTCGGCTAATCACTTCAGGGCGCTTATTTAATTTTAAATCTTCTAATTCCGCTTCTAAACGTTCCTTACCTTCTACGGTCATTGGGAAAGTTTGTTCTGACATCTAACATTCTCCTAACACATACGATTAAAATATACAAAATAATACCATATTACTAACTTTTTAGCAATGTAAATATGGCTTTTTATTGTTCTTGAAGCTTGGCATCCTCTGGACTAACGTATTCTTGGACTAATTGATCATGTTCTTCGTACGTTTTTGAGAAATAGACATTCCCAGTGCTTAAATCAGCTACGAAATACATATAATCATTAGGGGTAGGATTTAAGGCCGCTTGAATAGCACTTTCACTTGGGTTATTAAAGGGACCAGGTCCTAAACCAGTATTTTGGTAGAGATTATATGGCGAATCAATCATGGTATCTTCGATAGTCACATAGGTAGAATGCTCATTATGGGCATAATTCAAGGTAATATCCGATTGTAGGGGCATATTCTCGGCTAAACGGTTATAGAAGACTCCTGATACCATCTTACGATCTTCGTCAGTAGAAGCTTCTTTCTCAATAATTGAAGCCAGGGTTAAGATTTCATGCCAAGAAAGGCTCTGTTGTTTTAAAGCATCACTATACTTTTGTCGAATAGTCTCACTAGCTGCCAGCATTTTGTCGACAAAACTTTCTACGGTATCGGATTGAGTTAATTCATAGGTAGCCGGGAAAAGGTAACCTTCCAAAGGATAGCGTAATTGGTCATTATTCACCACATCTTTGAGTAATTCTGGGTACTTAGTCGCTTCTTCTGCCAATAAGTTCTCCGAATTAATCCGCTTCAAGGCTTCTTCCTGAGTAATTCCAAAATAATCTGCCATCACTTGAGCAATTTCTTCAACATTCATGCCCTCTTTGACTAAGACCGCTTGGGTAGCCGGACCTTGGGCATGTGAGAGTTGATTCATGACTTCACCAAAGCCAGACGAGGTTTTCAATTGATAGGTTCCTGCCTGAATTGGATCATGATTGGATAGACGGAGGTAGATCTTAAAGAGGCTTTCATTAAAAATGACATCATTTTCGTTAAGAATATGAGCAATTTGACTAGCACTTGCTCCCTGAGGAATGGTCACCTGAGTTTCTTTTTCCTCTCCAAAGCCGCCAGTAGCTACTAAGGTTCCCATTAGTAGAGCAAAGACAATACAGATAAGGAGTAAAGTAATAATAATCCAGCGGATAATCCGATTAGCCTGAACATTTTCTTGATTTTCTAAAGCATTGACCCTAGCCTGGTCTCGCTTTACTCTTTTTTTCTTTTCTTCATCATTAAACATCGTGCTTCCTCATTTCATAATAAAAAGACTCTGCCTTGAACAAAATAAGCTATTATGCATTTTACTGATAAAGATGCTATTTGTAAACTTAGAGCCAAAAATTTAACCAGAATGAAACATTTATCCTATCATCACATAAAAAGAGGCGGTGACCAAAGTCACAGCCCCGTATGTCAACTGCCATTAATAATAAAAGAGAATATGACCTCATATCATATTCTCTTTACTTGGCTTATTGATTTAAGTTTGGGTCTTGAACGAAAGTGTTAAACACTTCCTCTACCATATCCCATTCTTCTTCACTTTCAATTGGCAATAAGCTACCTTCTCCGTCTTCGCCCTCTTCATAGGCATAGGCTTCGATATTTAACTCTTCGCCTTCCTCTTCGGCTGGGTATACTAAGACGTAAGATTTATTCAGATCTTTCGAGTCGAAACTAAAGAGAATTTTATATAAACGCTCATTACCTTCTTCATCATATAAAGTAATTAAATTATCTAAATCTTCAGCCATACAATGCTCCTTCATACTAATGTGAATGACTATCTAAATAGTTCTGTAAAATGAGAACAGCAGCTAACTTATCGATTACCTTTTTACGTTTTTTTCGACTCACATCTGCCGCCTCAATCAGAAAGCGTTCCGATTGCTGGGTAGTTAACCGTTCATCCTGATAAAAAACTGGTAAGTCGAATAATTCAATAGCCATATCTCCATAGTGACGCGATGCTTCAGCTCGAGGGCCTTCTGTGTTATTCATATTTTTAGGCAATCCAATAACGATCTTTTCCACTTGATAATCTTCAATTAATTGCCTTAAGCGTGAAAACCCGAATTCCCCTGCTTCTTCGTCAATTTTAATGGTTTCGATTCCTTGGGCAGTCCAGCCAAAAGGGTCACTTATGGCTACGCCGACCGTTTTAGAACCCACATCCAAACCCATAATACGCATGCTTATTCTCGACCACTTTGCTTCATATAGCTTTTAACAAGTTCTTCTAATAACTCATCGCGTTCATGGTAACGAATAAGATTTCTAGCTTGATTGTGACGTGGGATATACGCAGGATCGCCAGATAATAAGTATCCTACAATTTGATTGATTGGATTGTAGCCCTTGCTTACTAGGGCGTCGTAAACTATTTCAAGTGTCTCTTTTACATCTTTTTCTTTACTTTCATCGAAGCGAAAGAGTACTGTTTCATCTTTTCCACTCATTTAGACACCTCCACATCATTTTGAATCTATTGTAACGAAAAATCTAGCGACTAACAAGCACTTTATTTATTCAGAACTTCCTCTAAAGCCTTAAGCGCATCAGGAATACCGGCTGGGTTCTTACCACCTGCTTGGGCAAGTTCAGGACGACCGCCCCCGCCACCATTAATATATGGAGCAAGTCCCTTAATGATGTCACCAGCCTTTAAGCCTTCTTTAACCTTGTCAGCTGAAACAGCAACTAACATGTTGGCTTTATCTCCGTTAGCTGTAGCGAGAACGAGGACATCTGAATAGTTATTTTGTTTCCATTCGTCACTAATCGCCCGCAAGTCATCCATGGTTTTGTGGTCAAGTTCTTCAGCAATGTAGCGTACCCCGTTGCTTTCTTTAACGGCATCAAATATTTGACTAGCAGCCATTTGGTTAGCCTTAGCATGGAGAGATTCTACTTCAGATTCTAGGCTCTTACGCTCACCTTCCAATTGTTGGAGACGGTGTGGTACATCTTCCGCTTTTTTAACCTTCAAATCATCGCGAACTTGGTTTAAGAGACCTAACTTAGCTTCATAGTATTCATAAGCAGCTTTTGAAGTCAATGCTTCAATTCGGCGTACTCCAGAACCAATCCCTGATTCGGAAATAATCTTAAAGAGGCCAATGAATCCGGTATTCTTAACGTGGGTCCCACCACAAAGTTCCATGGACCAGTCATCAATATTAATCACGCGAATTTCATCATGTAATTTAAGGTATTTTTCGCCGAAGAGCGCGATGGCCCCATGTTCCTTAGCCGCCTTAACCGTGGTAAAGATGGTTTCAACCGGGATTTGTTCCCAAATCTTTTCATTAACCCGTCTTTCAACTTCTTCAAGTTGGTCTGGACTCACTTGTCCAAAATAAGTGAAGTCAAAACGGAGATAATGGTCATCAAGTAAGGACCCTGCTTGGTTAACTTGTTCACCTAAGACATCTTTTAAGACCCGGTGTAATAAGTGAGTAGCGGTGTGATTATTACGGATTAAGCGACGACGAGCGCTGTCCACTTCTAAGCGAACTTCTTGGCCTACACTAATTGGTTGAACGGTGTCAATATAATGTAAGTTTTGGTCATTAGGAGCGTGTTTAGTATCACGGATATACCCTAATAATTCGCCATCCAAATTGTAAAGCTTACCTGAGTCACCAACTTGTCCACCACGTTCACCGTAGAATGGTGTCTTTTCAGCAATGAAATAGGCCTTGCTATTGGCTGGTGCTTCCTGACTGATTTCATCTTGGTAAACAATGGCGTTAATCTTAGTTTCTGTAACATCTTCTTCATAACCGGTAAAGTGAGAAGGCACATCAATTTCACCGAGCACAGTTGATTGAACCGCTAGGCCACCTTGGTCTTTTCTAGCCGCACGTGCCCGTTCCTTTTGTTCCTCCATGGCCTGATTAAAGCCATCAATATCAACAGAAAAACCTTTTTCAGCCAGGTATTCCTCAGTCAGTTCTAATGGGAAACCATAAGTATCGTATAATTTGAAGGCGGATTGGCCGTCAAGTGAGTTTTCACCAGATTCTTCTAATTCAGCGATTTTGTTTTTAATAATATTTTCACCATCAGCGATGGTTTCTTGGAAACGTTTTTCCTCACGATCAACGACTTCTTGAATAATGGCCTCTTTTTCTTTTAATTCTGGATAGTGTTTTTCCATCTTATCTGCCACAATTGGAACCAATTTGGCCAAGAAACTCCCTTGGATGCCTAAACGACGACCGTACATCACACTACGACGGATTAAACGGCGTAAAATATAGCCACGGCCTTCATTTGATGGTAAGGCGTTGTCCCCCACTGCAAAGCTAACAGCGCGGATATGGTCAGCAATAACCTTCATTGCAGTATCCGTTTCTTTACTTTCCCCATATTTTTTACCATCAGACAATTTTTCAACAGCTTCAATGAGTGGGAACAAAAGATCTGTTTCGAAGTTTGTTGGGGTTTCTTGTAGGACAGAGGCGATCCGTTCCAGTCCCATCCCAGTATCCACGTTATGTTGTTTTAATTTTTCATAGCTACCATCGGGCATGTGGTTAAATTCAGAGAAAACGATGTTCCAGATTTCTAGATAACGTTCATTTTCTCCCCCAGGAAACATTTCTGGATCATCATCGTCAAGATCTTGATAAGCTTTCCCCCGGTCAAAGAAAATTTCCGTATCGGGACCACAAGGACCGGCACCTAAATCCCAAAAGTTATCTTCTAAAGAAACAAAGTGATCTTCTGATAAACCAGTCACCTTTTGCCATAATCCATGGGAGACATCGTCATCTGGATAGTAGGTCATATAAAGTAGTTCTGGATCAAGTCCTAGCCATTTTTCATCAGTTAAGAATTCCCAAGCCCAAGGAATAACCTCTTCTTTAAAGTAATCCCCTACTGACCAGTTACCGAGCATTTCAAAGAAGGTTTGGTGGCGAGCGGTAACGCCTACATTTTCAATATCGTTGGTCCGAATACATTTTTGCGCATTAGCAATTCTTGGATTTTCCGGCACTTCTGACCCATCTAAGTAATGTTTTAGGGCAGCAACCCCGGAGTTCATCCAAAGTAAAGTAGGATCGTTGTCTGGAACTAAGGAAGCACTAGGGTAGATATCGTGTCCCTTGCCCTTCCAAAAATCCATCCACATTTGACGTATTTCTTCACCCGTTAATTTCTTCATGATGTATTAAAACCTCCTATAAAATAAAAAAGCACGTTGATGTTATTAGATGAGGGCGCCGTAGCACGGTACCACCTCATTTATAACATCAACGTGCGATATTATGTCTTCATTAAATACTGGATAACGCGAGTAGCGGCAAATTTTCATTTGCATTGTCAAAAGGGAGCATTTCTATTACTGAGTGCTTTCACCACAGATGCACTCTCTCTATCAACTAAATAGAAACATGTCCTTTTCAATCATTAAAGCGAATTTATTATACGCTTTTTAATTTTCATTTGTCAACTATTAATGATTCCTAGCGAATAAGAAAACTAGTCTACATAGGAAGTTTCTTTATCTCCCAACCAGGAATAAACATAGCCAATGACAAAGCCACCACCAACAAGGTTACCTAAGAAAGTAAAGACAAAGTTCTTAAGCACATTAGCCAAGGTCATCCCGTCAACAGGGCCTCCATTGGAGAAGAAAGCTAATGGGAAGGAAACAAAGTTAGCAATCACGTGTTCGTAACCTAAGAAGGCAAAAATAAAAATAATAAAGAGAATCGCATAAACCCGGCCATCAGCGTTAACCATCCGATTGCTAGCAACCACAGCACTATTAACGATAATATTAGCTAAAATCCCCTCAATAAAAATTGTAAGCGCTGATTTAACAAATTTTCCTGAAACTGCTGTAAATAAATAATGATCAGCAGGTAAATCTTGGAAAATCGTGGTTCTTGAGAAAATATAGGCACAAACAAGGCCACCAATAAAATTAAATAAAACACAAATCATTAAAATCGTAAAAGCCTTTTGCCAGCTGATGTATTTTTTTCGTGCTCCAACTACCAAAAAGTTCATATTAGCAGTCGCTAATTCACCATTCATATAAATAATAAGTACCAATGACCATGCAAAAAAGAAGGCAAAAGTAAATTTACCTAAGCCTGGCGCTACTAAGTTCGCTTGTTGGGCAGTCATCATAGCGATTGCTGTCCCAAAAGTTAAGAATAATGTTGCATATACACTCCTTAGCGCATATCTCCAAAAACTTTTATCAAAAAGTTCTGTCTTCTTCTCCACATTATCAAAAGTTAAAGGGCCTAGAATTCCTTTCTCAGGGCGCTTGCCATTAATATAAGCCATTGCCGTCAGTCCTTTCTAAATGAGCTAAATTTCTAGCCTAATTAAATAAATCCAATACTCACATTTTATCGATATTTTAAGAAATAAACAAGATTTTTGCAATATTTGAATAAATTTATTAGTTTTTATAAACTCATGATCAGCAAATTTAGCCTCTATCTGCTTTAATTAGACTTTTTCAGGTACTTTTAGCATGTGGGCAGTAAAAGAGAAAAAATAAAAAAGATGATCTCCTTGCTTAAAAATCATAGGGACTGATGCCTTCCATACAAATTAAAGGATCGATCTGACCACTTTCAAGTAAGGCAGGGGTTAACCAATCGACTTGCACATTCATTCCCGAGTTCCCAGGATCCTCTTGCTGGTCCCCTGACTTATCCCCTTGAGACCTGGTATTTTGATCCTGACTAGGACTTGCTTCACTTGGCTGCGAGTTCAGTTTAGGAAGTAATTCGTCTTCTTCAAGTAGGGAGCGGTAAAGGTTAGTATGGCGTTGGCTGGCCTGGGTTTGAATGGCAGATTGGAAGGCTTGGACTTCACCGCAGAGAATTAAGGATTGCTTAGCCCTGGTGATCGCTGTATAGAGCAAATTGCGTTGCAGCATGCGTTGATATTGGCTGATTAAGGGGAGGATAACGATAGGAAATTCGCTTCCCTGCGATTTATGAATTGAGACGCAATACGCCAAGGTTAACTGGTTAAAATCTTGCCGGTTGTATGTGACCTCATTGCCGTCGAAATCAACCACTATTTCATCACTTTGGCTGGTCGTTTCCTTGGCATAAAATATCGCCACGATTTCTCCCATATCCCCGTTAAATACATTCATTTCAGCTTGGTTTTGCAACTGCAAGACCTTATCACCTAAGCGAAAGAGACGGTTGAAGTGGCTAAGTTGGCGCTTACTTCCATCAGTATTTGGATTTAAGCTTTCCTGCAATTTCTGGTTAATCTGATCGATGCCGGCCTGACCCTTATACATGGGAGCTAAAACTTGAATATCTTTAACATCATATTCTTTTTCAAGAGCGCGTTTAGCCACCGCTGCGATAAAATCAGCTAAGTGGAAATAATCCACACGGAAAAATGACCGGTCAGCCTTATTTTGGGTAAGATCGACTGGCATTTCCCCATTTTTTATATCATGAGCCAATAGAGTGATGGTTGAATTAGCATCTTGACGAAATATTTCGTCGAGCTCACGCCAGGTGATTGTCTGACTTCTCAAGAGGTCAGAAAGCACTTGTCCTGGGCCGACTGAGGGCAGTTGATCTTTATCCCCTACCAAGATAATTTGCATATCATCAGGAACCGCTTCTAATAACTGAAAAAATAACCAGGTATCTACCATGGACATTTCATCAATAATCAGTAAGTCCCCTTCAATAGTCTCTTTATCAGATGTTATGATATTATTTTCATCTTCTTCACCGGTGAGACCGATTAAACGATGAATAGTGGTTGCTACTAGGCCAGTAGTTTCACTCATCCGCTTGGCAGCGCGTCCAGTTGGAGCTGCCAAACGAATAGGAAAGTCACTCGGATCATAATCCCCTAGGCGGATATCATTTAACCGGCAATAAATATCGATAATTCCTTCTAATACCGTGGTTTTTCCCGTACCCGGTCCCCCGGTTAGAATAAATAATTTCTCTTCTAGGGCTTCGATAATTGCCTTCCTTTGAGCGGGTCCATATTGAATACCTAATTTTGCTTCGGTTTCCTCTATTTCATTAGCCAAATTATCATTCTCATATTTAGGCTGAGTTCGTTCATTCTTGATACGTTTTAAACGTTTAACAATCCCTTTCTCTGCATAATAGAGACTAGGAAGAAAATAACCCTCTTCAGTCGCAATCACTTCATTGGTATCTACCAAGTCGCTCAAGCTATCAGCCACTTGCTGCATGTCAACCATTTGCAAATTCATTTGGCTTTTATTTAATAGATTGAGAACCTGCTGGAATAGTTCTTCCTTCTTAACATAAGTATCCCCATTGCTATAACAAATCGTTTCTAATGAAAAAGTAATCGCCCCTTGGATGCGTAAAGGCGAGTCATAGGCAAAGTCTAAACGTTGGGCCAGTAAATCAGCCTTTTGAAAACCAAAACCCTGAATATTTTTAACCAAGAAATAGGGATTTTCTTTAATCAATTCAACCGCTTCATCTTGGTATTTAGCATAGATCTTGCCTGCTAAATGGTTGGAAAAGCCCATCTCCGATAATTGAATAAAGGTATCCTCATTGCCACGATTAGCCTTTACTTTCTCATGAAGCATTTGCTGTTTATTTTTCGTCAGGCCCTTAACTTCTTTCAAACGTTCGGGTTGATTTACAATTAAGTCAATGGTCTTCTCACCTAAGGTATTGACCACACGTTCAGCCAGTATTTTTCCAATTCCTGGAAATTCATCGCTGGATAAATATTTGATTAATCCATCTTTACTGGTAATTTTTATCCCTTCATAATGGGAGACTTTAAATTGGACACCGTACTTAGGATGATCAACCAAGTTACCAAAGAACTGGTAAGTAGTCCCGTCCTGGATAGTCCCAAAATTTCCTGTCACGACAATATTTTTTTCGGAGTAAAGGGTGTTGGTGTCATCAACCGTAATCCGCATCACCCGATAATAATTATCTGGATTAGAAAAAAAGGTAGCTTCAACTTCGCCGATGAAATAATCTTCCGTTACTGTCATACCCTTATCCCTCCTAGTCATAATCTTTGGATATTATATCACAGAATTTCAGTGGATTTATCCTCCCCCCCAGTTTGCCTTCTGATCGCCTTTCTTCTATTAAAAGACTAACTATACCATTTTCGCTCTTTCACACCCTTAATAAAGAAAAAAGCTGTATCTTAGCTTCTAGCTTCCAAGTTAGATAAGGTCTTCCTGGATAAGCCAAAAACTAGTTACAGCTGTTTCTTGAAATCATCCTAATTTATAGCCTGCTTTTAGAAATGATTCATCTATTTTATTATTGGTATTGTAACTTTTTATCATCCTTATAGGCAGCGTCAATGGTTGCTCCCCCTAAACAGACTTCATCTTGGTAGAAAACTACCGACTGTCCTGGTGTAATAGCCCGAACTGGCTCTTCAAAATCTACCCTTAACTGATCATCAGACAAAAAGCTAACTTTTACTGGGATATCTTTTTGCCGGTAACGGAACTTAGCGGTGCAGGTAAAGTCTTCACGTGGGAAATGGTCACTGGTAAAGGAAACTTCACTGGCTAATAAGTAATCAGCATAAAGCAAGGGATGATGGTATCCTTGGCCGACATAGAGTTCATTTTTAGCCTGGTTTTTCCCGATAACAAACCAAGGTTCATTATTACCAACCTTGGTTCCTCCGATTCCCAAGCCCTTACGTTGACCGATGGTATAATACATCAGCCCATGGTGCTCAGCCATCACTTGGCCGTCTAAGGTTTTCATTAAACCAGGTTTAGCTGGTAAGTAATTGGAAAGGAAGGCATTAAAGTCGCGCTCACCAATAAAACAGACCCCGGTGGAATCCTTTTTATGGGCCGTCTTTAGATTATGATCTTCGGCAATTTTTCGCACTTCCGACTTTTCTAATTCGCCAATTGGAAATAGCGCGTGCTGTAATTGCTCTTGTGACAGTTGGTTTAAGAAGTAGGTTTGATCCTTATTACTATCAACCCCACGAAGCAACTCCACTTCGCCTTGGTCATTTGTTCTCACCCGAGCGTAGTGGCCCATAGCCACGTAATCTGCTCCTAGGTCCAAAGCATAATCGAGGAAGGCCTTGAATTTAATCTCTTTATTACACATGACGTCTGGATTAGGGGTACGGTCATGACGATATTCATCGAGGAAGTATTCGAAGACGCGGTCCCAGTATTCTTTTTCAAAGTTGACTGAATAATAAGGAATACCTATCTGACTAGCTACGGCTTGTACATCCCGGTAATCTTCGGTTGCTGTACAAACGCCATTTTCATCAGTGTCATCCCAATTCTTCATGAAAATACCAATGACGTCATATCCCTGTTCTTTCAGCAAAAGCGCGGAAACACTGGAATCGACTCCCCCACTCATACCTAGAACAACTTTTTTATTTTTCTTATCACTCACAACATCACCATCTTTCTTAACAAAATTTACGATTGAAGGTCGCACGTTTTGTTGTGTTGATAATCTTAGATAAGCCTCAATCGCCTTATCCAGGTAGTAATCATAACAATTTACGTAAAAAACTCAAGTCATTTGATTGAATTTTTATTAAATCTTCAAATGCCCTTGAGTTTTGAGAATGATTATATGTCCAATTTTAGTCTTCACTGATTGCTAAGACTTGCTTGTCAACTAAGTCAGCTAAAATTTCCTCTAAGCGTTTGGCTAAATCTGCCATATCGGAATTTTGGTAAACATTAACCGCCTTCAGCCCCGTCTTATTAGTGACGTTCATTTGTAACTTATCCACTGATTTATCAATTTGAACTTTTAATAAGAGATAGTGACTGGCTTGAAATTCTGGACGAATAGGAATTTCAATTTGATAATTACCTGCCTTAGTGGAAGTAAATCCATAGTCCCGCAAAGTATATGCCTTGCAGTTAGGATGGACTTGATAGGTTTTTTGACTTCCTTTTAATTGTTCTTTTTCTTTAAAAGCCATTTCATTCCTCCTTAATTTGTTTACACTATAACTAAGCAATGCTTAATAAAATGTCTAAGAATTTATCGATTTCTTCTATTGTGGTCAACTGACCGAATGAGATACGAATGCTTTGACTGATCCGGGGGCTTTCTTCACCAAACATCGACACTAAAATCCGACTCGGTTCTAGCGACCCAGCTGAGCAGGCTGACCCAGCCGATACATAAACGTCTTTTAAGTCTAATTTAATCAGGACTTGATCGCTGGGATGATTTGGCCAGTAAACATTTAATATATGGGCTAGTTCAGCTTCCTTAGGACCATTAATTTCAAATTCTAAGCCGCGCGCTTTGGCCTCTTTGAGGAGATAATTCCTTAAATCAAGCAGCTTTTGATGATGGTCATTCCTAGCCTGGTAGGCGATTTCAATGGCCTTACCCATGGCCACAATTCCAGGCACATTTTCAGTACCGGCCCGATGGCCATGTTCTTGGCCTCCCCCTCTTAAGTAAGGAGTAAAATCACTCACTGCATTACGGTAATAGAGGAATCCTACCCCTTTGGGCCCATGGAATTTATGGGCAGAGACGCATAAGCCATCGATATGCATGGCTTCAACATCAATAGGGACGTTGAGATAGGCTTGGACCACATCTGTATAGAAAAATAGGTGGTGATCTTGGCAAATATCTCCAATGGCTTGGATATCTTGGACGGAGCCAACTTCGTTATTCCCTGCGATAATCGAAACCATAATGGTATCATCTTTAATGGCGTCCTTTAAGGCTTCAATTGAGATATGACCATACTCATCAAATGGCAGGAAAGTGACCTCAAAGCCTTGTTTTTCCAGATATTTTGCCGTCTTATAACTTGAAGGATGTTCAGCTTCGGTGGTAATAATATGACGGCCATGCTTCGCTAACCGTTTTGCGGTTTGTATCAAGGCACTATTAGTGGATTCAGTTGCCCCACTGGTAAAAATAATATCGTCGGCCTGAGCATTAATCGTCTCCGCTATATTCTCTCTTACTCGAGTCAATTGTTCATGTGATTGGCGACCAATCCGGTAGGTACTTGATGCATTGCCATAATTTTCACGCATGGCCTGGTTCATGGCCTCAATAACTGGTTGGGTCATCGGTGTGGTTGCTGCATAATCAAGATAGATCATTCGTTCGCTTACCCCCTTGTTTTTCACTATTGTATCACTATCTGGTCCTAGACAACAGAGGAAAAGCTAAAAGCAGTCTTTTTAAAAACGGATGTGTTATACTGGTTGACGTTATCAAGCACTTAGAAAGGAGTTTCAGTGTGAATAAACAAGCCCCCCTAGCCTACAGAATGCGACCGAAGACCCTAGAAGAAGTTGTTGGTCAAGAACACCTAGTTGGCCCCGGTAAAATCATCTGGCGGATGGTTAAAGCGAAGCAGTTAAGGTCAATGATTTTATACGGTCCTCCTGGTATTGGTAAAACATCAATAGCTAGCGCTATTGCCGGTTCCACTAAGTTAAGTTTTCGGCAATTGAATGCGGCAACAGATAATAAAAAGGCCTTACAAGAAGTCGTGGCTGAAGCAAAGTTTTCCGGCAGTCTTATTTTAATGTTAGATGAAATTCACCGCCTGGATAAAACAAAACAAGACTTTCTCCTCCCGCATTTAGAAAGCGGGCTATTAATTCTGATCGGGGCAACCACCGAAAACCCTTATATCAATATCAATCCTGCTATCCGGTCACGGACACAGATTTTTGAGCTCCACCCTATAGAGGCTGATCAAATCAAAGTAGCTATTGACCATGCCCTCGAAAATAAAGAACGGGGCCTCGGCAAGTACCCTATTCAATTAAGTAATGAGGCCAGGGACTACTTAGCCAATTACTCCAATGGCGATTTACGGTCAGCACTCAATGCATTAGAACTAGCGGCTTTATCAACTGAGGAGAATGCTGAAGGCCAAATTCTGATCGACTTAAGCGTAGCAGAGGAATGTTTACAAAAGAAGGCCTTTGACCATGATGAAGATGGTGACATGCACTATGATGTGGTCTCTGCCTTTCAAAAAAGTATTCGTGGCAGTGATGTCAACGCTGCCCTTCATTATGCCGCCCGTTTAATTGAAGCTGGTGATTTGAACAGCCTCTGCCGGCGTTTAATGGTATGTGCCTATGAAGATATTGGCTTGGCTAACCCCGAAGCCTGTCAGCGGGCGGTCACTGCCTGCCAAGCTGCCCAGAAAATTGGACTGCCAGAAGCCAGGATTCCTTTGGCTCACGCTATTATAGACCTGTCACTATCCCCTAAATCCAATTCAGCCATTCAAGCCATTGATCAAGCCTTAGCAGATATTCGTTCAGGAAAAGCTGGCGTCATCCCTAAACACCTCCGCGATGCCCACTACAGTGGTGCTAAGAAATTGGGAAGAGGAACTGCTTACAAGTTCCCCCACGATTACCCCAACCATTGGGTCGCTCAAGATTACTTACCAGAAACCTTGGCGGACAGGCAATATTACCAGGCCTGCCAAACAGGAAAATATGAACAAGCCTTAGAGCAAATGCGGCAAATGCGAGAAAAGCAAAAATAATTTTTATAAGCGATAAATCCAGTATAAGATGTTGTCACTTCAAGCATTCCTGCTTGCCAAAAAGCCCTAGACATGCTAAATTAATAGTAATGTAAGTTCTCTAAGATATGCGTGCATCTTTTAAATGTGCTGACCGAACAACTACTATCTAGGGATCTGCGAGCTCCAATGGATGTTACGCCTCTATTACGTGGACAACTGAAGTTGGATACCGGAACCCACCTGCTATATCGCGGGTTCAGACAGATAGAATTTCCACGGTATCATTGGAGGCTTACATAAAAATAATCGAATTATTTTTTAGCCTAGGTGTGAAAGCCTAGGTTTTTTCAATAGGAATATTATTTAAAGTTAATTTTTTTATCCGCTTTCATGCTATAATAGCTATAGAGAGAAAAAGAAAGTGAGGGATCCTTATGTATAAGAATTACGAACATATATTGACACCTGTGGATGGTTCCGATGAAGCTGAATTAGCCTTCAAAAAAGCGGTAGAAGTTGCCTTACGTAATGACGCTGAATTAATCATTACTCATATCGTTGATACACGCTCGATTCAAACAACTACTGGTTACGAAGGCACCCTATCCGATGAATTAGTCAAACAAGCTAAAGCATTACTTAATGACTACAAGAAATATGCATCGGAAAAAGGCGTAAAAGAAATCCAAACCGTCATTGATTATGGTTCACCAAAGGTTCAAATTGCTAAAGAACTTTCCAAAGAATACCATGCTGATTTAATCATGATTGGTGCAACGGGACTAAACGCTGTGGAACGCCTCTTCATTGGTTCTGTTTCAGAATACGTCATCCGTAATGCTAATTGTGATGTCTTAGTGGTAAGAACTGACTTAGACAATGTTAAACATGAAAAAGGCAAAAAAGCATAAAAACTAAAGCCAGCAGTAATTAAAAGGCCTCACATCTTAAAGTGAGGCCTTTTTTACTGCTTATAAAATCTTTCTTTATAAATATTATTACCAATCATTAGGGGATCCACTGAAAGACAATGGCAGCTAGCACACCTCCAATGATTGGTCCAATAACAGGTATCCAGACATATGACCAGTCTGAATCACCTTTATGACGGATTGGTAAAATCGCATGGGCAATTCGAGGCCCTAAGTCGCGGGCTGGATTAATCGCATAACCCGTCGGCCCTCCTAAGGAAGCCCCGATGCTGACAATCAATCCCCCTACCAAGGCAGTAGACAAACCAGGAGCCAGGTCATTTTGAGCAAAGGACATGATTCCAAAAGTTAAAATAAAGGTCCCAATCGCCTCACTGATTAAATTGTTAGCTGGTGCATAAATCTCAGGAGCGGTAGCAAAGCTTCCTAATATCATGTCAGGATCTTCTGTTACATTAAAATGATCCCGATAATGAAGCCATAAAATCACTGCCCCTAAGAAAGCACCTAGCATTTGCCCAATAATATAGGCGGGCACTGAGGGCCATGGTGTCGAACCTTCAATCGCAAAGGCAATAGTCACTGCTGGATTAAGATGGGCAGGGCTTAAATAACCTGAAGCATAGGCAGCCACCATAACCGCCAAGCCCCAGCCAATTGTTATGGTTAACCAGCCAGCATTATGTCCCTTGGTCCGTGCTAAATTGACATTAGCGCAAACCCCATCCCCTAAAAGGACCAAAATGAGTGTCCCTAAAAACTCACCGATTACTTCTGTCGCCATCCTACTTCCTCCTCTATCAAATCGTTATCTTATTAGCCATTAGCCTTCTTCTTTAAGTAAACTAGGTCATTTTTGGCCAGTGCTTCTTCTAATTCCTTTTGGTAAGCTTGACGACTTTGATCATCCCAGTCAAAATAATCACTCATGGTTTGAACGACTGGTTCAAGTAAATGGTCTAAGCGGTCACGCATGAAGAGCATGTAGTTGGTCCGACGTAAAAAGTAATCAACAGGGGTAAGAACCATTTCCTCTTCTAGGGCATAGTAGAGCATGATGGTTTCAGCTAAAGACAAGCCTTCAATCTCTGGCACTTGGTCAATTAAGGCATATACCTTAGGCACATTAGATCCGTAAAAGGCTGCTAGATAATAAGCTTCTTCCTTAGATAAACCTCTTTTTACCCCCATTTGAGCATAAGAGGAGAACTCTCCTTCGATATTAGCCGGATTAATTTCCCCACCAGAAACAGGATAGGTTTTTGAATTAATTAGGCGGAAGGATTTATCGTATTCCTCTTTGAGGAGCTTAATAATTTTTTCCATAGCCCCGGCAGCCATCTTCCGGTAGTCGGTAATCTTTCCACCGGCTAGGGTAATTAGTCCGTTATCATCACGTTCTAGACTAGACCCCCGTGATACTTGAGAAGGGTCTAGAGTTTCTTCTGATAGGGAACCTTCCAAGTTAGCGACAGTACGTTCCACTTGGTCTCGTGTTTTTTCTTCATTTAAGTAACCCTTAACCACAGCAATTAAATCCTCAAAGCTTTGGTCATTAATTTTACCTGAGTCTCCACCATTATAGTCAGAAGCACTATTGCCAGCGATTAGGGGTCTTAAACCAGCCCAGGAGGACTCAATATCATCGATACTTATCTTAGCCTCAGGGAAGCGATTGTTGACAGCACCAATGAGATAGTTAACATCATCTTCTTCTACTTGAGGATGTTTGTAATCTCCCCGGTAGTCGGTATCAGTCGTACCAAAATAGGTCTTGTCTTCCCGAGGGATGACGAAGATCATCCGTCCATCATCATAACCCGAATCAAAATAAACTGGCTGACTAACTTTTAGACGGCTGGCATCAATAACCAGGTGAATCCCTTTAGTAGGACGCATCATTTCGATACGGTTGTCTTCTTCATCGAGATTGCGGGTTTCATCACTCCATGGTCCGGTCGTATTAATGACATAGCGGGCATGAATATCAAAGCTTTCATTACTTAAATGATCCAGTGCCTTTACGCCATTGATCTTGCCCTCTTGGTCGTAAAGATAGCCGATCGCTTCTACTCGACTAGCAACTAGGGCACCATCTTGGTGGGCTCTTTTGATATTTTCAATCACTAAACGGATATCGCTATTGTTAAAGTCTAGATATTGGCCTCCACCTTGTAAGCCTTCTTCTTTTAAACCTGGCACATGTTGGAGAACTTCTTCTTTGGATAGAACGGTATTGGCATAGCTAGAATCGCTCACCCCAGCTAAGGAATCATAGAGGTCCATAGCTACTTTCAAGCGAAACATGGTAAAAGTAGCGCCCTCTTCATCGTAGATGGGAATAACCATCGGGTCAGGTTTAGGAATGTGAGGGGCAATTTGTTGAACGACTGCCCGTTCACTAACCGTATCGGCAACCACTTCCACATCAAAGTTTTTTAAATAGCGGATACCACCGTGGACTAGCTTGGTGGACCGACTACTGGTGCCTTCTGCAAAATCTTGCATGTCGATTAAACCGGTTTCTAAACCACTCGCTGCTGCTTGCAAGGCTACCCCTGCTCCAGTAATTCCGCCGCCAATGACCAATAAGTCTAGGGTACGTTCTTGTAATTTGGTCAGAGCTTGTTGTCTATTTTTAACAGAAAATGTCATCTGATAATACCTCCATCATAAGCTTTAGTCTCTTTCTTCTTCATTTGCTGTAAAGACGCGGGTGGCTTTTACTGCCTGTTTCCAACCACGATAAAGTTGTTCTTTATGGGCATTATTCATTGAAGGGGTAAAGTTTTGTCCAGTACTTTGTAAGCTCTTCAATTCATCAGTATCTTTCCAAAAGTCCACTGCTAAGCCTGCTAAATATGCGGCACCTAAGGCAGTAGTTTCTAGGTTTTTAGCCCGAGCAATTTCAATACCTAGAATATCCGCTTGGAATTGCATAAGATAATCATTCATAGCAGCTCCGCCATCGACCTTTAATAGGTTAATATCAATACCTGTATCTAGTTCCATGGTATCGATAATATCCCGAGTCTGATAGGCTAAAGACTGCAAAGTCGCCTTAACAAAGTCATTGCGGTTCGTTCCCCGAGTGAGACCAAAAACGGCTCCCCGTGCCCTGGAATCCCAGTGAGGTGCTCCGAGGCCAGTAAAAGCGGGTACCACATAAACCTCATCATCATCTTTAGATTGTTTAGCCAGGTCTTCTGACTGAGGGGAGTCCTCAATCAAACCCATTTGGTCTCTGAGCCATTGGATCGCTGAACCGGCCACAAAAATCGATCCTTCTAGGGCATAAGTGACTTCTCCATTCATTCCGTAGGCGATAGTGGTCAACAGATTATTCTCTGAGACTTGAAAATCAGACCCCATATTCATAATGATAAAGGCACCCGTGCCGTAGGTATTTTTCACCATACCTGGCTCTAAAGCAAGTTGACCAAACAAGGCAGCTTGTTGGTCCCCCGCCATTCCAGCAATCGGAACCTCCGCACCATAAAAGTGGAAAGGAATCGTTTTGCCGTAAACTTCTGAATTGGATTTGACTTCAGGCAGGAGTTCACGTGGAATATTTAATAAGTCTAAGATTTCCTGGTCCCATTCTAAATCCTTCACGTTGAACAGCATGGTCCGACTAGCGTTCGAATAATCCGTCACATGGACCGCGCCGTCGGTTAATTTCCAGACGATCCATGTATCAATGGTCCCAAAGAGTAATTCTCCATTTTCTGCTCGCTCTTGAGCGCCATCGACCTGGTCTAAGATCCAACGAATTTTAGTCGCTGAAAAATATGGGTCAACCACCAAACCTGTTTTCTCTTGAATCATGTCTTTATGGCCATCAGCGATGAGTTGGTCAGCTATACTGCTAGTTTGACGCGATTGCCAGACAATGGCGTTATAAATAGGACGCCCAGTTTCCTTGTCCCAAATTACCGTCGTTTCCCGTTGATTGGTTATCCCAATTCCTTTGATTTGACGCGGCTTAATTCCCGTCTCAATAAAGGCTCCGGCAATGACTGACTGGACAGAGTTCCAAATTTGATTGGCATTGTGTTCCACCCAACCAGGCTTAGGAAAGATTTGGTCAAATTCCTTTTGATAGGAACCGATACTTTCCCCTTGGTGATTATAAATCACGGCTCGTGTACTTGTTGTTCCCTGGTCTATTGCTAAAATGTATTCTTCCATTTCACAGCCTCCTTTTAGCTGAAAACACCAACTAGGGTCATTATAGTGAAAGCGATTACATTTTGTACAGTAAATTGTTTTTATCACTGGAATTTTTCTTATAAAAGCCCAATAAAGGCAATTTTTGAAAACAATAATGTTTTTTTCAGGAGACAATAAAAAGCAAGCAGCCTGAGCTACTTGCTTGAAGTCAGTTTGTTTATTTAATATTTCCTAAACGAACCGTATCACGAACGATCATTAATTCTTCGTCAGTTGGGATGACAAAGACTTGCACTTTAGAATCATCGGTTGAAATTAAACCTTCTTCAACAGATTCGTTACGTTCCTTGTCTAATTCAATACCTAATCTATCAGTATTTTCTAGGACTGCTTGACGGAATTCTGGAGAGTTTTCCCCCACACCAGCTGTAAAGACAATGGCATCCGCTCCATTTAATTCGAATAAGTAGGAACCGATGTAACGTTTAACTGCATTGACATAAACCTCTAAGGCAATTTTTGCCCGTTCATTACCTTGGTCAGCAGCTGCTTCAACGTCACGCATGTCAGAAGATACCCCTGATATGCCTAATAAACCAGATTTATTATTAAGAACGGCAAGCATTTCTTCCATGCTTAGATTTTCTTTACGCATAACAAATTCCAGTAAAGAAGGATCGACATCACCTGAACGGGTCCCCATAACAACCCCTGCTACTGGGGTGAAGCCCATGGACGTGTCAATGGATTGGCCGCCTTGAACAGCGGTAATCGAAGCCCCATTACCAATGTGGCAGGTAATGATGTTAACCTCTTCAACGGATTTGTCCATTAATTCTGCAGCACGTTGGGAAACATATTTATGTGAGGTGCCGTGAGCCCCATAACGACGCGCACCATATTTTTCATAGTATTCATAAGGAGTTCCATAAAGATATGCTTTTTCAGGCATAGTTGTATGGAATGAAGTATCAAATGCAGCGACTGCTGGTTTGTCAGGAAGTAATTCTTTGAAGGCACGGATGACTTGCGCTTCAGCGGGGTTATGAAGTGGTACATATTCACTCACCTCTTCAATTATTTTGAGGCCTTCTTCGTCGATCAGAGCTGATTCCTTGAATTTTTCACCACCGGATACGACGCGGTGACCGGTACCAGCAATCTCATCGTAATCTTCAATGATGTTCAAGCTTTCTAACTTATCTAATAAAGTTTTAGTTGCTTGGTCATGATCCATCACATCTTTAACGTCTTGGTGCTTTTCACCATTATATTTAATGGTAATATTGGAATCACCTAGACCAATACGGTCAATCACACCAGAAGCAACAACTTCTTCACTAGGTATTTCATAAATAGAAAATTTTAAACTGGATGATCCAGCATTTAAAGCAAATACTTTAGACATATATGAACTCCTTTTTTAGATATTTTACACAAGCTTATTTTATCATAAAATAGGCGCTTACATTGCTATAAATACAAGAATTGCCCTAGTAAATATCTCCTAGAACAATAGCTAATCACTTATAGCAGATTCGCCTAGATTATAGGAAAAATAGCTTTCCTACACGTTTACTATAACGATTAGGCCTGAAATTGGCAAATAAGTCCGCCTGAAAATAAAGGAAATTTTGCCTAGATGGTAATCGCTCAATATCCAGCAAGCAAGCAGCCTCTATAGCTTAAGTGAGCAAGCACTTGCTAAAGTATTTTTCATTATTCTGAGAAAGAAATAATAAAAAAATTAAATAAACTTGTAAAAATTTCTGCAAACGGTTACATTATAAGTGTAGGTTAACCATTTTAGATAATATATAGCTATATTATTCACAAATTCATGATAGGAGGAATTGTATGTCAGAAATTCATGATGCTAAAATTATTTTAATCGGTGATGGTTCTGTCGGATCAGCTTTTGCTTACCACAATGTCATTACTGGTGTTGGCCGTGAACTAGGTATCATCGATATCAATCAGGAAAAGGTCTATGGTGATGTTCTTGATTTAGAAGACGCTACGCCTTTCTCTCCGCGTAAACACATCTTCCAAGCGACCTACGAAGACTGTAAGGATGCCGATATTGTTGTCTTTACTGCTGGTATTCCTCAAAAACCAGGTGGAGAAACCCGTCTCGACTTAGTCGACAAAAATTTACCTATCTTTAAAGACATGGTTGGTCAAGTGGTCGACTCCGGTTTTGATGGGATTTTTGTAGTAGCTTCCAATCCAGTTGATATCTTAACTTACGCCACTTGGAAATTCTCTGGTTTCCCAAGTGAAAAAGTAATCGGTACCGGTACCTCACTCGATAGTGCCCGCTTTAGAGTTGAAATTGCCAAGGCCTTAGATGTTGATCCCCGTGATGTGACTGCTTATATCCTCGGTGAGCATGGTGATACAGAATTTGGTGCATGGTCTCACGTTCTTGTTGGTGGCCAACCCATTGAGAAATTTGCTACCAGCGATAACCGCCTTGACCAACAAGCCCGTCAAGATGAAATTACCGACTATGTAAGAAATAAGGCCTATGACATTATTAACGGTAAAGGAGCTACCTATTATGGTATCGGTAGTTGTATCAACCGTATCTGTCGGGCTATTTTGAATAATGAGCGAGCTACCCTACCCGTTTCGGCCCTGCTTGAAGATAACTACCAACAAGACGATATCTATATTGGTACGCCTGCGATTATAGGTAGTCAAGGGATTGAACAAGTGATTGAATTAGAATTAACCGAACGTGAACAAGGTTTCATGGATAACTCAGCCAATGCGATGCGTAAAATTATCGAAGATTCCTTTGCAAAACTAGAAGATAAGTAGTGACTCACAAAGCAGTTAAAAGAGCGCTGGGTTTTCCCAACGCTCTTTTTTAGCGATCGATGAGACTTATGGGGCCTCGACATTTCCCACAAGCGTATTTTTTTATATTCATCCTTCGCTGACGATAATATTTTTGACCGCAGCGCTTACAACGATAAATATATCTGGGGACATTATCCCCTAAAGCTGGAGTAAAGCGTAAGCCGTCAACTGATTTAAGTAAGTCTTTAAAGGCCTTATCTTTATGCTGGTAAGGCTGCCCCCTATGAAATAAATAGTAATGACAAAGCTCATGCTTAATGATTCCTATTAAAGTATCTTTCCCTAAAATTTCTAAGACTTTGGGATTGAATTCTAAACGATCTTGGCGGGGAATGAAACGCCCTCCTGTCGTGCGCAAGCGCGGATTCCAAGTCACCTGTCCCTGAAAGGAAAAAGCAAAATTTTGGGCAGCCATTTTTCTAACTAAGTGTTCTAAGTCTTGCTCTTTCATTTTACTTTCCTTTCTAAAGGCCCTCGACTTAAAAGAAATTTCTTGATGCCTCTCATTCTGGAAAGAAATATCTCAAACCATCAACACCTTATTATTGAGGTGCCAACATCGTTAGGCCGATGCGCCCTTTTTGAACATCAACGGAATCCACCCAAACATCAATGATGTCTCCCACCGCAACGACAGCTTGGGGATCTTTGACAAAATGATGACTCATTTTTGAAATATGGACCAAACCATCTTGCTTAACCCCTATATCAACAAAGGCGCCAAAATCGACCACATTACGAACTGTCCCTTGTAAAGCCATACCTGGCTTGAGGTCTTCCAGTTGGACGACATCCTGGCGCAGCACTGGGCCTGCCACTTGACTACGGGGGTCACGCCCTGGAACTAAGAGCGCTTTTTGGATGTCTTTTAGGGTTTCTCGACCTATGTCATACTTTTGGCAAAGGCGATTAATATTCCAATTTTTAATTTTTAAATGGATGTCATCATCTCTAATAGTATTCGGGTCAATGTTATCAGCAGCTAGGATGGCTTCAGTTACGGCATAAGACTCAGGGTGGATACCGGTATTATCGAGGAAATTCTTTCCTTCTGCAATCCGTAAAAAACCAGCTGCTTGTTCAAAGGCTTTTGGTCCCAAACGCGGAACATCATGTAGGTCCTTACGGGATTCAAATTTTCCGTTTTCGTTTCGATAAGTCACGATATTCTTAGCAACCGTCTTGGTAAGACCAGCGACATGACTCAAGAGTGAGGCTGAAGCGGTATTTAACTCCACACCCACCCGGTTAACCACTAATTCAACGGTAAAGTCTAATTGATCATTTAATTTAGTCTGGTTCACGTCATGTTGGTACTGACCGACACCGATTGCTTTAGGGTCAATTTTTACCAATTCTGCCAGAGGATCCTGCAAGCGACGACCAATACTTACTGCTGAGCGTTCTTCTACTTGATAATCAGGAAATTCTTTACGGGCAATTTCACTGGCTGAGTAGACTGACGCCCCGCTCTCGCTAACTATGGTATAGCGACAACTTAACTGATTGTCTTGGATCATTTGGGCGACAAATTCTTCCGATTCCCGGCTGGCTGTCCCATTACCAATCGCAATAATGCCAATGTGATATTTTTCAATCAAGTCTGTGACCGTCTTTGCTGCAGCTTCCTTTTTATTATGTGGCGGTGTAGGATAAACCACGGTTTTGTCCAAAACCTGACCAGTTTCATCTAAAACAGCTAACTTACAACCCGTACGATAGGCTGGATCCCATCCCAATACTACTTGCCCCTTTAAAGGCTGTTGCATCAATAGATTTTTCAAGTTTTCACTAAAATTATCGATGGCGTGGTCTTCTGCCGCTTCTGTGACCTGGGTACGAATGGCACGAAAGGCTTGCGGTAAAAGGAAACGATCCAGACTATCATCGATAGCCTTTTCTAGCAGAGGGACAGCGATTGAATCTTTAGCTATTAAATCAGCACTGATTGCTTGTATCAAAGGCTCGGTCTTAATGTCTAAAGAAACGCTGACCACTTTTTCTTTTTCTGCCCGGTTAATCGCTAGGACCTGGTAAGATTTGAGCTCACTTAGCGGGGCAGCAAAGTCATAATAAATCGCATAGGTTTCTTTTTCATCTTCGGCTTGGGACCGCTTTTTACTAGCTAAATAGCCTTTTTCCCAGACATATTGCCGGCTATGGGAACGATACTTAGCCACTTCACTAATCCATTCACACAGGATCTCGTGGGCTCCGTCTAGGGCCGCTTCTACCGAATCTACCTGGTCATTGATATATTTTTCAGCTTCTTCTTCAATCGACCCGGAGAGTGGGTTTGTCTTTAACCAGTCCGCTAGGGGCTCTAAACCCTGCTCTTTTGCCTTAGTGGCCTTAGTCCGCCGTTTCTTCTTATAGGGAGCATATAAGTCTTCCAAGGCCTGTAATTGGTCGGCTTCTAGAATTTCCTTCTTTAAGGCATCAGTTAATTTGCCCTGCTCATCAACGGCTTTAATAATAGTCTCTTTGCGTTCTTCTAAATGTTCTTGGTATTCATAGGCCTCCTGAATCGATTGAATGGCTACTTCATCTAAGGAGCCGGTTCGCTCTTTACGGTAGCGAGCAATGAAGGGTACCGTATTGCCTTCATTAAGCATAGTAATTACATTTTCAATTTGATAGCTTTTATAATCGGGCAGTTCTTGCTGCAACTTTTCGATTAATTGATTAGTCATAAAGCTCCCCCTTTCAACCTATTTACTATAACTTGACTTGCCCTTCTTGTCCATGGCTTTTATCAGCTCTAGCGATCACTGAGAGACTAAGCCCAATCATTCAAGACTTTCTCTAGTGCTGGCAATTGAAATCAAGGCGCCTTTAGCTTATAATAATTGCATAGCTTAGTGTAAAAGCACATAAGGGAGTAACCAGCAGTTCGCTGCGATAGTATCAACAACAGTAATCAAGCAGAGGCCCTGCTGGTGCTATCTTAAATGGTGAGACTTATGCTACAGGAATGTAGTATAAGTCTTTTTTACTACTATGATAAATATTTATATTGGAGGAGTGAATTTGATGGTAGAAACTCGTGATAAGAGTAATTTCTTTGTTCAAGAAGTTGACCAAGTAGAAAATACTCTACAAACCTCACGGCAAAGTGGGCTAAGCTCATCAGAAGCCAAATCCCGCTTAGAAAAAGATGGTCCTAATGAGATTCAAGAAGGGGAAAACCGGACCACCCTACAAAAATTCTTTGATCAATTCAAAGATGCCATGATTATTATCCTTTTAATTGCAGCAGCTCTATCTGTTGTGCTTGAAGGTGTTGAAGGCATGGTGGACGCTGTTATTATTTTAGCAGTGGTATTAATTAATGCCGTCTTGGGAGTTATCCAAGAAAACAAGGCGGAAGACGCAATTGCTTCCTTAAAGGATATGTCATCCCCCCAAGCCCATGTTATTCGTGATGGCGACTCGATTAAGATTGACTCACGCGAAATCGTTGTAGGTGATATTGTCGTCTTAGAAGCTGGCGATGTCGTTCCTGCAGACCTGCGCTTAACTGAAGTCAATTCCTTACAAATTGAAGAAGCTGCCCTAACCGGTGAATCAGTCCCGGTAACTAAATCCCTAGAAACCGTTCCGGAAGACGCCGCTTTAGGTGACCGCTTGAACATGGCCTTCTCATCAACGAATGTAACCTATGGCCGTGGTCAAGGGATCGTGGTAGCGACTGCTATGGATACCGAAGTGGGCCATATTGCGACCATGATTGAAGAATCCGACGAAAAATTAACCCCACTTAAAGAAGATATGAATGACCTGACCAAGTTCTTAACTTGGGCCATTGTTATTATCGCTGTCTTAATTTTCGTGATTGGCCTCTTCATGGAAACTTATGACTGGGTTGAAATGCTACTGGTTTCAATCTCTATTGCTGTTGCTGCCCTACCTGAAGGCTTACCAGCGATTTCAACCATTATTTTAGCCTTAGGTACCCAAAAAATGGCTGACCGCAATGCCCTAGTAAGAAAACTTCCAGCAGTGGAAACCTTAGGGGGAACCGAAGTTATCTGTTCCGATAAGACCGGTACCTTAACCCAAAACAAGATGACCATCGAAAAGGTATACTATAATGGTGAACTCCATGACGCCTCTGACCAAATTGATTTCAAGGAACCAGTCTTTAAGGTGATGGTCATGGATAATGACTCCACCCTAACCAATAATGGCGATCTTTCTGGTGACCCAACCGAAACCGCTATGATTCAATTTGCCCTCGACAAAGACTTTGATGTCAAAGCCTTACTAAATGAACAACCCCGGGTTGGTGAAATTCCATTCGACTCAGAGCGGAAAATGTCAACCACCGTCCATCCAACTGCACCTGACCACCAAGATAGAGGTCAATTTACAGTGATGACTAAAGGGGCTCCTGATGTCTTGATTGCTAACTGTGATTACTACTATGACAATGGCGAAATTAAAGAAATGACGGAAGACTACCGTCAAAAACTTTTAGATGCTAACGACAGTATGGCTCGTCAAGCACTTCGGGTTTTAGCGATGGCCTTTAAATTCTTAGACCAAGAAGCTGATGAATATACTAGTGAAGAGCATGAACGTGGTTTGATTTACGCTGGTATGGTCGGAGAAATTGACCCTGAACGTCCAGAAGCCAAAGCCTCCATCGCTACTGCTAAGGATGCAGGTATCCGGACCGTGATGATTACTGGTGACCACCAAATTACTGCAGCAGCCATTGCTGAACGTTTAGGAATTATTGACGACAGCAATGATGAGAGTGCTGTAACTACCGGAGCTTACTTGGATACCATCTCCGATGAAGAATTAGCCGATAAGGTCGAACAATTCTCTGTTTACGCCCGGGTAGCTCCTGAACATAAGGTACGAATTGTTAAAGCCTGGCAATCAAAAACCCATAATAAAGTCGTTGCTATGACCGGTGACGGGGTTAACGATGCGCCTTCCTTAAAACAAGCCGATATCGGTATTGGTATGGGGATCACAGGAACTGAAGTGTCTAAAGGGGCTTCGGACATGGTCCTTGCCGATGACAACTTTGCGACCATTGTTACCGCTGTTGAAGAAGGACGTAAGGTCTTTGCCAATATTCAAAAAGCGGTTCAATTCCTCCTATCAGCGAACTTAGGAGAAGTGATGACCCTCTTCATCGCTACTATCCTAGGCTGGCAAATTCTAGAACCTATCCATATCTTATGGATTAACTTAGTGACCGATACTTTCCCAGCCATTGCTCTAGGTCTTGAAGGTCCTGAAGCAGACGTGATGGAACATAAACCAAGAGGACGCAAGACTAACCTCTTGTCCGGTGGTGTTTTACCAGCCATTATCTACCAAGGAATTTACGAAGGTGGGATTACCCTCTTTGTCTTCTGGCTAGCTAAATATCGTCTGGGCTATGAATTACCAGATGCAGAAGCCATGGCATTCTTAACCTTGTCGTTCATCCAATTAGCCCATGCTTACAACAGTCGTTCCGTTCACAAATCACTATTCCAAAGCAATCCATTTGCTAATAAGTGGTTAAACATTGCGACGATTGCATCGGCTGCCCTCCTACTTGTTACTGTCTTTGTTCCAGGCCTAAATGATGCCTTCGGAACTGTGCATTTGGTTGGTGACCCTAATGCGCCAATGATGTGGACAGTAGTCATTCTCGCTTCGCTTTCCATTATTGTTTACGTAGAAATTGTGAAATTCATTCTACGTTCCACTGGACTAGCAGAGAACTGGGAAGAAAATAAAAAACAATAATCTGACTTTTACAAGTGACTAATAAAAACGAGGCTATGATTTTAAACAATCATAAGCCTCGTTTTTTCTTTGACTCTTAATAATTAGAGAAAGTTTTGAACTATAATTTATCAATTAAATACATTTTTTGTATCATTTTAGCCCCTAAGATGGCAGACTTTGGGTTTTTAACTGAATCATGAGCATTTCATTTAGCCCATGGACTAATTAGGTATAGACTGAACTTGTAGGTAAAAATTTTACGTCAGAGTGAGTTTGTTTTACTTAAAAAGTTAATCAGCTGTTAATCGCTGATAAAAAATGGAGGTATATCAATGAAATACGCTATTGTTGGTACATCGCATGCTGGTTATGAAGCCGCTCAAACGATTCTTGAAGCGCAACCAGATGCAGAAATTAATTTATATGAAGCAGGTTCAACCGCTTCCTTCCTATCCTGTGGGATTCAATCCTACTTAGAAGGCGAATCTGAATCATTAGATGACTTACATTACGCTAATGAGGCTTCATATAAGGAACAAGGCATAAATATTATGGTCAATACCGAAGTCGTTTCCTTTGATGGCGACGCTAAGACGGTTACCGTTAAAACCCCAGAAGGTGAACGGACAGATGACTATGACAAGTTAATCCTCTCCCCTGGTGCCATCCCAACCCCTCTACCTGTTGACGGCGTTGATGCTGAAAATGTCTTTTATCTCCGTGGTCGTGACTGGGCACAAAAAGTTCATGACCGTATGAAAGACGCTAAGAAAGTCGTTGTTGTCGGTGGTGGTTACATTGGGATTGAAGCGGCTGAAGCTTACGCCCTAGCAGGAATTGACACCACAGTCATTGACTTCCAAGACCGCATCTTACCCACCTACTTAGATGAAGAATTTACTGATATCTTAACCAAGAATGCTGAATCCCACGGTTTAACTTTCCATGGTGGTGAAGGGGTTCAATCCTTCGAAACTAAGGATAGTAAAGTCAGTGCAGTCGTTACTGACAAGAATACCTATGAAGCTGACACCGTGATTGTTTCTATCGGTATCAAACCTAATACCAAATGGTTAGAAGGTTTAGTTGATATGGACCAAAAAGGCTTTATTGAAGTCAATGAAAAACATGAAACTTCAGTAAAAGACGTTTACGCTGCTGGGGATGCTACCCTAGTACCATTTAGCCCAACAGGTAAGAAAGTTTCCTATGCTTTAGCTTCTACCGCTCGTCGCCAAGGTATTGTCGCAGCTAAAAATGCTTTAGGTGAAGAAGCAACCATCCGTCCAGTATCAGGGACTTCTGGTCTACACTTATTCGACTATGAATTCTCTACTTCAGGAATCAAAGATTCCAATGCTGACTGGTATGATGGTGAAGTGGACAGTAAGTATGTCACCGCGCGCTTACGCCCAACCTTCTTTACCGAATTAAATGACGACAATAACACCGTCTACATGCAAATCAACTTTGACAAAGAGTCTCATGTTGTGCTTGGTGCCCAATTCATGTCAAAAGGCAGTGTTGGCGAATTAGGTAACATTATGTCAGTTGTTATTGATCATAAGATGACTTTAGAAGAACTTGAAGCCCAAGACTTCTTCTTCCAACCAGAATTTGATGGCCCATGGCATCCAATTAACGTCTTAGCAATGCAAGCTTTAGGACGTACCTACGGATCCGATAAAATGTTATTTATGTAATTTAAGTAGTTCTAAGTTAATTAAAAGGCAGGGTTTTGAGCCCTGCCTTTTTTATACTTGTTCCAAGCGCAAGACAAGCAACCACACCACGACCTGTCGAGGAATTCTCTGCGTGAATTCTTTCGACTTTTCGCTCCAGCGGTCTTCCCTTCTGACGCGCTTGTCACGCTCTATTATTTTTCGATATCTAATCGTGTATTAAATGTATCTCCATGTTCTAAGTCTCCGTATTGATAACCTCTTTGGAACCAGGCTTGCCGCTGAGCAGCTGATCCGTGGGTGAAACTATCTGGCACTACCCGACCATAAGCTTCTTTTTGTAGGGTATCATCCCCCACCGCATTGGCCGCTTGCATGGCCTCATCGATATCTCCCGCTTCGAGTAGGCCTTGGTCTTCAGCATAATGGGCCCAAACACCAGCGTAATAATCTGCTTGAAGTTCTAAACGAACAGATAAAGCATTCTTCTCCTCTTCACTGGCCCGACGGATAGCAGATTGATATTTTGCCATGGTCCCTAACTCGGTTTGAATGTGGTGGCCAACTTCATGGGCCAAGACGTAAGCCATAGCAAAATCGCCTGGAGCATGGTAACGATTCTTTAATTCTCGATAGAAAGACAAATCGATATAAACGGTTTTATCTCCTGAACAATAAAACGGTCCAGCCTGAGCGCTACCAAAACCACAGCCCCCAGTTTGGACATGGTCAGTATAGAGTACCAAACGCGCTGGTTCATAGTCTTTACCATAATCAGCAAATTTTTGCTGCCAAAAATCTTCAGTACTGCCTAAAACCGCAGACAGGAATTCTTTTTCTTGATCACTTGCCTGCTGACTTCCATCCTGACTAACTTCTTCTGTTTGAGGCTCTGAACCGGTGGAACTGCCACTATTACCCAATCCGCCCCCTAAGAGGGAGCCACCACCAAAAATAGTAAAGGCCAAAATCAAGATAATCAGCCAACGCGGGGCACCTCGGGTTAAGAATAAGAGACTCAGTAAGTTTCCTAAGCCACCACTCGACCGTCTGGGACCAGTCGACTGTCCCCTGCGATCTTCGACGTTCCGACTGCGACGTAAATCCTCCCATTTCATACTATACACCTGCTTTTTCTTTTATTTACCGTTTGAAATATCTTATAACTTATTGCTAATTCCATTATACCATGTAAGCCCTTCCTTTAACGAATGATAAATACAATAATTTCTTTCTATAATAAGATACGGATAAAAAAGTAGAGGATTATCTTCTATATTCATTAAGCTGTAAAAATCTGTGTAAAGTCAACAAATGGTCCAAACTAAATAATAAAAAAGCACCTGATGTGGTGCTTTAATTTCCCCATTATACAAAATAATCTAGCTGTTGTATTAATAAAAATGTTAAACTTAAATTTGTACTCTCACTTTTTGGCCCCTCCAGAGTGCAAAATTAATTCAGCTTCTATTGTTTTCTTAATATTTCTAAAATTAAAAACGCTGATATATCAGCGTTTTGATTTTCTCTAATATTCTCTGATTTTCTCAAAATGCCGAAAATAGGAATCGAACCTACGACCTTTGCATTACGAATGCACTGCTCTACCGACTGAGCTATTTCGGCTTGTGACTTAGGAGTCAACTCCATTAGTATAGCATTATCCTGGTCTAAAAAGCAAGTCTGTTTTAAAAAAACAGAGTAAGTAGAAGAGAATAAATTTATTTTATTTATATTTTTGTTGTTTACTTGTCTGCTTTACATTTGATAGAAGGAAGAGATGATAATGATTATAGACGTTAGCAAAATCGAAGAACTGCTAAAAAGCGATATTACTAGCTATCAAATATCTAAGGCCACTGGTATTGCCACACAATCGCTGGATAATTATCGTAAGTATGACAGTAAATTAGAAAACATGCGCTTAGGTATAGCCCTTAAATTATATGACTATGCAAAGCAAATATTGTAATAAAGCGAGTGTGACAAAAGTCAAAAAAGCCCTGAACCACTGGAACAAACTATGGAAGATAGGCGGGAGCCTATCGCACATAGTTCGTGAAGTGGACGTCAGGGCTGACTTTTGGAACACATTTTGAATAGATAGTTCGCATTTTAAAAAGTAACTGAGTCTTTTGTCACAGACTCTTCTTATGTATATATTTTCTTATTTTAATCGACTTAACTAGTCCGCCTCTACTCAGCAGAAATCAAACCCAGTCTCTTATAGATTTCATCGACACGGCGCAAATGATAGTGGTAGTCAAAAGCATCATCGATAGCTTCTGGACTCAGGTGGTCAGTAATTTCTGGACAACCCTCTACTAAACTCCTAAAATCTTGACCTTGGTCCCAGGACTTAGCGGTTAATGGTTGTACCAGATCATATGCTGCTTCCCGTGACAGACCAGCATCGACTAGCTTTAATAATAAGCGTTGGCTATAAATTAGGCCATGAGTTGCTTGCATATTAGCCAGCATTTTCTCTGGAAAGACTTTCAGATTTTTCAAAACCTTGCTGAAGCGATTTAAAATATAGTCTACTAGAATGGTCGTGTCAGCTAGGATAATACGCTCGGCACTAGAATGAGAAATATCACGTTCATGCCAGAGGGAGACATTTTCATAAGCAGTCACCACATGGCCACGACAAACTCGAGCTAAACCAGTAACATTTTCACTAGAAATGGGATTACGCTTATGGGGCATAGCACTCGATCCCTTTTGCCCTTTGGCAAAGGACTCTTCTACTTCATGGACTTCTGATCTTTGTAGGTGACGAATTTCAGTGGCCATATTCTCAACACTGGTTGCAATCAAAGCCAAGCTAGCGATGTATTCTGCGTGAAGGTCACGTGGTAAAACTTGAGTAGAAATATCTTGCTGACGAATGCCTAAATGGTCACAGACATAAGCTTCAATGTCAGTAGGGACATTGGCATAGGTGCCCACTGCACCAGAAATTTTACCCGCTTCAACACCTCTAGCTGCGTGGTTAAAGCGTTCGATATTTCGCTTAATTTCAGCATAGAAACGTGCCATTTTTAGACCAAATGTCGTTGGTTCGGCATGGACCCCATGGGTTCTCCCCATACATACAGTGTCCTTATAAGTTAAAGCTTTTTCTTTTAGAATTTCTAAAAGCTGGTCTAAGTCTTTTTTAATGAGACGATTAGCTTGTTTTAATTGATAGGCTTGGGCGGTATCGACAACATCGGTCGAGGTTAGTCCATAATGCACCCATTTTTTCTCTGCTCCTAGGGATTCAGACAAACAGCGAGTAAAAGCAACTACATCATGGCGGGTTTGTGCTTCAATTTCGCTGATACGGTCCACATCAAAGCGAGCATTTTGACGAATGGCTTGGGCATCTGCTTGAGGTATCACACCTAATTCACTCCACGCTTCAACAGCTAAAATTTCAACCTCTAACCAAGCTTGGTAATGATTTTCAAGGGACCAAATAGCCCCCATTTCCGGCAAGGTATAACGTTCTAACATGAATTATCCGACTTCCTCTCTCTTATCTAATACCCAATGGCCAATATCTTTGCGGTAAAAAGTCCCTGCTATCGGGTGTTGACCTAAAAATTGATAAACTTGATCACGGCAAGTTTCATAAGATGACCCTTTAGCTACCAGCATTAGAATTCTACCACCCTTGGCTATATAATGCCCATCTCGCAAGTCAACTCCAGCCCCATAGACTTGTAGTTCATCAGGAAGCTTAGTAATCAATTCATCCAGCATCATGCCTTTTTGATAAGTGCCTGGATAACCCTCAGCTGCAAGAACCACTCCCAGACTCACTTGGTCTGCTTCCCGAGTGAGTTGACTTGGTCTTCCATGTAACAAGTCATCAATGACCCCAGCAAAATTTTCCCCTAAAAGAGGTAAGACCACTTGGGTTTCTGGGTCCCCAAAACGAGTATTAAACTCAATCACCTTGGGCCCCTCTTGGGTTAAAATTAGGCCCGTATACAAGACCCCATAATAAGGGCAATTTCTGGCGGCCATCTCTTTTAAGACCGGTTCAACAATCCGGTTAACGACATCATTAAAGACCGATTGACTGACAAAAGGAACAGGACTGTAAGCCCCCATACCTCCCGTGTTAGGGCCTCGGTCATGATCATAGGCCCGTTTATGGTCTTGGGCCAGCGGTAAGTGGAGAACTTGCCCTTTGCCAACCAAAGAGAAGCAGGAAAATTCTACTCCCTCCAGATATTCTTCAATAACTACTTCATTTTGACTACCATAACGATTGTCACTAAAGATTTCTTCCAAGAATTCTAAAGCGCTAGCCAAGTCTTGGACAATTTTAACCCCCTTGCCTGCGGCAGGACCATCTGCCTTAATCACAAGAGGAAATTCCGCTGCTTTTACTGCCGCCTGGGCTTGGGCCAAATTATTATAAGCTGCATAAGCAGCGGTTGGCACTCCCTGAGCCTGCATCACTTCCTTAGCGAAGTGCTTGGAAGACTCTAGGCGACTAGCCGATTGACTAGGACCAAAGATTTGTAATCCAGCCGCTTGAAAGGCATCAACAATACCATTAAATAAAGGAATTTCAGGGCCTACAAAGGTCCAGGAGATATTATTTTCTTGAGCAAAATCAATTAAAGTCGGAAAATCATCCATGCTAATGTCTTGACAGTGGATGCCATCCTTAGCCATCAGAGGATTCCCAGGAGCGCAGTAGACTTCAGAAACCTTTGTATCTTGCTTAAATTTAAGGGCTAAGGCATGTTCCCGTCCACCAGAACCAATGACCAATATTTTCATAGTTTTCCTCCTGAAATTAATGTCTAAAATGCCGCATACCAGTTTTCAACATAGGAATTTTGGCTTGGTCAACCACGGCAATGGAATCATCATCATGGATAGAGCCACCCGGTTGAACAATGGCTTTAATGCCATGTTGAGCCGCTAGTTCTGCGGTATCAGCCATTGGTAGATAGGCATCACTAGCTAAAACTAAACGGTTGCGGTCAACTTCAAATGGATTAGCCAAGGCTTCATCAATGGCTAATTGGGCTGAGCCAACCCGGTTCATTTGTCCAGCTCCAATACCTAGCGTTTGATGGCCGTTGGCGACCAAAATGGCATTGGATTTAACGTGTTTAACCACTTTCCAAGCTAATTCTAAAGCAGGCAAATCTTGGGGATCGACATCATATTGGCCCATTTTTTGCCAGTGTTCGTGATTTTCATATGCAGGGATATCTTGGTCTTGGACTAAGAGGCCACCCATAACGGAAACATATTCCTTGGCAGGAGAGAGCTTATGATCAAAGCCCTTCACTTCTAATAGGCGTAAGTTCTTTTTGGTCTTGAGCACTTCTAAGGCCTCTTCACTAAATGCTGGTGCAATAATAATTTCTAAGAAAATTTTATGCAGTCTTTCGGCTAGGTCCTTAGAGACTTCTTGATTAACAGCAACAATCCCTCCATAAATGGACATGGAATCGGCTTGGTAACAGCGTTCAAAGGCTTCTTCAACCGTTTGACCAATCCCTACCCCACATGGATTCATGTGTTTGAGGGCCACGGCACAGGGTTGGTCAAATTCAGCAATCAGCGCTAGGGCCGCATTGGCGTCTTTGATATTGTTATAGGATAAGGCTTTTCCATTTAATTGTTTAGCTTGGCTAATGCTATAGTCATCAGCTAAAGGCGCTTGATAAAATTCAGCTTCTTGTTGGCTATTTTCCCCGTAACGTAAGGTTTCTTTTAATTCATAGGTTAAGGTTAATCGTTCAGGTTTTTCCTCTTCAAAACGGTCGGTGAGATACTGAGCAATTAATGCATCATAGGCAGCTGTCAAACGGAAAGCTTTAGCTGCTAGACGTTGGCGGTCTTCAAGAGTCGTCGCCTGTTTTTCTTTAAGGGAATCGATGACAGTGGCATAGTCCTTAGGATCAGTAAGCACGGTGACGTCCTGGTAGTTTTTGGCTCCGGCACGCACCATGGAAGGACCACCAATATCAATATTTTCCACCGCTTCAGCTAATGAAACCTGGCTCTGACTAATGGTTTCTTTAAAGGGATAGAAGTTCACCACTACATAATCAATGGCTTGTAAGTGATTATCAGCCATGGTTTTCACATGGTCAGCATGGTCTCTTTGGAAGAGGATTCCAGCATGGATATTAGGATGTAAGGTTTTTACTCGCCCATCTAACATTTCCTTAAAGCCAGTCACTTCTTCAACAGGAATGACTTCAATACCAGCTGCTTCTAGGTGCTTTTTACTCCCCCCGGTTGAAATGATTTCTATCCCAGCCTCCTTGAAGGCTTGGGCGAGTTCTACTAAACCTTCCTTATTAGATACACTAATTAATGCTCTTGCCATGATTCATTTCCTTTCTGACTAATTCTAAAATTACTTGAGGATATAATTGATGTTCAATTGTATGAATGGCTGTCTCCAAGTCCTCCAACTGCCATGCTGGATCAATAGTTACAGCTTCTTGGGCGAGAATTTTTCCTTGGTCGATATTTTCATCGATAATGTGGACCGTTACCCCAGTTTCAGATACTCCCGCCTGATAGGCATCCCTAATCCCATGACGGCCGGGAAACTTAGGCAAGAGGGAGGGATGAATATTAATAATCCGGTTAGGATAAGCCTGGAGTAATGGCTGGTGGATCAGCCGCATATAACCTGCCAATAAAATGTAATCCAAGTGATGCCTCTGACAGAGATCGACTAGGGCTTCTTCATAGTCTTGGCGACTGGAAAAATCAGCTGGACTAAATTGAAAGGCGGGAATATGTAAATTTTGAGCTCGTTTTAAAACATAAGCTCCAGCTTGGTCACAAAAGAGAAAGGCAATCTCAATCTCAGAATGAAGGTCCTGAAAGGCTTCCACTAAAGCTTGAAAATTACTGCCCTGTCCTGAAGCAAATATTGCACATCGCATCATAATGTCCCCTCAAATATAATTTTTTCTTTTACATCACTAGCTTTTTTAATCTGACCTATGCGGTAAGTTGACTCCCCTTGGTCATGTAAGACAGCCTCAACTTCATCAATATGAGCCGGATCGATGGCTAGGACCATGCCAATCCCCATATTAAAAATATTTAGCATTTCTATCGAATCGAGCTGACCATACTTTTCTAAAGCCTTAAAAATAGGCAAGATAGGCCAAGAGCCTAATTGAATCTGGGCTTGATAACCGTCTGCTAAGATACGAGGAATATTTTCAATAAATCCCCCACCAGTGATATGGGCCATACCATGGATCAGTGAACGCTCAATTAAGCTTTGTACAGTCTTCACATAGATCCTAGTAGGAATAAGTAATTCATCAATTAGGCTACGGTCGGGACCCAGTTCTTCTAAGTGGCTATCTAAAGAAAAATCATTATCTTTAAAAAAGACTTTTCGCACTAAAGAATAGCCATTAGAATGTAAGCCAGATGAGGCTAAGCCCAGGAGAATATCCCCTTCTTTAACCTTTTGGGGAGATATGAGTTTTTTCTTTTCAGCAATACCGACCGCAAAGCCAGCCAGGTCAAAATCCTTGCTATCATACATGCCGGGCATTTCTGCAGTTTCCCCACCAATCAAGGCAGCGCCAGCTTGCTGGCAGCCTTCAGCTACTCCTTTAACGATCTGCTCAATAACGGCGGGATGGTTCTTGCCCACCGCGATGTAGTCTAAGAAAAACAAGGGCTGAGCGCCTTGGGCGAGAATATCATTCACACACATGGCCACACAGTCGATACCAATGGTGTCATAACGCTGAGATTGGATAGCTAACATTAATTTAGTGCCGACACCATCCGTGCCAGCTAATAAACAAGGCTCTTCATAGTCAAAGTCGGCTAAAGAAAAGGCTCCAGCAAAACTGCCAATCGCTCCCATTACTTCGGGTCGCCAAGTTTTAGCGACTTGCTTTTTAATTCGTTCTACCGCTTGGTAACCGGCTTCCACATCTACTCCAGCATTTTGGTAGGCATTAGTCATGGTTAACCTCCTCTTCCTGTAAAGACTCTAAGTATTCTTTTTCATAGTCATATAATTCAGTCGGGTAATCGCCATTGAAATAAGCCATACATAGACCTTGATACTTGCCAGGGCCTTGTAAATCGATGCCTTTAATCAGACCTTCTTGACTGAGAAAGGCCAGAGAATCAGCCCCAATCAATTGACAAATTTCTTCAACTGAATTTTGTGCAGCAATTAATTCTCTAGTATTAGAAATATCAATCCCGTAAAAACAAGGATACTTCAACGGTGGACAGGCAATGCGGACATGAACCTCCCGGGCTCCCGCTTCACGTAAGAGGGCCACAATCCGTTTAGAAGTCGTTCCCCGGACAATGGAATCGTCAATCATAACTACACTCTTGCCAGACACAACCTTACGAACAGCTGACAACTTCATCCGGACGCCCTGCTCTCTTTCAGCCTGACTGGGTTGGATAAAGGTACGACCAACATACTGGTTTTTTACCAGGCCCATTTCATTGGCTAAGCCAGCAGCCTCGGCATAGCCCATGGCTGCCGACAGAGAAGAATTAGGGACTCCAACCACCATATCGGCTCCCTCAACTGGACTTTCCTGGGCTAAGATTTCCCCACAGCGTTTACGGGCGGTATGGACATTGACATGTTGGATATTGGAATCAGGACGAGCGAAGTAAATATATTCCATGGAACAAATGGCTTGGTGGCGGTTTTCGGTGTAGAATTCTCGCTCAATGCCTTCATCCGTGATATAAACCACTTGTCCGGCTTCAACGTCAAATAGAGTTTTAGCTCCAATTTGGTCTAAAGCGCAAGATTCTGAAGCCATCACATAGGCTCCATTGTCTAACTGACCCACTACTAAAGGTCGAAAGCCATTGGGATCGCAAGCTCCTACCAGTCCCTTATTGGTTAACAAAATATAAGTAAAGCCACCCTTTATCTGACCTAAGGCCTCTTTAAGTTGGTCTTTAAAATTAGTCGCCTTACTGCGGCGAATTAAGTGCATAAGCACTTCACTATCTGAAGTCGAGCGAAAAATAGCTCCTTGTTTTTCTAATTCTTCCTTTAAAGATTGACCATTGACCAGGTTCCCGTTATGGGCTAGCGCCAGGTCACGATCCGAAAAGTGGAAAAGGAAGGGTTGAATATTATTCAATGAATGGTCGCCTGCCGTCGCATATCGGACATGGCCTAAGGCAGACCGACCTTCCAAATAGTGAAACTGGTCTTGATTAGAAAAGACCTCACTAACTAAACCTAAACCACGGAAATCCTGCATCCGTCCCGAGTCTTTAAGACTAGTAATTCCTGCTCCTTCTTGTCCCCGGTGTTGGAGTGCCATCAAACCGTAAAAGCTTAACCGAGCAGCATCGGGGTGGTTCCAGATACCAATAAGGCCACATTCTTCATGGGGAAGGTCATAGCTTTCCTGGTCAATATAAGTAGTCACATAGTCGGGGTCTTTTATGAATGGGCTTGTTCTTCTAACTGACACGCTAAGGCTCCTTCCCATAATTCCTTCAATTCACTCACACTTAGGTCAAGGCTTTGGTTCTGGGTTTCAAAATAAAATTGGTCTTCAGCCGTTACCTGCCCCAATAAGGTTAACTTAGCCCCACAAGACGCTTCAAAGGCGGCTTGGTTTTCAGGCTTGACGGAAAGGACAAAGCAAGAAGGACTCTCAGCAAATAAATCAATGGCTGCTCTATCCCACTTGGCCTCGATTCCCAAATTTTGTCCGAAGCAGGATTCAGCAAGCGCCACACCCAAACCACCTTCACTAATGTCATGGGCTGAAGCGATATAGCCCGCTTGAATAGCTTTGAGAACAGCTTCTTGGTTAGTCTTTTCTAGATCGAGATCAAAGTCTAATAAGGCACCAGAAACTTGCCCAGTTTCCATCACTTGTAATTCAGACCCATTAAAATCAGGGCGAATCTCTCCTAGAAGATAAACAAGGTCGCCAGCATGCTTGAAGTCTTGGCTAGTAACATGACTTAAATCCTTTATCAGGCCCACCATGCCAATAACAGGAGTTGGATAAATCGCCTCGCCATTACTTTCATTATTTAAGGAGACATTGCCTGAGATAACTGGAGTATTCAAGAGACGGCAGGCTTCAGAAATGCCTTGAGCCGCGGTGGCAATTTCATAGAAAATATCAGGGTCATCAGGATTACCAAAGTTTAAGCAGTCGGTAATGGCTAAGGGTTGTCCCCCACTGGCAACAATATTCCGGGCCGCTTCAGCCACTGCCAATTGACCACCACGTTCAGGGTTTAAACGTAGATAACGGGCATTACAGTCAGTAGTCATTGCCAAAGCTTTTTGAGTCCCACGAATGCGGACAACTGCTGCATCTGACCCGGGCCCAAGCACGGTTGAGGTTCTCACCATGGAATCATAGGTTTGGTAGACTTTAGCCTTTGAAGCAATGGTCGCTTGTTGGAGTAGCCCTTGTAAGATCCGACTGGCATTTTCTTCTTGAGCTTGGTACTGGTCTTGAGCTTGGTCTTGGTAATAATCTGGTTTAATCACGGCATGTTCATATTCAGGGGCATCTTCAGCCAAGGCATTAACGGGGACATCCGCCACCAAATCGCCCTTATGGAAGAGCCGGTAACGTCCATCGTCAGTCACCCGACCAATCACTACCGCTTCAAGCTGGTATTTGTCAAAAATCGCCTTAATTTTATCCTCTTGACCGGCTTTGACACAGAGAAGCATGCGTTCTTGGGATTCTGATAGCATCATTTCATAGGGAGTCATGCCTTTTTCCCTTTGAGGGACTTGGTCGAGATCTAGCACTAGCCCGGTTCCGGCCTTGGAGGCCATTTCCGATGATGAAGAAACTAACCCAGCAGCACCCATGTCTTGGATCCCCACCAGTTCATCTGGACAGTTTTGGATAACTTCTAGGCAGGCTTCCAGTAAGAGTTTTTCCATAAAGGGATCTCCCACTTGGACAGCAGAACGTTGGCTTTCTTCTTCATCATTAAATTCTGCTGAGGCAAAGGTCGCCCCATGAATGCCATCCCGACCGGTCTTAGCTCCCACATAGATAATGGTATTACCCACCCCGGCTGCTTGGCCTTTTTGGATGTCCTTTTGATCCATGAGACCGACACACATGACGTTAACTAGAGGATTCCCTTGGTAGCAATCATCAAAAGCAATTTCCCCACCAACCGTTGGAATCCCAATACAGTTTCCATAACCAGCGATCCCCTTGATAATTTCATGGAAGAGATATTTGGTCCGTTGATGACTAAGGGGGCCGAAGCGCAAGGAATCCAGTAAGGCAATAGGACGCGCCCCCATGGAGAAGATGTCACGGATTATCCCGCCTACACCAGTTGCAGCCCCTTCATAGGGTTCCACAGCTGAGGGGTGGTTATGACTTTCTGCCTTAAAAACTACCGCCTGACCATCACCAATATCGATGATACCGGCTCCTTCTCCTGGTCCCTGTAAGACTTGTGGGCCTTGGGAAGGAAACTTTCTTAGAACAGGCTTAGTATTTTTATAGGAACAGTGCTCACTCCACATGACAGCAAATAGTCCGGTTTCGGTGTAATTGGGTAAGCGTCCCAGGATATCGACAACCATGTCATATTCCTTATCCGTCATGCTCCATTCCCGGTAAATTTTACTTTCTTTAATTGCTTGAGGACTTAGTTCTTGGCTCATCTACTCACGCTCTCTTTCCCGCTGTTTCAAAATACTTAACCATGGACTGGAAGACCTTAAGCCCATCTTGACCGGCAATGATTTCTTCAACCGCCCGCTCAGGATGAGGCATTAAGCCAATCACATTTCCTGCCTTATTGGTGATCCCAGCGATATTTCCTGTTGAACCATTGGGATTTTCTCCGGCATAGGTGAAGATAATTTGCCCGTTAGCCTTTAAGTCAGTTAGGGTTGCCTCATCACAGTAATAATTGCCTTCACCATGGGCAATGGGTAAAGTAATTTCCTCTCCTTCTTGGTAGAGACTGGAAAAGGGACTTTGGTTATTTTCCACCACGAGATCTTGTTTTTTACAGATGAAGGCTAGATCACGGTTAGGGAGAAATGACCCTGGTAAAAGGCCACTTTCACAGAGAATTTGAAAGCCGTTGCAAGTTCCTAAAATCAACTTGCCATTTTGAGCCAAACGCTTCACTTCTTCCATAATCGGGGTAAAGCGTGCGATAGCACCGGTCCGTAAGTAATCTCCAAAAGAGAAGCCACCTGGCAACATAATGGCATCATAACCCGCTAAGGAAGTCGCATTAGCGGGAACATAGTCAGCTTCTTGGCCCAAGACATCACGGATAGCAGTCAACATATCCATATCGCAATTGGATCCAGGAAATTGAATCACAGCAAATTTCATGATGGCTAGACCTCCTTAATGGTATAGCGGTAAGTTTCCATATTGACATTAGCTAGGAGACGGTCACAAATATCTGCAACCGCTTGGTCGACGTCGCCAACCTCTTTGGCAATTTCCATTTGAAAATACTTTCCTTGACGAATATTTTTAACTGCCTCATAACCCATTTGGTGGACGCCTTGCATGATGGCTTGGCCTTGAGGGTCGAGAATGGATTCCTTATAGGTGACAAATACTTCAACTGTATACATAGTGACCTCCCTGTTTTCTCTAAATCATAGTCCTTAATCTTTAATAACTTCTTGTAAACGTTGATAGACAGCTTGGTAGTAAGGGATCATATCGCCTTGATCATTACGGAAGATGTCCTTATCAAAGGATTTCCCACTGTCCTTATCCCAGAGTCTGGCATTATCTGGTGAAAACTCATCAGCCAGAATAATTTCTCCCGCTGCATTCTTACCAAACTCTAATTTGAAATCGACCAAAATGAGACCCGCTTGGTCAAAAAGCTTCACTAATAAATTATTAATTTTCTTAGTCAGTGTTTTAATCCTTGCAATTTCTTCAGGGTTAGCTGCCTTTAAAAAGAGGACGTGGTCATCATTCAATAGCGGGTCATTCAAGTCGTCATCCTTATAGAAGAATTCCAAGATACCCCCTTCAATGGCTAAACCCCGTTCAATCCCTAAGCGTTTGACAAAGGAGCCAGCAGCATAATTGCGGTAAACCACTTCTAGGGGAAACATTTCCGCCTTCTCAACGATTTCTTCCCGTTCATTAAGCACCTTAACCAAATGGGTAGCGATACCATGGTCAGCCAAGTAGTTAAAGATAAGTTGGGTAATGGCTTGGTTAATCCGTCCCTTGCCGGGTAAATTTTCCTTTTTAGCCCCATTGCCAGCAGTCGCTTGGTCCTTATAAAAAACTCTTAAATACTTATTATCATCGGTTTGATATAAATCTTTAGCCTTACCGCTATAAATTAACTTTTCTTCTGTCATTATTTACTCCTTTTCCAAATTCCACTGTCAGCAATCTTTTTAAGACTAGTTTCCATATCTTCTGGCAACAAGGTAACATGCCCCATTTTACGGTTGACTTTGGCTTGGTCTTTGCCGTAAATATGCAAATGCCAATCGCTATGCTTGGGAGCAGCTTCTAAGACCTTATCTAAATGTTGTCCTAAAATGTTCACCATGAGGGATGGACTTAATAATTGGGGTTCAGCCAAGGGCAAGCCACAGATAGCACGGATGTGCAGGTCAAATTGTGAGAAGTCACAGGCTTCAATAGTGTAGTGCCCACTATTATGGGGGCGAGGTGCCAGTTCATTAATTAATATTCTTCCATCTGCCATTAAGAACATTTCAATTCCTAGGGCACCGACCAAGTTACCGGCTTTAGCGATCTTATGGGCCAATTCTTGGGCGTCTTGACTGACCTCAGCGGAAATTCGTGCCGGAACAATGGATTCATGGAGGATGTTATGGACATGTATATTTTCCGATACAGGGAAAGTCACCACATGACCATTTTGTTCGCCGATAGCCATGACTGACATTTCCTTAGCAAAAGGCAGCCATTGCTCCAGCACACAAGCTTGTTCATTGAGTAAGTCAACACATTCAGGCAGATCTTTTTGACTATGGAGGACACGTTGGCCCTTGCCGTCATAACCAAACCGCCGCGTTTTTAATACAGCGGGATAGCCTAATTCTCTGACTGCTTGTTCTAAATCTTCCATAGTCTTGACCGGTCGATAAGGAGCGACTTGAGCGCCCGAAGCTTCTAGAAACTGTTTTTCATAGAGGCGGTCTTGGCTAGTATGAAGGAGGTCTACCCCCTGAGGGAGATAGGCACCTTCACCTAGAACTTGTAAGGCTTCAGTATCGATATTTTCAAATTCAAAAGTTAATACATCGCATTGAGAAGCAAAGTCTGCTAAGGCTTGGCGGTCATCATAGGCATTTTCATAATGAAAATCGGCGACTTGAGAGGCTGAACAATTAGGACCCGGGTCTAATATCCCTACCCGATAGCCCATTTCTTTAGCGGATTGGGCCAACATCTGTCCTAATTGTCCTCCGCCGATAATGCCGATGGTTGCCCCAGGTAAAATCGTCTTATTCAAGTTGGTCACTACTTTCTTTTGCTGCTTGACGCATTTCTTTACGGTAATCTGACAGGGCTAAAGCTAAGTTTTCGCTTTGAATACTTAAAATCTGAACAGCCAGTAAGGCCGCATTTTTAGCCCCTGACTGCCCAATCGCTGTCGTGGCGACGGGAACACCGGCTGGCATCTGAACGATGGATAGGAGTGAATCCAAGCCACTTAGAGCGTGCGATTGAACGGGCACTCCAATGACCGGTAAAGTGGTTTTAGCAGCTAACATGCCTGGCAAGTGGGCTGCCCCTCCTGCTCCCGCAATAATTACTGCCAAGCCACGCTCACGGGCGCTTTTAGCATAAGCAAACATCTCATCTGGCATCCTATGGGCAGAAATCACACGTTTTTCATATGGCACTTCAAATTGGTCTAAAATCTGACAGGCTTGACTCATGGTTTGCCAATCCGATTGAGATCCCATCACTACCCCTACTTTTATCACTTGACGGCCTCCTTAAATAACAAACATTTGTATGGAATAAATCTTAAATATTCGTGATTTACTTGTTTACATGTAAAAATATACCATATAATTTTAAAATTTCAATTTAATTACGTATATTATTTGATAAAATCGTTTTCATAATACGTATTATTGCTTTGATATTATTTTTAAGGCCAATTTCCCACTAAATTAGTCCCTATTGCCGAACGATATGCAAAAAAAAGAAAGTGTGACAAAAGTCAAAAGAGCCCTGAACCACTGGAACAAACTATGGAAGATAGGCGCAGCCTATCGCACATAGTTCGTGAAGTGGACGTCAGGGCTGACTTTTGGAACACGTTTTGATTAGATAGTTCGTATTTTGAAAAGTGTCTGAGACTTTTGTCCCAGACGGTCTAAAAAATATATTTACAGTCTAAGCAGATGATTTGTCGTCTAGCAGAAGTCCTGTTAATATATGTTTAGTGGTAAACAGTTTATAACTAAACTATAATTTGATAACGAGGTGAGAACAATGACATCAAGTGAATCAGGCTGTGAGAATTACAATCACGCCCTTAATATTTACCAGTCGCTGGTCAGACTTTACCGAAGGAACCTGCAAGATACTAGTCAGGCCTTAGCTGATTTCTCTTGTCAGATTAATGTGCCCCAATTTGATTTACTTTCCTATATTTGTGAGCACCCGGCAACCAACCAACAAGAGATCGCTATCCAACTCTGTGTAACTAAGGGTAATGTTAGCCAACTACTCCACAAATTAGAGGAAAATGGTTACATCAAAAAAGAAATCCAAGGCAGAAGTCACCGGCTCTATCCCACCAGTAAGGGCAAAGAACTTTACGAAGAAATAGCCTATGACTTGAGTAACTTCCAGCGAAGCTTTTTTAATGCTCTTGACAATGAGGAATTAGCCACCCTCGACCAACTTTTAGCCAAAGTCTGCCAGGACCACCTGCATAAGTAATCGATAGGAAAATACACACAAAAAGAAAGGAAGAAACAAATGACCAGAGCAAATCCAGAAGAAAAGAAAGCTAAGGGGCTAGAATTTGGTTTGTACAGTTTAGGTGATAACCTCCCTAACCCCCATACTAGCAAACAACTATCTGCCTCAGAGCGGATTGAAGAAATTATCCAACTGGGAAAACTGGCCGAAGAAGCCGGCTTTGATGCCTTTCAAGTGGGGGAATCCCACCAAGACTATTTTGTCTCCCAATCGAATTTGATCATTCTTTCAGCCATTGCCCGGGAAACTAAGACCATTAAACTGGGTTCAGCGGTGACTACCCTGTCTGTCTTAGATCCGGTCCGGGTCTATGAAGATGCGGTAACCATCGACCTCTTATCTCATGGGCGCATGGAAATTGTTGCCGGGCGTGCTTCCCGACTAGGGGCCTTTGAATTATTTGGCTATGACTATAAGAATTATGAAGAACTCTTCGAAGAAAAAATTGCCCTCCTAAAAGAAATCAATGACAGTGAAACCGTCACTTGGCAAGGAAAATTCCGTCCTGACCTTGATGGGGTCAAGGTCCAACCCCGTAGTGAACGTCCTTCTGGTAAACTCCCCATTTGGCGGGGAATTGGTAATTCCAATGACTCTGCACGGCGGGCCGGTTTACTAGGCATGCCCATCTACCAAGCCCACCTCTCAGGCGCTAACCAAACCTTCGCCCACCGGATTAAGGTCTTTAGGGAAGCTGCCCAAGAAGCTGGCTATGATCCGAATGCCATTCCTGTCCAAACCGGGAGTTTCCTCTATGTTAGAGAAAATACCCAACAAGCCTATCAGGAGTTCTGGCCCTATGTCGAGGCAGGCTTTCCCTTAGTCAACGGCCAACCCTTCCCCAAACGCGCCTTTGCCCAAGGACAAAATGTTAAATCAGCCACCATGGTTGGTGATCCCCAATTAATCATTGATAAGCTGCTGATGCAGTATGACTTATTCGGTCACCAACGCTTTAATGGTGAAATTGACTTTGGCGGCCAGCCTTTTGACGAAATTCGACGGACTCTCGACCTCTTCGCAGAAAAGGTTATTCCCACAGTGAAGAAATATACCCAAAAATAATGAAACGTAGACAATAGAAAAGGAGATTATCTATGACAATTGAAAACCCACACATTATTCCCCAAATTGATACTAGTCAAGGCATTGAATTTGGACTCTATAGTTTAGGTGACCACATGCCTAACCCTCATACCGGAGAAGAAGTCTCAGCCCAAGAACGGATCCAACAATTTATAAAAATGGCCCAAGTGGCTGAACAAGCTGGGGTGGATATCTTCCATTTAGGGGAATCCCACCAAAAATACTTTGTCTCTCAAGCCCATATGGTGATCTTATCGGCCATTGCCCAAGCCACCTCAAAGATTAAAATAGGCAGTTCGGCCACCATCATTTCCACATCTGACCCCGTCAGAGTCTATGAAAATGCCGCCACCATTGACTTAATTTCCGATGGCCGCATGGAAGTCGTAGCCGGACGGGCATCGCGTTTAGGCATTTTTGAACTCTTAGGCTACGATGTGAAGGACTATGAGGCTCTCTATGAAGAAAAATTCGACCTTCTCCTTCAAATTAATGAAAATGAAGTGGTTAATTGGGAAGGCGAATATCGTGCTCCTCTCTATGACGCTGAGGTCATTCCTCGAGCTAAAAATGGCCTGCCAATTTGGCGGGCAGTAGGTGGGCCACCAGACTCCGCTATCAAAGCAGCGCTCAAGGGTGTCCCTATGTATATCACTACCCTAGGGGGTTCAGCGGAATACTTTAAACAATCGATTGACATCTACCGGTCCATTCTTAGCGAAAAAGGCTACGATGTTGAATCCATGCCAGTCACCACTTCTGGCTTCCTCTATGTCAATGAAGACCGGGATACTGCCTTTAAACAATTTTATCCCCATTTAGACACTGGGATGAAGCGGGTTAATGGAACTGGCTTTAATAAGCGTCTCTTTGCCCAAGGAAAAGACTACCGTGACGCTCTGACGGTTGGCGATCCTCAATTAATCATTGATAAGATCCTTTACCAACACGAACTCTACAATAACCAACGCTACACCGCTCAGATTGACTTTGGAGGGATTCCTTTTAAAGATGTCCTCCATATGATAGATATCTTAGGTGAGACCATCATCCCAGCAGTCAAGAAATATACCAAGTCAGACCAATAAAATTTAGCAAATATTCACTAATTGATAGAGAAAGGAAAATGATCATGAAAATACTTGTCTTATCCGGCTCCAATGTCGGCCATAAAACCGAAGTGGCTGCTAAGGCTATCCTGGATATCTTAGCCAAAAACCAATACAGTGACCACCAAGTCCAATTTATTAACCTACTAGACAAGGAAATGGATTTTGCTGACGGAAGAAACTTCCTCGATTATAAGGGAGATACCTTGGAAGTCGCTCAAGCCGTCATGGAGGCAGATGTCCTCTTTATCGGGACTCCTATCTTCCAGGCTTCCATTCCCGCCTCTTTAAAAAATGTCTTTGACCTCTTGCCAGAGAAGGCCTTGGAATATAAAACCGTGGGGATCTTTGCCTCATCAGGGTCTAACCGTCATTACTTGATTCCTGAATTGCAATTAAAACCCATTCTTAACTATATGAAAGCTAATGTTACACCGCGCTATGTCTACCTGAGTGCCAGAGACTTTACCCTTAATGAAATTTCTTCCGATGATGTGCTTCTACGCTTAGAGCAATTAGTCGATGAAACCCTCACCTTGGCGAAAACCTATCAAGAAATTCAACGCATTGAAGATGAAAAGTTAGGATTTTAACCATAAAAAAGGCTATGCCAGTTAGAAATATCTGAATACTTAGCACCGATTCACTAAGGCTTTAGATACTTTACTCGGCATAGCCTTTAATTATTTATCCCCTAGCCCCACCATAATTTAATTAAGGCTTGGATTCCATCATCTTCACTAAATTGATGGGCCAGTTTTTGATAGAGGTCATAAGCCAGTTGGGTTCCAGGGAGTTTGAGATTTTCTTTTTCTGCGACTTCAAGGGCAATTCTTAGGTCTTTGATAAAATGTTTAACAAAGAAGCCAGGACTATAGTCATCTTTTAGAATACGAGGGCCGTATTGGGCCAAGGAGAAATTCGCAGCTGCCCCACTATTCAAGGTCTCAATCACTTGACCGAGGTTCAAATCATTACTCTTAGCATAGGCCAGGGCCTCACACATTCCGGTCATGGTCCCAGCAATCATAATTTGATTAGCCATCTTAGCGTCTTGTCCCTTACCGGCAGGTCCGAAGTACTCAATCTGCTGGCAAAAAGTAGCTAAAACAGCTTTGATTTGAGCTAAAATTTTCTCATCCCCGCCAACTAAAGTAGTTAAGCGCCCTTCTCTGGCGCCTATGTCTCCTCCCGTCACTGGTGCATCTATGACACTCACTTTACGGTCTCGCCCTTCCCGGTAAAGTCTTTTCGCTAAAGTCGGACTTGAAGTGGTCATTTCGACAAAGATTTGCCCAGGCCGGCAAGCTGAAAAGAGCCCTGCTTCCCCTAGGTAAACTTCCTCGACATCGTACGGGTAGCCTAAAATAGTGAACACTAAATCAGATTGTTCAGCGATCTGACTTGGTGAATCAAGCCACTGAGCCCCCAAGTCAATTAAGGGCTGGGCTTTTTTCTTGGTTCGGTTATAAACATTAAGAGCATACCCTGCCTGGATTAAATGACTGGCCATGGATTTTCCCATGACTCCTAAGCCGATAAAACCGATTTTCATCGAACAACACCCTTTCTCCTAATAAAATTTTTTCTATTAATAGTTTACCATTGACTTAGTCATTTAGCTCTTAGCTTAGCTAATGGTATGCAATGAGCCAATTCTTTGATCTTATTGTTTATTTTTTATAAGATTAATATATTCAAAAATAAATTGACAAAATATTTTGACAAAGGAGACGATAGAATGAATGAAAATCAACAGGGCGTAAAATGGGGCGAACTCATTGTAGGAATTATTTTTATTATTCTTGCCATTATTAGCTTTAGAAATCCAACAGTGAGTTTAGTGAGCTTAATTTACTTTTATGCAGCCGGAGCGATTGTTTCTGGGATCGTGAACCTCTATACTCGCCATCAATTACGACAAGTTAGTGATCAAAATTATACGGTCATGTTAATTGTGGGCATTTTAAATTTAATTATCGGGGTTATTTTATTTTTCAATGTGGAAATCGGTTTCCTCACCATTCCATTCCTAGTAGCCATTTGGTTTATTTCTGAAGGAATTGGGCTCTTAACTTCCAGCTCCCTGGTTGGTTTTGTGAGTCCAGTTGGCAGAGGCCTCTCCATTTTCCTAGGTATTGTTGGGATTATCGTTGCTATTTCGATCTTCTTTAATCCCCTATCCGCCTACTTTACAGTAGTCTTCATGATTGGGGCTTACTTCTTATTCTCCGGTATTGCCCACATTATCCGGGCCCTATAGTATTTGATAACAAAATGTGATGAACTTAAAAGCGGACTTTACGGTTGAAAAAGTAAAGTCCGCTTTTTTAATGGTCATAAAGATAACGATCGATAAAGTCAGTGAATAGCTCCATATCCAGCTTTCCCTGCATCACTTGATTAATAAAGATAGCAAAAAGAAAGTCAACCACTTGGTCTGCTGAGTGTTTTTCAAAGGCCAGGTTGCGAATAGCCGGATCGTCTTCTAAGCACTGGAGGAGATAGCCTTTTAAATGTTTGATGTAGCGATCCATTTGGGCATTGGCTTGTCCCTTTTGTGATTGAGAAAAGACCAAGGTATGTTGGGAGAAGAAATGGGGGTACTTCTTGGCGCCCGCAGCCAATAACTGGTAAAGAGTCAAAAAGGCTTGAGATAAGGGCTGGCTGGACCGATTGAGATGTTCAGATTGATTAGGAATTAAAATATCCCGCCAGACTGCTGCCACAGTTTGTAGCAGTAAGTCATTCTTATCTTCAAAGTAGTTATATAAGACCCCTAAAGATATTTGACAGCGCTTGGCTAAACGGCGCATATTGACTGCTTGGATCCCCTCTTCTTGGACCAATTGTAAGGCGACTTTTAAAATTTCTTGACTTGAACTGACTTTGTGATTAACCACAGAATGCCCCTCCCAGACTACTTCTCATATTCTCTTTATTTTACCATTTAAGCCTAGCTTACTCAAAAACAAAAATAGTGTGATAGTCACATCAAAGGACGAAACCGCTACGCATACTATATCTGTAACTCGCGTTGCTTCGAACAGCTATAGCAATTGGAGAAAACTTTCATAAGCTCAGCTTGTCTGAGTGATGACAGTTTTTGAAATGGACGTTCGTCCTGTGACTGGAACACGTAACCCCTCCATACATCATTAGAAACGTAATGTACATAAAAAAGCTGGGATTTTCTCCCAGCTAGATTCAAAACATTAAGCAAACTTAACGCATAGTAACAAATTCTTCCGCTCCAGTTGGATGGAGGGCAATAGTTTGATCAAATTGCTTCTTAGTTGCTCCCATCGAGATAGCCACTGCAAAGCCTTGTAACATTTCATCAGCACCAAAACCAATCCCATGGAGACCTATAATTTTTTCCTCATCGCCTAGGCAAACCAATTTCATATAAATTTTTTCCCGGTTAGAGGTCATACCTGAAATCATTGAGGCAAAGTTGGTGTCATAAGTGGTAATCTTTTGTCCTTCAAAGGCTTGCTTAGCCGCTTCCTCGGTATAGCCCATGGTAATAATTGGTGGATGGGCAAAAACAATGGAAGGCACCATATTATAGTCTAAATAGAATGGTTCTTGTCCATTAAATAGATGATCTGATAGGGTCCGCCCTACCTTTATAGCTACTGGAGTTAATTCCACTTTACCAATCACATCACCGAAAGCATAGACCTTATCTGCGGTCGTGTTATGGTAGTCATCGACCTTGATATAACCCTTATCGGTTAACTCGATAGAGGTATTTTCTAGGCCAATATTTTCCGTGTTCGGTTGACGGCCAATGGCATAAAGTACCCGGTCGCTAAGGACTTCATCATCTTCTTTGAAAGTGGTTTTAAAGGTCCCATTTGCCGTTTTCTCAATTTTAGTTACATTATGGTTGCTGAGTACGGTAATGCCCTGTTTCTTCATATTTTCCATTAAGGATTCAGTAATTTTAGGCTCATAGTGACGGAGAGGCGTTTCATGACGAACGGCTAGCGTTACATCAACCCCAAATGCTTGCAACATACCGGCCATTTCCACAGCAATATAACCAGCGCCTACAATCAGTAAGGAGTCTGGTAGGTCGTCCCAGTTAAAGACATCATCACTCACATCCACTAAGTCAATGCCAGGAATGCCTTCAGGTAAGGCAGGACGGCCACCAGTGAGGACACTAATATGTTCGCCGTAAAATTGTTCGCCATCGACTTCGACAATATGGTCTTCAACAAACTTAGCATAGCCCTTTTTATAATGGGTTCCCCGGCTTTGAAAGCCCTTGAAGTAAGAATCATGAACCCGGTCAATGTATTCATCCCGGTGTTTTTTCAAAGTTTGAAAATCAAAGTTCTTCAAGGGCGCATCAATGCCGTAATCAGGGGCATAGTTTCTTAGCAATTCCAGAATATGAGCCCCGTACCACATGCCTTTTTTAGGGACACAGCCCCGGTTGACACAGGTACCACCAACTTCATCTTTTTCAATGATGAGGGTCTTAGCTCCATATTCAGCGGCCCGGTTAGCAGAAGCAATCCCAGCACTGCCCCCACCGATAACTATATAATCAAATCTTTCCATTCGTTAAAATCCTTTCCTAGAAAACGACGCTTCTCTTGAGCTTCTTTAACGGCTTCATGGGCTTGATAAGCCCGACTTGGAATAAAGTCAATGCCTTGTTTTCTTTGCAGCTGTTTTATTTTTTCTGCATCACTAATATAGACATCGGCCGTCACTTCTTCCTTAGCTGCTAAATAACAGTAGGTTAAGCTTTGACTAGCAGGAACTTCAACCTGACTACGTCCTTGGTTATCATAGGCAAGGTAGAAGAGTTGGCCAGCTTGGTTATATCTGTAGGCGTATACCACAATCCAATGGTTGCCATAGCTACTTTTTAGCGGCTTTTGGAGTCCCACAATAAATGGCCCAAAACCCTGATCGATCAAATCTGGTAAATTAATCTCAGTCAGTAACCCCGCCTTGACTTGATAAGGCATCTTTTCACAGAACATGGATAAAGCTAAGGCGATATCCCAAATAAAACTTCCGCGATAAGGTCGCTTATCATCAACAATTTCTTTAAAACCTGCTACTAAAGTGTCCTTATCTAAGTCGACCCCGGTGTCTTTGAGGGTATGATAATGTACCAGCACACTACAGCAGTAGGATCCACAAATTCCTGGATTGCTAGAGTTCTTCCAGGAGCGATAGCGATTAAACGCCTTGGGATCCAAGCCTTTCCAATCTGTCATTCTACTCGCCTCTTTCTATATAAGTTTATTCTAGCATGTTTATTGTCGATCTAAAACGAAAGCGCTCAATCACTTATAAATAATTTTAAAAAATTAGCTAAAGATGCTTAAAATGATTGTAATTTAAGCTGATTTAGGCTAAAGTTTAAAGGATTGATACTCTTTCTGAAAGTAGGTGACTTACTTGCTAGAAGATGGCAAAGCCTTCTTACCAGGAGCAATTCAATCCATACTGATGACCATCTTATTGGTCAGCCTGTTCTTTCCATTTTATATAACCATTGTTGTTTTTGGGGTTGTTTTTATCTTGTTGTTGGCAACAGGAATGCTATCGGCCAAACACTGGCCAGATGACTCTTTAATCACAAGTTTATTTTCCTTCCCTTTTTATGCCTTTTTAATCTCTATTGTGCATGAAAATTGGGTAGGTGGACTGATCTCAGTTGGTTTATTAATTGCCCTTCTTTATTCGATTTATTACACTAAGCAGGTTCGACCTGACTATCTGTCCGAAATCGTAAATATTACTTTAATTGCAAGTATTATCATTTTTATTTTTACCCTCTTAGAGCACTTTAATATCATCTCAGAATGGGATTATACCTTTATTTCTCCCGCCATGAATAAGGTTCACCCTGACCGGGTAGAGGCCACATTTTTTAACCCGAATTATTTCGCCATGATGCTGGAATTCTTTATTGTTATCGCCATGTATCGGATGAAGACTACCAAGCATTTAGCTAAAAAATTAACCTGTCTCTTTTTAATTGCTTGTAATTTACTAGCCATTGTTTATACTGGCTGCCGGACCAGTGCCATCGTGATTATAGGGGCCTCTTATGTTTTCTTTTATGTGATTGGCTATAAAAAAACCGCCATCTACTCCCTACTAGGTCTCAGTATCTTAGGACTGATCGCTTGGGGGATGGGCCTTATGCCACGCTTTGACGACTTGGCTTATGCCTTTTCCGACCGCTTTGACATCTGGCAAACCGGCTGGCAGGCCTTTAAGGATAATGTTTGGTTTGGCCAAGGTCCCTTGACTTATATGCATGTATACAGTGAATACACCACCAAGTATACCCAGCATGCCCATAATATTTTCCTAGATACGCTCTTATCTTACGGTATCATCGGGTCTAGCCTTCTGGTCTATCCCCTTTACCGGCTAGGAAAGATGCTCAATGAGATGCGGCGATATTCAAGTATCCGTCCCGAACTGGCATTAATCTGTAGTTTGCTCAGTGTGGTATTAATCCACGGCCTAACCGATGTCACCATCTTTTGGATCCAAACCGCTGGCTTACTGATGGCCATTGTATTAGTCGGCCCCAATCTCCTTAAGACCGCCAAGGAAAAAGCAAATCAATTAGAAGAATAGAAAATTACATCGATAATAAAAGTAGCTCAATCTAGAGAATGTAGATTGAGCTACTTTTTTTATTGCCTTTTATTAATAAAAAAGCACCCCGCTAAGCGAGGTGCTGGAAGAGAAGCTAATCAATAGCGATTAGTCTTCTTTTTTCTTTTTACCTAAAGCCAGGATGGAACCGGTTCCGATCAGAGCTAGAGCCAATGAGCTTGCTAACCCTGCAACTGCACCGGTTTGAGGCAGTTGGGTATGGACTTGGGCAGGTTCTGCTTGAGTCGTGCTCTTTTCTTCCCTTGCAGGAGTTTGAGTCTTAACTGAAACAGTCTTGTCGTCTGTTTTAACAGAGTCGTCATCTGCTTCTGGTTCTTGATCAGGTCTTTCTTCATCGTCAACTTCAGGTTGTTCTTCTGGCTGGGATTCAGGTTGAGGTGTTGGAACTGGTGTCACACCACTGCCGTCTTTTTCCTCTACCGTAACCGTAATGGTTACCGTTTCACTTGAACCATCAGGATAGGTAACGGTGACAGATTTTTCGATCGTGTCGCCTGGCTCAGCGTCCGCTGGAACGTCGACAACGACTGCGCCAGTTTCAGGGTCAACCGTGATGCCGGTTTCGCCAGCGTCTGGTTGGAAGCTGGTACCTGCTGGTGGGTTAACCACCTTGCCGTCTTCATCTTTGAAAATTGGTTCGCCGACTTCCACCTTGGTGCCTGGTTGACCGGTAGCCGGTTTGTATTCAGGCTCGTAGATGTCCTTGTCCTGCTTGGTTGCTGGGGTGTGGCCAGTAACCGTAGTTTCGACAGGGTCGCCAGTCCAAGTTTCCACGCTACCATCTGGGTTGGTGTAGTCCTTAGATGGAATGATGGTAATGCTGTCGCCGGTTTCTTGACGAGGCACTTCAATCGTAAAGTCGCCGTTGTCGTCAGAAGTTCCGGTGCCGATGTTCTTACCGTCCTTGTCTTTGACTTCAATGGTCGTATTTGGAACGGTGGTCTTACCAGTCACAGTGGTCTTGTCTGAACCAGGTTCGTTCTTAGCCCCTGGATTGGTAATTTGTGGGGTTTCCTTAACCACGGTTTCAGCGCCACCGCGAGGATTGCCTTGGTCGTCTTTGACTGGAGTAAAATTACCTTGGTCATCCTTCTTACCTGGGGTGATGGTTATCTTGTCGCCAGGGTTTTGCTTAGGCACATCGATCTTAACATTCCCTTGGTCATCAGAAGTGCCAGTGCCGATGGTATTGCCGTCCTTATCCTTAACTTCCACATCGGTGTTTGGCGTGGTTTTGCCGGTCACGGTCGTGGTGTCCTTGCCAGGTTCGTTTTCAGCGCCTGGTTCGGTCACTTGTGGGAAGTCGTTTTCATCCTTGGAATCAGTGCCGCGGTCATTTTCCTCTTGATCAGTCCAGCCGTCGTTGTCATCGTCCTTGTCGCCTTGGTCGATGCCTGGGACATTTGGATTGTTTGGATCTTCAGGCATACCGGAATCCTTGTCAGGTTGGCCGTCCTTGTCGGTGTCGCGGTAAACGGTGATGGTCGATTCAGCGGTCACTGGATTACCATCTGCGTCGTTGACAGGCTTGCCGTCTTTATCTAGGACAGAAACTTCAACCGTAATGGTCCGGGTTTCTTCTTCAGGAGCCCAGTCAGTGATTTGAGGTTGGCCGGTTACTTGACCCGTTTCTGGGTCCACGGTCAGACCTGGATAGTTGTCTTGGCCATCGATGGTCACTTTAACGCTGCGCCTTCTGGGACATTGTCCGCTTGCGGCGTCACTGGGGTAATGTCTTTACCTTCCAGGGCGTTTTGTGATTTTGGTGTGACTTCGACACTGGCTACAGCTGGAGCGTCTTCAGTAACGGTCGTTTCAACAGGGTCGCCGGTCCGTGTTTCCACGCTGCCATCTGGATTGGTGTAGTCCTTAGATGGGATGACAGAAATCGTGTCGCCGCCTTCTTGACGAGGCACGTCGATGGTGAAGTCGCCGTTGTCGTCAGAAGTTCCGGTGCCGATGGTCTTACCGTCCTTGTCTTTGACTTCAATGGTCGTATTTGGAACGGTGGTCTTACCAGTCACAGTGGTCTTGTCTGAACCAGGTTCGTTCTTAGCCCCTGGATTGGTAATTTGTGGGGTTTCCTTAACGACCGTTTCAGCGCCACCTTGAGGATTGCCTTGGTCGTCTTTGACTGGAGTAAAGTTGCCTTGGTCGTCCTTCTTACCAGGGATGATAGTTACCTTGTCGCCAGGATTTTGCTTAGGCACATCGATCTTAACATTACCGTTTTCGTCGGAGGTGCCGGTACCGATAGTCTTACCGTCCTTGTCCTTAACTTCCACATCGGTGTTTGGCGTGGTCTTGCCAGTCACGGTTGTGGTGTCCTTGCTTGGTTCGTTTTCAGCGCCTGGTTCGGTCACTTCTGGGAAGTCAGTTTCATCTTTTGGATCGGTACCACGGTCATTTTCCTCTTGGTCGGTCCAGCCGTCGTTGTCATCGTCCTTGTCGCCTTGGTCGATGCCTGGAACATTTGGGTTGTTTGGATCTTGAGGGATACCAGAATCCTTGTCAGGTTGGCCGTCCTTGTCGGTGTCGCGGTAAACGGTGATGGTTGATTCAGCGGTCACTGGGTTACCATCTGCATCGTTAACTGGTTGGCCATCCTTGTCTTGGACTTCAGCAGTTACCGTAATAGTCCGGGTTTCTTCTTCAGGCGCCCAGTCGGTGATTTCCGGTTGGCCAGTTACTTGACCAGTTTCTGGGTCCACGGTCAGACCTGGATAAGTGTCTTGGCCATCGATGCTTACCTTAACCGAACCGCCCTCTGGCACATTGTTCGCTTGAGGCGTTACTGGGGTAATGTCCTTACCTTCCAGAGCGTTTTGTGATTTAGGGGTCACTTCCACGCTGGATTCCGCTGGTGTCTCAGCCGGATTTGGATTAGTTACGGTCACTTTAACGGTCCGTTGAATGGCTTCGTCAGTTGGTTGACCTTGATCATCTTTTTGTCCAGTACCAGTCGAGGTAATTTCAACAGGGATTTCAACGACTTTTTCGCTTTCGCCTGGTTGGAAGTCCACGCTTGGTGTGCCGACCAGGTTGCCATTCTCGTCAACAGACAGGCCGTCGACTGGAGCTGGTGTGGTCACCTTAGCGCCTGGTTTGTTTGGTGTAACCACCTTGGTGTTGGCGGGCACTTCTTGGCCGTTGGTCGCTGTCACATCCGTCGTTTGGGCATCGAGGCCGTCCCATACCTTAGACGCGTCATCGTCGGTGTCTGGAATGCCGTCGTTGTCGTCGTCTTCATCGGTCTTATCCGCTTGGCCGTCGCCGTCTGTGTCGCGAAGAACAGTGACATTGATTGGCTCAGTCGCTTCATTGCCTGATGGATCGACTGCCTTCACGGTCGCTGGGAAGTCGCGGGACTCATCTTGGTCATCCGCCCATTGCACCGTACCCGCTGGAACCGTTCCTTCGATCTGCTTGGTCTCAGAGTTGTAAGTCAAGCCCTCAGGTAGGCCGTTAACCGTCACGGTCGCTTCCGGATCATCGGTTGTTACAGAGACTGGGTCAATTGGCTGACCTTCTGTCGCTTGGATATCCTTAGCGGAAACGGTGATGGTTGGGGCGGTGGTGTCGGCTTCAGGTGCTGGACTTGCGGTCGCAGTAAAGCGTGATGGGCTATCAGCTGTTACGGTTTGAGCTGGATCATTGTCCCAGACAGGATTTTCATAACCTGCAGCAGCGGTAGGCGTTGGGATCTTATCAGCTGGAATCTTGGTACCTTCCTTAACGTGATAAGTCTTGTCGCCGCCTTCAAAAGATGTCACGCCTTGTCCTGCAAGGAGTTCAACCTTCTTGTAGCCTGCAGGAACAGGAGCATCTGGATCATTGGTCCGGTCGATAAATTCTGGATCAGTCACATTGATGGTTGCATTGGCTTGGTCGGTTGATCCGTCTTGGTATTTCACCGTAACAGGAACCGTAATAGCCTTGCCAGGAACCTTGGCTGTTTCAGCTGGATCAACAGTTACCACACCTGTTTGTGGGTCCACATGAACCGCTACACTAGTCCCATCAACATCAACAGTTTCTGGTGCAGTGTAAGCAGCTTCTGGGTCTAAGGCTGGTTGAGCAGGTTCATGCTTAGAATCGGTAAAGCTTGGACTTGCAGTCTCTGCCTTGTCGCCTGGGACCACATCAACCGCTTCATAGGCTGGCGTATATTCAGAAGCCTGGCTATAAACGGTTACCGTAAAGGTCCGGTTGGTCGCATCCCCTGACTTCGCATTCTTGGCATCAACCACAATGGTGTAAGTATGTTCTTCTTCACCTTCAGGCAAGATTGGGCTACCCGTCACTTGGCCAGTGGCAGGATCATAAGTTAAGCCTGCGCTCGCAAGGTCTTGGTAGGTCACATTGCCTTGGTCATCCGTGGTTGCAATCCGAACACTCAATTCATTAGCGAGTGGTTCAGTTTCTGTTTGACCATCTGTATCGACAGTCGCGAAGTGAACTTGACCGTTCTCAACGCTAGCTGGGTTAGTTTGACCAGCAGCATCAACAAATTGATCAACCTTAACACCAGTCATTTCTTGACCCTTGGCTACTCTTTGGTCGCTGTTGATGTCTTTAAGATCAAGCACATCAACCTTAGCGGTAACTTCTGGGTTGCCTTCGCCGACTGTGGTGTAGTTAGCTGAGTGGGTCTTGCCCCCTGTGGTTAAAGTAATCAGAATATCTTGGCCTTGAGTCAAGCTTTGGCCTTCAGGCAGCGCGATCTTATATTCGCCGCTTTGTGGGTCAACTGCTGATGTTCCGAGTTCAGTCACACTACCGTCGGGGTTAACCAGTGCCGCTTGAACGCTTGGTGCATCCTCTTCGCTAAAGCCTGTGTTGACCACACCATGGATGCTGGTGTCTTTGTCACGGGCAGATTGAACCAGGATATTGGCGTTGGTTCCTGTGAGGCCTTCATTGACGATCGCTTTCTCAACTGGAGAGAGGACTTGTTTTTCTTCTTCAGTTAAATTAGCCAAACGATCATTTTGGAATTCATCAGGACGGCCGTCGCCATCGATATCTGAAATCCGGTAGCCTACATTGGCGTTGGAGTTACGCACAACAGGACCTGAATCAAGGGTCAGATACCCGGTAAAGGCAAAGCTGGCATCTGGATAAGCCTTGAGGATATCTTCAGTCGTTACACCATCACGTAGTTTGTAGACAATCCGAGCAGCTGCGGGATCCAAGTGAGAGTTGTTAAAGTTGAAGATCCGGCTGACCGTATCGTTCTGTGGATCAAGCTTGAAGACGCCTTCGCCCGTTTCTCGGTTGAATTCACTCTGGAAGTCATCATTACGTGAATCTAAGCCGTTGAAGAAGACTTTGGCTTGAGGGATATAGTTCTTATCCAAGCCCACTGCTGAGTTGTTGTAGTAGTCTTTTCCGTTTGGTACATAATAGAGTTCAGCTGACTCAATATATGGTAGGAGACGTTGGTCCACGGTGTAGTGGTAGTGGATCGGGTCAGTCGTCGCACCGGCTGTGTTCAGTGATGACCCACCTTGCTTAGCGAAGATTTGGTCAAAGACAAAGCCACGCATCTTGTCTCCGGTCAACCCTGTATATGGACTCACTTCGTCGCCTTCCTTGTAGCTGACTTCTCCACCAGAGAGACGGAACCAGTTATTGAAGGTTGGGTTCTTAGCCACATTATCGTTAGCCACTTTTTCATCATATTGGGTTGGATTGACCTTCATAAAGGTTGAAGAGTAAGAGCCTTCGATCATGGCCTTGTTGGCATTATTGTAGATGAAGGCTGTCGACCCAAAGTCCCCGTTAGTGACAGGACGTCCCAATTCTTGTTCAGCCTCATCAATAATGGACTTGATCGACGTATCTAAGGTTACCTTAGCGGGGTAATTGTACTGGGCACCAACCGCTGTATTGGTCATCAAAGCTTCGCGGTCTGCTGCTCCACCCCAAGCACGCATTCTCCAAGAATTGGTCTTGTCACCGTTACGGTTAACGATCCGTTCGAATTCAGTACCAGAACCATTCTCAACCTTGGTAATGTGCTTAGCTAAATTATCTGAGAATTCAATAACATAGTCCCACTTCTTCAAGGTTTCTAAGCTTGAACTTGGAATACCATGGAGCAAGCTAGAAATGGTCACATCAATTTCATTTTGAGCTTGAGCTTCTGGTGTGATTGCATCTGCTAATTGGTGAACTTGGTTGTTGAAGAAGCCTTCTGAGTTTTCATTGCGAGAGTCTTCATTGCTTTGTGGGATGAAGCGTTCTTCAGAAACTTTTTGGCCGGATTCACCTGGACGCTTGTTGACATCAACCAGTCCAGAAATCAAGTTAGAAGTCGATGAACGTGGCAATTCTACAACCACTTTGACTTCTTTTTGACCGACTTTAGAGGTATCTACAAAGAAGCCGCGTGAAATCTTGTTGCCTTCAGCGTCTAACTTATCATTGCCGTCTGCATCCTTCTCGAACAATTCCACCAAGGCAGCTTGAGTCGCTTCATCATCGGCGAAGCTAAACTTGGTCCCTTCTGGAAGGTCTACGGTTTGGCCATCTGCTGTCTTCGTTAAGTTTTGAGCTAAATCTTTTGCTGTCACTTCTGTATTGAGCAGAACAGTCCGATTTTGGCCCGCTAACTCATAGTTAATTTCAGGTTTAGCTGGTTTTGGCAATTCATCCTCTTTTGGATTAGTCCGTGAGCTATCATCCACACCAGGATTACCTTCGTTAGTAATTGGGCTTGGGTCGCCAGAGAAGTCGCCGAAGTTGTAGCCAATGTTAGCTTCCGTGTTAGCGACATAGTTTCCCTTCTCATCTAAGAAGAAACCGTTAAAGACATAGCGTTGGTCGAGGCTATTTGGCACAAGATCCTTAATGTTCACGTCGTCTTTGAGATAGTAGACTACCCGAACAGATGAAGGGTTAGCACCATCTCCTTCGTTGAATTGAACCTTGTCGTTAGGATCTAAACGGAAACGTCCGGCACCAGTTCTTGGATTGTAGTCTAAGAAGTATTGGTCAAATTTACCTTCTAGTCCGCCCCCATTAGCGATTGGTAGAGTCTTAGCTACCCCGCCTTTTGCATGTAGGATTAGGCCATTATAGAAGACTTGAGACTTCGGATCGAATTCTCTTGAGCCATCAGACAGTTGGTAAATCCCTACACCTTTAATATATGGCAGTAAACGTTCATCCGCTTGGAAGTGGTAGCTGGCTGGTGAATCTGGACTACTGTTTGACGATTTCTTGGTAAAGTATTGGTCAACCGCAATGCCTCGTATTTTGGCATTTTCATCGTATTGGCCAGTGTGCGGGTTGTAAGTGCCACCTTCAACATACTGTCCCAAACCGTTAGAATTAGAATATTCGCCTTGAACTTCTTGGGCATGACCAGCTGCTTGTAACTTATCTAAATTCGTATCTTCAGTCTTAACGACTGCTGTGTCTATGGTGCCTTCAACAATTTTCTTTTCTACTGGATCGTAGATATAAGCATTGAAGAATAGTTCATTACGGCGACGTGCGTCGGGATATGCTCCAAGAATTTCTGCTATTGATTTATTAAATTGAACTTGAACTGTCGCTAATCTTGAAAAACCAATTTGTGAAGATCCAAAAACAGAATCATAGTTATTCCAGGCGTTGGGATTGCTTGAAGTTGAAACAACATTCACATCAAAGGCATTAGCTCGCCAGGTATTGGATAACTTGCTTGGATCTTCAGCATCTTGCATCCGGGTGAAAGAGAAATCACGGTCGGATGTCTTATCACTCTCTTTAGCGATGTAACGAATATCGCTAATATGTTTAGCTAATCGTTCATCAATTTCGTAGCGGACTTCATAACGATCTGTTGGCGGCACCGTTTCTAGATAGACATGGTTTTCGATTTTAAGGGTATCTTTAGCTAAGTTCTCTTCTTCAGTTAAGTCCTCAATATCAATCCCAAAGTCACGGATATTATTTTGTTTTAGGGTACCGTCAGGATTTTTTTGATCAAGAGCCGCATTCAAATCATTAGAATTGAGCGGTTGACCTGTACGCTCGGTCCCATCTTCATCTGTTGTGGGTGCGTTAGCAACTTCCGTCTGTTCTTCTAAAGCAGGTTTTTTAGGCGCTGGCTTCGTTGAAACTGCACCATCAGAAGCCCCGTTATCTGATTGGCTTTCAATTTTTTCAGCTAGTTTAGGGTCTTGAACTTTCAAGTCCTTTTCCGTTTCGATGGTTTCAGCCACACCACCGTCTGCAGGAATCACTTGCTTGGTGACTGGGTCACTGGTCGTTTTTTGGGTATTTGGCTGATTTTCATTTTCTTTGGCTGTCTCATCAACCTTACCTTGTTCTTCAACAGTTAAGTTCAAGTCGCCATTCACGGCGTCATTGGTCCCAGCAGCCCGAGCCACTTGGACATCCCCCGCAAAGAGGAGCCCCGCAGCCACAGCCACAGAAGCCACGCCGACACTTAGGCGCTTGATGGAGTAGCGGTAAAATTTATTACTCTGCTTCTCCTTTTTCACTTGGTAGTTATTTTTTCCAACCATATGTGTCCTCCTTATACTCGTACATATTTGTTTTTTAAATAAGAACTTTGTAAAGATATAGTACCTAAAAAAAAAAAAAAATACAATGTATATAAATTTTTAAAAGAGATAATTTATTATTTTATCTATTTATATATCCATAACCTCCCTTTATAGATGTCTATAAATAGGTCTTATTTATAAATAATATACACATTTGTTTTTAAATGATATTTAAAATACCATTTGATTTATCCCCTTTAATTTACAGTATAATAATTAACTTTAAAAAAACAAATCTTAATTTGTCTTTTTATTTAGAAATATAATCTATAATTTAGCTTCTAAGCCCTGTCACGAAGGCCTTCCTGTTCATTTAAATTTATAAAAGTTAACACATAAAAGAACATTATTTTGTTCTGTATAAGAACAATATTGTTCATTTTATAGTTCTTATTTTACATTTTAAAAAAGTTATACATTATTTAATTCAATCAGCTTATTAATGAAATAAAAAAACTCCCATACTTATGTATGAGAGCTTTTTGGACTATGAAGTCAAATCACAATGGTTTAGTCTTCTTTTCTTCTTTTACCAAGAGCAAGAATACTACCGGCTCCGATAAGAGCTAGGGCTAATGAGCTTGCTAGACCAGCAACTGCACCTGTTTGAGGGAGTTTGGAGTGAACTCTAGCAGTGCTTACTTTAGCCTCTGAAGATTGGCCGCCTTCATTATCCTTAACATCATGAGATGTTTTTGAAGGATCAGTTTGAGAAGCCTTTGTATTTTCAACAGTTTCTTCTACTTTGGAAGATTCGTCTTCTTCATGACGATTTACTGGAACAACTGGATTGGAAGCTGGTTCAGTTTCATCATCTTCCTCAGCATTGTCATCCTTAATGCCAGTATCCTTATCTGGATCAGTAATAATATTTCCAGTATCTTGATTATCACCGCTTGGTTCATCTGGAACATGAGAGGTGTCCTCATTGTCTGTTGGTTTATCCGCTGGTGTGTCTTCAGATTTATTATCATCACGACCTGCTTTATGTCCAACCACTTGAACTGGGATGGTAGCCTTACCTCTTGGTAGGTCTTCATCTTCGATAACTACTTTGATTGGACCATCAACGTCAGTACCAGGAGTAACTTCAATTTCACCCGTTTCTGGATTAATTTGAGCAGGCACTTCTTTTCCATCTTCATCAGTCGCTGTTACTGTGGTGTTTTCATCTGGATTAGTAATAATAATACCAGTACCTTGTTTTTCATCGCTTGGATAAACAGGTTTAACTGCACCACCAACTTCTGTCTTAGATGTATCTTGATCAGGATTATTATCGTCTTGCCCGGTTTCATGACCGTTGACTGGAACAGTCACTTCTTGTTTTCCACCTGGTAATTGAGGATCTTCGATGATAACGGTAATTGGACCGTCAACATCTGTACCTGGTGTTACCTTGATATCACCAAAGCGGCCGTCTGTGACAACTTCTACTGGCACGTCTTTGCCATCTTCATCTTTAGCAGTAACTTGAGTGTCTGCATCTGGATTTACGATCACAATACCGGTTGATTGTTGGTTATCAGTCGGATCCACTGGATTCAGCTTACTGTCGTCAACTCGGGTTTGTTCAGTGGCTGGTTTGTCCTCAGAACCGTTATCATCGCGACCTGCTTCATGGCCAATGACTTGAACTGGAATAGTAGCCTTGCCGCTTGGTAGGTCTTCATCTTCGATAACTACTTTGATTGGACCGTCAACATCTGTTCCTGGGGTGACTTCAACTTCGCCAGTTTCTGGATTGATTTCGGCAGGAACTTGCTTACCGTCTTCATCAGTTGCGGTCACTGTAGTCGTTTCGTCTGGATTAGTAATAACAATACCAGTTCCTTGTTTTTCATCACTTGGATGGACTGGTTTAACAGCGCCTCCAACTTCAGTCTTAGCTGTATCTTCTTCAGATGCGTTATCATCACGATCTGCTTCGTGGCCATTAACTTGAACTGGAATGGTAGCTTTACCATTAGGGAGGTCTTCATCTTCAATAACTACTTTAATTGGACCATCCACATCGGTGCCTGGGGTAACTTCAATTTCACCAGTTTCTGGATTAATTTCAGCAGGAACTTCTTTACCGTCTTCGTCAGATGCGGTTACTGTTGTCGTGTCATCTGCGTTAGTAACCGTAATGCCGGTGCCTTGTTTTTCGTCTATTGGATCCACTGACTTAACAGCGCCACCAATTTCAGTCTTAGGTGCATTATCATCGCGCATTGCTTCATGGCCATTAACTGGAACGGTTACTTCTTGTTTACCCTCTGGCAATTCAGGATCTTCGATAGTAATGGTGATTGGACCGTCGACATCTGTTCCTGGGGTTACTTTGACCTCACCAAAACGTCCATCTGTTTCGACTTCTACTGGCACATCTTTACCATCTTCGTCCTTAGCAGAAACTTTTGTCTCATCATCAGGGTTTACAATAACAATACCAGTTGATTGTTGGTCATCGCTCGGATCTACGGGGTTAACCTGGCTGTCATCAACACGGGTTTGTTCAGTAGCCGGCTTGTCTTCAGAACCATTATCATCACGTCCATCTTCATGACCGTTGACTGGAACTGGGATAGTTGCTTTACCGTTTGGCAAGTCCTCATCCTCAATTACAACATCGATTGGACCATCAACATCAGTGCCTGGTGTTACTTCAATTTCGCCAGTTTCTGGGTTAATTTCAGCTGGAACTTCCTTACCGTCTTCGTCAGTCGCAGTAACTGTCGTTTGATCAGTTGGGTTGGTAACCGTAATGCCGGTGCCTTGTTTTTCATCACTTGGATCCACTGACTTAACCGCACCGCCAATTTCAGTTTTCGGTGCATTGTCGTCTCGACCGTCTTCATGAACGTTGACTGGAACTGGAATGGTAGCTTTTCCATTTGGTAGGTCTTCGTCTTCAATCACCACATCAATTGGTCCATCCACATCTTCACCTGGCGTAATTTCAATTTCGCCAGTTTCTGGATTAATTTTAGCTGGAATATCCTTGCCGTCTTCGTCTGTTGCAGTTACTGTTGTTTGGTCATCTGTGTTGGTTACCGTGATACCAGTGCCTTGTTTTTCGTCTGTTGGGTCAACTGGTTTCACTGAGCCACCAATTTCGGCTTTAGGCGCATTGTCATCACGACCAGCTTCATGGCCTTCAACTGGAATGGTGAATTCTTGACTATCTTCTGGAAGGTCTTGATCAGAGACCGTCACTGTGATTGGACCATCAACCTTGTCTGATGGTATCACTTTGATTTTGCCTGTTTCATCGATAGATGCGGGAACTTCATTTCCATCTTCATCTTTAGCATTAACGCTTGTAGGCGTTTCGTCATCCTGGTTAGCTACTGTTAAACCGGTCTCTTGTTCGGTCCCATCTGCTTTAACAGGTATAGGTTGGCCTTCTATTGTTGTTGGGGTCCGTTCAGAGTCAGTTTCCTTAGTAACAAAGTTAATGAATTGGTTACCAAGATTATTTGTCACTGTTAAAGTGCCACCATCGGTCAAGCCGTTATCAGCAATTTCATAATCTGAGTTAGTTGGATCGAAGCCTTCGATAGTCACCTTGTATTCACCTGAAGGAATTTTCGCTAAGTCAAAGTTTTTAGTTACAGGGAATCCTGTTCCACCAACCCATCTTGAGCCACTTTCAAATTGAACAGAAGGATCTTCTGTGCTGGTTAGGGTGACTTTAATGTTTCTAAATTCTTCAGGTAAGGATTCCTCAGGTGTTTTACCTTCCTGAACATCTAGAATCTGGCCGTCGACTTTGATACTGTGAGTGACATGGACGGTTTCAATGTCTGATCCATTGTCATCTTGGTTCGCTGCATGATTTTCTACCGGAACAGTGTACTCTTGACTTCCACTAGGTAAGTCTTCATCACTAACGGTTATAGCAATTGGACCATCAATGTTATTAGATGGAGTTACTTTAATATTCCCGTTTTCGTCGATTGTAGCAGGAATATCCTGGCCATCTTCATCCTTGGCGCTTACGGTTGTAGGCGTTGTTTCATCCTGATTGGCTACAGTTAAGCCTGTCTCTTGTTCGGTCCCATCTGGCTTAACACTTGCTGGTTGGCCTTCGACAGTGGTTGGGGTCCGGTCTGCTTCCTTAACTGTAACAGGAACTTCTACCGGATCTTTGGAGCCATCTGGATAGGTCACAGTAACTGGAACCTGACTTGTACCCACCGTGTTTCCATCTGGTAATTGACTTGGATCGTCAACTGTAACGGTTGGTTGTTGCCCATCTGATGGGAAGCCTGGAACATCGACGGCGTTCTTAACTTCTTCTTCAGTAGGTGCTTGACCATGTTCTTTAGTTACTGTCTCAGCACTTGGTTCGTACTTATCGGCATCTTGTTCTTTTGGTGCTTCAGTAACGGTCACCTTAATCGGCACACGGTCTTGTGAATTGTCTGGGTAGTTAACGATGACAACGGCATCTTTCTCGCCAGGGCTAGAAACATCGACTGGAGATTCCCATTCATAAGAGGTATCAGCTGGTAGAGCATCTTTATTGGCAATGCCATCTGCCGCAGCAGGTGTAACATCTTGTGGGGTTTCCAGGTTCTTGCCGGTTGGGTCATTAGCATCTGCTTCAGATGGTTGTGGTGTTTCTGTTTCGATATTAGGGTCAATATCATCGACAACCCCGTCCCCGTCCACATCAGGAACGCTCATGAACATATCCGCATGGGTATTAGGGATGAGTTCGTCCTTGCTATTGACAAAGTAACCGATCACACCAAAGTTTTCATCACGGCCCTTGTTCTCTGCCAGGATGTCATTTAGGGTCACGCCATCTTTAAGGTTTAAAACGATCCGAACGCCGGCTGGATAAGAGAAGCCAGGGTTGAAGTTAACTTGTCTAGAGTCCACATTAGCGGCAACTGTATCCAAGGTGAAGTAACCTTGACCTACTTCTAGTTCACTATCACCGTAACGATAGCCGCCAACTTTTTCCGGCATATTAGGATCGACACGGTTGTCGAACATTTCTACTGGCGACTTAGAGCCATTAAGGCCGGTTTGAGGCTGGCCATTGCCATCTTTTAGACCCGTATAGGAAGTTTGGATTTTCCCGTTTCCTAAGTTGACCCGGTGTTCATAATCCACCCAGCCTTCACGCTGTCTACCACCTAAGCCTGTCGACTCATTAGCGAAACGAGCACGGTGGTCATCTTCAGCATGGTAAACTTCAGGGCTTTGGGCTTCAGACATGAAGTGGGCATCCACTGAATCGATATATGGCAAGATACGTTCATCAATCTCGAAACGATAAGCCCATTCCCGGTTAGGTTGTGCCCCATAACCATTTAAGGTACTCCCAGAGCTCTTAGTGATATGTTGGGTGAAGACGAGGCCCCCATTGCCATTATTGGCTTCTTGGAAGTACTTATAGCGTCCCCCTGCATTGGTGAACCATTTTTCCTGAGTCCTTGTGGCGTTATTTAATTCTTTATAAGGAGGTGTCTCTGTATTAACAGTTACCGTATTAATGGTGTTGTCTAAGACTTTGCCATCATTATCTAAGATGTGAGCGGTAACCATCCAATCCCCATTTGAGGTTTTATTTTGGTCGGAAGCAATAATATCTTTAATGGTTTGGTCTAAATGAACGGTTGCGTAACCCACTTGACCAATAGATACTTCCGTCCCGTTAAAGACAGATGGATTGTCTCTATAGGCTGCTGTTGTCTTGTCTGCCATAATCCGGCGCCAAGAGTTCGTCAATGTCCCATTAGGCAGGGCCACCCGTTCCCATTCAAATTTGTAGTCTGAGAAATCTGTCCCCGCCGATGACTTAGGACCGGAACCAACCACTTGGGTAACATGGGAGGCTAAACGGTCATCTAGGCCAAGATAAACATATCGATTACGCCCATTCTGGTTCCCAATAAATTGGGTCGCAAATTCAATATTCAAGGTCGTACTATCTTGGGCTGCGGCACTGGCTACATCCTCAACGCTGACAGTCAATGGCGTTTCTGCTTCGTTCTTCTTCTCAGGACGGGTTAAGTCTTGGATCATGGTACCCGAATAAGTCTGGCCATCTTGTTCATAGGCATTATTAACTTCGATAGGCACTTTAACGATATCATAAGACCCATCAGCATAAGTTACTTTCACGTCAGCTTTCTTGAGCCCAACGGTTTGGAATACTTGAGGGTCAACAAATTCGTACTGGGCATCATCTGGTAACTCAGCAACATTATTAACCGCTTGCTTGGCATCCCCTACCCGGCCGTAACGATAGTAAGTCGCTTCTTGGCTGGCATAAGGTTCATATTGGCTGTTAACTTGCCCTTCAGATCCTGTTTCTCCAGTATTCACTTCAGGCCCATTCTCAGGCGCCGCATAAGTCACCATTTGAGGGTCAACTTCTTCTTCTGCTTCAGCTTGAACAGCAGTTTCTTCAACTGGAACCTCTTCTGCTTCTGCAAGGGGTGCCGTTTCTTCCTCAACTGGAGCTGTTTCTGCAACTGGCTCTGCTGGCGCTTCTTCCGCAGCGGGAGTTTCTTCAGCGACTGGTGCTGCTTTCTCCTCAGCAGTTGACTCTCCTTCATTAAGGACAAGCTCACTGCTTTCTTCACTGACTTCTGCCGCAGCTACCTCTACTACAGCCGCATCACCGGCAAATAATAAGCCAGCCGCAACAGCTACCGATGCTACACCAACACTCAAACGTTTAATGGAGTAACGGTAGAACTTATTAGCTCGTTTTTCCTTCTTAACTTGAAGGTTATTTTTCCCAACCATATTATTCCTCCTGTTTGGATATATCCATTCGAAATATTACATACCTTACTCCTTAAGTATAATAATTATATTTTAAAAGAACAAATCTTAATTTATCTTTCACTTTGACTTAAGGTTAGGATAATTGCCGTTTTTAGCGTCATGACGGGATTGTATAAAGTTCGCTGTTGACTTATTATCTATAAAAATACAATTAATGTGCATAATGAAAGCGTTTTTGTACTATTTTATGCTAATCTCCCTATCTAAATATACTTTTTTAACTTAATCAAGGCACAAAAAAACTCCCATACTTATGTATGAGAGCTTTTTGGACTATGAAGTCAAATCAATGGTTTAGTCTTCTTTTCTTCTTTTACCAAGAGCAAGAATACTACCGGCTCCGATAAGAGCTAGGGCTAATGAGCTTGCTAAACCAGCAACTGCACCTGTTTGAGGAAGTTGACTTTGTACTTTGGCAGAGCTTGCTTTATTAGCTGATGGTTGATTTGCTTTTGTCGTTGCTGCTTGTACCCCAGTGCTGGTATGAACTGGTTGAGCAACTTGATTGCCATGACCTGCGTGTCCCGATTTTACCGTATTTGCTTGTGGAGCGACTGGTTGAGCGGGTTGGGCGTTATCGCTAGGTGCTACGACCGTGTCAGAACCATTGTCATCGCGACCTACAGCATGGCCTTTAACTGGAACCACAACTACTTTCTTACCACCTGGTAATTCTGGATCAGTGATGGTGACAATAATTGGACCGTCAACGTCGGAGCCTGGCGTCACTTCAACTTCACCGGTTGTTGGGTTGATGACAACAGGAATGTCCTTGCCGTCTTCATCCTTAGCGGTTACCTTGGTGTCTTTATCAGGGTTATTAACCTTGATTCCAGTACCTTGTTGTTCATCCGTTGGGTTAACTTCTTTGACTTGTGAGTCATCTACTGTGGTCTTTTCAACTGTTTCACTTGGTGTATTAGGCTCATCAGAACCGTTGTCATCGCGACCTGCTTCGTGTCCCTTAACTGGAACAGTAACTTCTTGTTTGCCGCCTGGGAGGTCTGGATCTTCAACTGTAACAGTGATTGGTCCGTCAACATCGGTGCCTGGAGTTACTTCAACTTCACCGGTTGTTGGGTTAATGACAACAGGAACATCCTTACCGTCTTCATCCTTAGCGGTTACCTTGGTGTCTTTATCAGGGTTGTTAACCTTGATACCAGTGCCTTGTTGTTCATCCGTTGGGTCAACAGGTGTAACCACAGAGTCGTTAACATTAGTCTTCTCACGGACTAATTGGTCACCTGGGATGGTGTCTTTCGAGCCATCTGGGTAAGTGATGGTTGCGGTACCGTCATTGCCGATTTCAACCTTAGTTGGGTTTTGACCTTCCTTAGGAGCTGGGAATTTATCCCTGTTGGCATCTTCGATAGCTTTCTCAACCGCATCTTTTTCTTCTTGGGTTAAGTTGGTCTTGTCAGCAACTGGAGTCTTCTCAGCTGGAACGACTGGGTCCGTTAAGTCTGCTTGAGTCTTATCTGAACCGTTATCGTCGCGGCCGGCTTCGTGGCCTTCGACTGGAACGACAAAGTTTTGTTTACCTTCTGGCAAGTCTTTATCTTCAACAGTCACAGTGATTGGGCCATCAACCTTAGCACCTGGGGTGACGGAAACTTTACCAGTTTCTGGATCAACAGTTACTGGAATGTCATTGCCGTCTTCGTCCTTGGCAGTCACCTTGGTTGGCGTCTTGTCGTCTTTATTCTTAACCACGAGACCAGTGTCTTGAGGATCGTTGGTTGGTTTAACTGTCTTAGGAGTACCTTCAACGGTGGTCTTAGGTCTTTCAACGACTAAGTCTGTACCTGGGATGGTGTCCTTAGAACCGTCTGGATAGGTAATGGTTGCAGTTCCATCATTGCCGATTTCAACCTTAGTTGGGTTTTGACCTTCCTTAGGAGCTGGGAACTTGTCCTTGTTGGCGTCTTCGACAGCTTTCTTAACTTTTGCTTTTTCGTCATCTGTTAAGTGGTTCTTGTCTTCGACTTCAGTCTTAGCCGGAACAGTTGGATCAGTTAAGTCGGCTTGGGTCTTGTCTGAACCGTTGTCATCGCGTCCAGCTTCATGTCCCTTAACAGGAACAGTGATTTCCTTCTTACCACCTGGTAGATCTGGGTCAGTGACAGTAACGGTAATCGGGCCATCCACGTTCTTGCCTGGGGTAACTTCAACTTCACCAGTGCTTGGGTTTATGACTACAGGAACGTCCTTGCCATCTTCATCCTTAGCGGTTACCTTGGTGTCTTTATCAGGGTTGTTGACTTTAACGCCGGTACCTTGTTTTTCATCGGTTGGGTTAACAGCTTTAACCGCAGTGTCGTCAACATTAGTCTTTTCACGGACTAATTGGTCGCCAGGGATGGTGTCTTTAGATCCATCTGGGTAGGTAATGGTTGCATTACCCTTGTCATCCACGGTAACAGTTGTTGGTTTTTGGCCTTCCTTAGGAGCTGGGAATTTATCCTTGTTGGCGTCTTCAATAGCTTTCTTAACTTGGGCTTTTTCGTCATCCGTTAAGTGGTTCTTATCAGCAACAGGAGTCTTTTCAGCTGGAAGGGTTGGGTCTGTTAGATCTGCTTGAGTCTTATCTGAGTTGTTATCGTCGCGACCTTTTTCATGACCTTCCACTGGCACTTCGAATGTTTGTTTACCATTTGGTAAGTCTTTATCTTCGACGGTGACAGTGATTGGGCCGTCAACCTTAGTCCCTGGTGTTACGGAAACTTTACCAGTTTCTGGATCAACAGTTACAGGAACGTCATTGCCATCTTCATCCTTGGCAGTCACCTTAGTTGGGGTCTTGTCGTCTTGGTTCTTAACAACAAGGCCGGTGTCTTGAGGGTCGTTAGTTGGCTTAACAGTCTTAGGCGTACCTTCAACGGTGGTCTTAGGTCTTTCGACTACTAAATCGGTACCTGGGATGGTGTCTTTAGAGCCATCTGGATAGGTGATCGTAGCAGTACCGTCCTTGCCGATTTCAACAGTAGTTGGGTTTTGACCTTCCTTAGGCGCTGGGAATTTATCCTTGTTAGCGTCTTCGATAGCCTTCTTAACCTTAGCTTGTTCTTCTGGGGTTAAGTTAGTCTTATCTTCGACTTCAGTCTTAGCTGGCTTAGTTGGGTCAGTTAAGTCTGCTTGAGTCTTACCTGAATTGTTGTCGTCGCGACCCTTTTCATGACCTTCAACTGGAACTTCGAAGCTTTGTTTACCGTCTGGTAAGTCTTTATCTTCAACAGTGACAGTGATTGGACCATCAACATTGGTACCTGGAGTTACGGAAACTTTACCAGTTTCTGGGTCAACGGTTACAGGAACGTCTTGGCCGTCTTCGTCCTTAGCAGTCACCTTAGTTGGGGTCTTGTCGTCTTGGTTCTTAACAACAAGGCCGGTGTCTTGAGGTTCATCCGTTGCTTTGACTGGCTTAGGCGTACCTTCAACAGTTGTCTTAGGCCGTTCAACGACTAAGTCAGTACCTGGGATGGTGTCTTTTGAGCCATCTGGGTAGGTGATGGTAGCTGTGCCGTCTTTGCCTACTTCAACAGTTGTTGGGTTTTCGCCTTCCTTAGGAGCAGGGAACTTGTCTTTGTTGGCATCCTCGATAGCTTTCTTAACCGCATCTTTTTCTTCTGGGGTTAAGCTATCTTTGTTTTCAACTTCGGTCTTAGCTGGGACGGTTGGGTTAGTTGTTTCAGCTTGGGTTGGGTTTTCAGAAACCTTAACATTGACAGGAACTTCATCCTTAGTACCATCTGGGTAAGTTACAACGACTGTAGCTGGTTTATCGCCTGGAGTCTTAGTGTCAACTGGTTCCTTGAAGTCGAACTTGGTGCCTTGAGGTAACTTGTCGGCATCCTTGATACCATCTTTAGCGTTTGGTGTTTCACCAACTTTAGTGTTTATATCTTGACCTTGTGGGTTGTTCTTTTCAGCATCGGTTAAGTCATTGACTTTAACATTGACTGGAACTTCATCCGTAGAACCGTCTGGGTAAGTTACTACAACAGTAGCTGGTTTGTCACCTGGTGTCTTAGTATCTACTGGTTCCTTGAAGGCTACCTTGGTACCTTGTGGAAGGTCTTTCAAGTTTGCGATGGAATCTTCGGCCTTAGGCGTGTCACCAACTTTGACGGTTTGGTCCTTAGATTGTGGTTCGTTCTTTTCTGCGTCGGTTAAGTCTTTGACTTGGACTTTAGCAGGAACTTCTTCGCTTGAACCGTCTGGGTAGGTTACCACAACTGTCGCTTGTTTTTCACCTGGAGTCTTGGTATCCACTGGTTCCTTGAAGGCTACCTTGGTACCTTGTGGAAGGTCTTTCAGGTTCGCGATAGAATCTTCAGCTTTTGGTGTTTCACCAACTTTAACGGTTTGATCCTTAGCTTGTGGTTGGTTCTTTTCAGCGTCTGTCTTCTTAGTTGCATTGGCTACAATGACTTCGTCTTTACTAATTGGTGTATCAGGTGCGACGGACCAAGTAATTGGTTCTTTGTAGTCCTTAGCTTTAGCTGGATCGATAGTTGCCTCTGGATACGAATCAGCTGAAATACCTTTACCATCTCTTACGTGAAGAACTTTTTCTTCAACTTGAGTACCCTCACCAGCTTTAAGCGTTACCTTATGGTAGCCTTCTGGAACTGGAGCATTTGGATCAGTTGGTTTATAAACGTCAGGCCGTAGAGCTACATTGAAGGTAGCTTCAGCCGTGTCGGTAGTCTTATCGCCATAAGTGACCACGACAGGGACTTTGACATCTTTGCCTTCGTCAGCGGCTTCTGGTGTGAAGGTCACTTCGCCTGTCTTAGGATCAACGCTAGCGCCCTTAGGAGCACCTTCACCTAAAGCGAAAGTTGCGTTGGCTGGTTTATCAGCTGGTTGATTAGCGCTGTCTTTGAAGCTTGGCGCTTTAGATTTAGCAGCATGACCAACATTAGCCTCAGTTGGTTCATAGCTTGGTTCCAAGGCATCCTTATCCTGTTGTTTAACTGTGATTGGGGCCTTAGATTCTGCCTTGAGTTCGCCGTTCTTACCTGGAACAGTGACTTCAACCTTCTTACCGTCATGGTCTTTCTTGGTTAAAGGAGTTTCTGGAGTATAGTTAGGCACGTCTTTGAGGCCCACTTTAATGCCGTACTTGTCGAAGTCTTTTGGTTCAACAATTTTTTCTACGCCATTAGCATCAGTTAATTTCACCTGGGTTCCGGCTGGGTCAAGCTTGTTGTCGCCTTCCTTGCCTTCGGTATATTCCTTCTTGGTTGGGTCCTGAACGATTTCAACCTTACGATACCGACATTGTCTTCGTTGAAACGTTTGTCTTCGTAAACAGAGTGGTATTCGCGTGTGTCGCCTTGAAGCCCTTCTTCGATTGGAGTATCCTTGGCTAATTCATTGTCAAAGATTGGTTCCCATGAAGACCATTTCTTAGCTGGGTTATCAGCAACAGGGTTGGTAGGTACAACTTGGTCAAATTTCGTTTGGATTTCTGGGTCGTTGAACTTGGTGCCCTTGAGGACGTCGAAGGCTTTCACCTTAGAATTATCCGCAAATTTACCCGTTACTGAACCGTCTTTAGAGTCCGCATTGAATTTCAGACGCACATAGCCTTCAGGTACAGGAGCGTTTGGATCGGTAACATCTTTAATCTTGTCTTGTTCAGCCACAATGACTGGAGCATTGGTGGTATCTTGTGAACCATCCTTGTAGGTCACAACCACTGGCACGCTAACCATGGTTCCTGCGTCAGCGGGCTTAGGTGTGTAGGTGACAACACCTGTGTTAGGATCAACCTTAGCACCTTCTGGAGCGTTTTCGCCTAAAGCAAATTTAGCGCCTTCTGGTTTGACTGTGTCCTTGTCAGCTTGGTCAATGAATGCAGGCGTTGAGGTGGCTTTTTCACCGACATTGCTATGAACTGGGGTGTATTTAGGATCAACTAAGTCTTTTTCTTCTTCCTTAGGTAGCACTTTAATGACAGCGTTACTTTGGATCTTCATCCCATTTGGATAGGTAAGAGTTACAGGAACAGTTACTGTTTCACCTGGAATTTTCGCTGTATCAGCAGCTTTGATGGTGACTTCACCAGTCTTAGGATCTACGCTTACAGGGATGTCCTTGCCAGCAACATTGACGGTCTTAAGTGGTTGGTAAGAAATCTTAGTTTCGCCATTCTTATCAACGGTTTCTTTTCTTTCTTCATAGGAGAAGGTTGGCTTACCATCATTTGGATTTGGAGTATATTCTTCTCCAGCGGTATTCTTGTATTTTGGAGCAGCTGTTTTAGCTTCTTGACCCGCTTTCTTTTCGATTGGATCATATTCAACCTTGGGAGCTGCGATAAAGGCATCTGCAGCAAGAGCGTTGGTCAGGTTATCATGCTTGCTTCCGTCGTTTAAGAAGATAGCAGAGGTGAATTTAGCTGGTGCACCCAGTTGCTTATCGACATTTACTGGAATGGATGCTGGTGCTTTACCATCTGGAGTCGTTACGAATTCAGTAGCTTCTCCATAAGGTTTGCCGTCTTTAAACCATCTTTGAACATAAGTTGTGCTTGGCAGGAGACCTTCAGATGAGTTTTCTACTTTTGTGCCCGCTGGCGCAAAGTTTGATAGTGCATCGTATGTTTTAACCGCGTGAGCTGGTTTAGCTACGATTGCTGCAAAATTAACATTATAGATATTCCCGGAAGCCAAGTTAGATGGACCAACTGGTTTAGCAGACCCATCAAGAAGGGCGAACATGTTATTTTGTGATGTATTTGACCAAATATTATAGTTATCGATTAGAGAAGCCACATACATATAGTCTTGGTTAATGTGACGGTGTTTTTGTCCAATTGTCCCATTCCAAGCCATTAAATTGTCATGGGTTTCATCTTTTACGTCAACAACTTTTCCGTATTGATCAGGTTTAATGGTATAAGAAACTCGTGCTCCGCTATTCTCTTTATCTTTGGATACACCATAAAGACCTCTGAATGGAATGTAATAATTTCCCTTAGAGTCAACAGTACCAACAACTGTTTCGGCAATATGAGAACCCTTGCCATGTTTTGCTTCATAGTCAGCTATGATTTGGGATTGAGCATCTCTAAATTCTAAAATTCTTGGATTATCTTGTCCCTTTGAACCTGTATAGTTATTATCTTTCTTCCATTTATCGAATAGACGAGCAACCTCATCATTCACGTAAGAAGCCACGACTTTCGTCTTGGCTGCTGGAAGGTCCCATGAATCTTTCTTCCACATACGAGCGTCTGATCCAGCAGGGTCGCCACCATCAAACCAAACAGTACCTCTAACAGTCCCATAAGGTCCTTTATCTTTCCACTCACCGGAAGGATCTGGTGATACTCGCCAGGTATCCTTAGGGCCAACTAGCCAATCATTATTCAATAATTTTTCTTGGAAAACAACTTGACCATTCACAATACGGTCAATACCTACTGTAAAGTCCCAAGATTCATTGGTACGGGTCAAACGTTTGTGAAAGCCAGTAATTTGGTCCCCACCCTTGATCAAGGCTAAGTGAGCTGGATCAGGGTTTTCTGCCCAGGTTCTAACCGCAAAGGCTTCTTGGTCACCATCAGATAATTTCCATTTATGAACATTACCAAACTTATCGATAACTGGTTTGTCAAAGGTAAAGGTGAATTTCCCATCAGCTTTTGAAACAGTTTTATAGACTGGCGAAACATAGCCATCTTTGTAGGCCCATTGCAGATAAACAGGAACCCCTGCTAAGGTTTCCTTAGTCACTTTATTACTATTGCCATGTCGGTATACGAATACTGTCCCTGAGTAAGACCGTTTGTCACCTTGTTTACCAGTCGCATCAATAGCGGAATCTTGCAATTTTTTAAGTAATTCAGATTCGCCAACCAAGGTCTTATCTGAATTTGTTGTATCTACATTAGCATAGAATGACAGGCCTTCATTTTTGACTTCGCTCTTTAGCTCATCAGACTTAACTTTATCCTCAGATTCCTTTTTATCTGTTGCATTGTAAACTACATGACTTGTAGCTTTTTTTGCTTTAGTTTCTTCTTCAGGCTTAACTTCTTTGTTAACTTTTGGCTTTTCTTCAGCTTTTTTATCCGCTTTAACGGTTTCAGGTTTAGATTCTTCTTCAACCCTAGCTGCTTTTTCAGACTTAGCTTGTTCTTCAGCTTTCTTAGCTTCAGTCTTTTCAGCTTTTACTTTTTCGGCTTGAGTTTTTTCTTCAGACTTCTTATCTGCTTCAGGTTGAGCCGGTTTCGCTTCTGCTTTTTCTTCAGTAAGCTTTGCTTCTTCTGCTACAGGTGTAGGAACTGCTTTATCTTCAGCTGGACTTGTCACTGGAGCAGTGACTGCTTCACTCGGCTTGGTGTCCGCTACCGGAGCTGGTGCACTAGTCGTTTCCACTGCTGAAGCTTTGACTTCGTCGGTGGCCGCTTGGGCGACAGCTGAATCGGAAGCAAAAAGCAAACCTGCCGCTACTGCAACCGATGCCACGCCAACACTTAGGCGTCTAATCGAGTAGCGGTAGAATTTGTTGCTTTGCTTTTCCTTTTTCACCTTAAGGTTATTCTTACCAACCATATTCTTCCTCCTCATACTTATACAAATACGTTTCATTACAAAACAAGGACTTGATATGGCTATGGTACTCCAAAGTTAAGCGTAAATTCAATGATTATGAAGATTTGTTAGTATTAAATTTATTATATTATTAACTTTATTTATTTTGTAAAAATGTACACGCTTTGATAATCATGGGTTTCTGACTGTTTTCATAGTGAAAAACATGATGAATGAGTTTATATTTATTAAAAATAATTCACATTTTTATACATTTTTTGTTTTTTTATTGCTAAATATACCCAGGTCAAAGACTGCTCGTTTTTTGGATCAAAAACTTCATTAAATAATAGTGGCCAAGAAAAAAATCCCCTTAAAGCCACTTTCTAAACTTGAAAGTGCTTTAAGAGGAATTGATTGGCTAAAATAATTAGTGACAGATCGTTTACATTTCTTTAGGTGCTTGAACGCCTAAAAGTCTCAAGCCTTCAGTCAAGACCACTGACACCGCGTAAACCAAGGCTAAACGAGCGTTTAATTGGTCATCTTCTTCAAGGACCCGAGTATGGGCATAATATTTGTTAAAGCGTTGGGCTAATTGAAGGGTATACTTAGCGATCACACTAGGTTCATAACTTTCATAGGCCTTAGCAATAATTTCTGGGAAACGGTTTAATTGTTTAACCACCGCATAAGATTCGTCATCAGCCAGTTGTAAGTCATCTAGATTAGGTTTACCGGCATTGGCCTTACGTAAGATGGATTGAGCCCGGGCATTGGCATATTGGACATAGGGGCCAGTTTCTCCTTCAAATTGGACCACTTCTTCTAATTGGAAGTCAAAGTTATTCAAACGGTCATTCTTGAGGTCATGGAAGACCACTGCCCCCACACCAACAGCTTCTGCCACTTGGTCTTTATCAGTGAGGTCAGGGTTTTTACTGTTGATTTGTTCTTGAGCTAAACGAATCGCTTCCTTGAGGACAGATTCTAAGAGAACCACTTTTCCTTTCCGGGTAGAGAGTTTCTTGCCCCCTTGGGTAATTAAACCGAATGGAATGTGGTGAATATCTTCATACCAGTCATAGCCCATTTCTTTAATGACTGCTTTTAATTGTTTGAAGTGGACAGACTGTTCATTTCCAACGACATAGAGGCATTGGTCAAAGTCATAGGTCCGCTTACGGTAGAAGACAGCTGCCAGGTCACGAGTCATATAAAGGGTCGCCCCATCAGACTTCTTCACTAAGGCTGGGATCAAGTCGTAGGCTTCCAAATCAACTAGAGTAGCTCCTTGGTCTACTTTGAGCAAGTCTTTTTCTTCTAACTCATCAATCACTGCATCCATCTTGTCATTATAGAAGGCTTCCCCATTCATGGAATCAAAATCGATACCTAGTAAATCATAGATACTTTGGAATTCTTCTAAGGATTTCTCCCGCATCCATTGCCATAATTCCAATTCTTCTGGGTTGCCACCTTCTAATTCTTTAAAGGCTTGGCGCGCTTCATCATTTAAAGAATCGTCTTCATCAGCCATTTTGTGGAAATAGACATACAAGCGGTTCAATTCCTTAATGGGATTTTGTCGAACGGTTTCCTCATCGCCCCATTTGCGGTAAGCAACGATCAGTTTACCAAATTGGGTACCCCAGTCTCCTAAGTGGTTAATGCGGACAGGTTGGAAGCCCACCTTTTCAACAATATTACCGATAGCGTTCCCAATAACGGTAGAACGAAGGTGGCCCATTGACATGGGTTTAGCAATATTGGGGCTAGACATATCAATACAAATATTTTCTCCATCGCCGATAGCTAATTGGCCATAGGCAGATTCTTGGTCTAGAATATCGGCTAAGACTGCTGCAGAGATCTTATCGGCCTTTAAGAAGAAGTTAATGTAGGGCCCTACTGCTTCAACATGATCTATTAAATCATCACTGAGTTTACCGGCTAATTCACTGGCGATCTTTTGAGGGGCTTGGCGAAGTGATTTAGCTAAGATAAAAGCCGGAAAAGCCAGGTCCCCTTGGCCTTCATGCTTAGGAACTTCTAGGACATCTTCTACTTGTTCCAAACTTAGATAATCACTAACTTCTGATTGAATAATTTTTGCAATATGTTGTTTAATGTTCATGCTTTAACTCCTTTGTTAATGAGTCTTCCACCTTGACTTAGCAAGGTGCGTCCTTCCTATTTTAGCATAAATTTGTCTCTTTTGAAGGCAGAAAGGGAAAAAAGCCAAAGCAGACAGAGTGACCAAAGAAAAAACGACAGGACTTCGCCTGCCGTTTTCTTCTATTAGCCTAACTATTTTTCAAGTGGTTGCCATTTCCATTCTTTAACTTCTGGCATGTCAGTACCGTATTCTACAATGTAGGCACGGTGTTCTTCCACCTTAGCATTCATTTGGTTAATGAAGTCTTGAGCTTTATCGCCGTATACCACTTCAGCAACATGAGCCGCAAAGTGGAAGCGGTCGAGTTCGTTTAAGACACGCATGTCGAATGGTGTTGTAATTGCCCCTTCTTCACGGTAACCATGTGGGTAGAGGTTATGATTGTGACGGTCGAAGAAGATGTCTTTGAGTAAGCCTTCGAAGCTGTGGAAGCCAAAGAAGACTGGTTTGTCTTTAGTAAAGACAGCATCAAATTCTTCGTCAGATAAACCACGTGGGTCAATATTTGGATGACGGAGACGGTAGAGGTCAACCACATTCACGTAACGAATCTTCAATTCTGGGAAGGCTTCGTGTAGGTATGAGATGGTTGCAATGGTTTCTACTGTTGGTTCAGTACCAGATGCAGCGATCACTACGTCAGGTTCTTCCCCTTCTTCAACGGTAGAAGCCCAGTCAATGACCTTGTAGCCCTTGTCAACAAATTCTTCAGCTTCTTCAACTGAGAAGAATTGTGGACGTGGGTGTTTAGAAGTCACGATGTAGTTAATCACGTTTTCTGAACTTAAAGCCTTGTCCATCACAGCTAAGAGGGAGTTGGTATCTGCAGGGAGATAAGCCCGTACAAATTCACCCTTCTTCTCTGCCAAGTGGGTTAATAAACCTGGGTCTTGGTGAGTATAACCGTTATGGTCTTGTTGGAAAGCGGTAGATGAAGAAATCAAGTTCAATGATTGATAAGGTTTATGCCATTTGTATTCGCTGGCTTCACGCATCCATTTGAAATGTTGGGTGATCATGGAGTCAACTGTTCGTAAGAAGGCTTCATAACTAGCAAAGAAACCATGGCGACCGGTTAAGGTATAAGCTTCTAAGAAACCTTCCATTTGGTGTTCTGACAATTGTGAGTCAATCACACGACCAGATGGTGACATCCATTCATCGTAGTTATCCTTGATTGGTTCTAGCCATTGACGTTTGGTGACGTTGAAGACCTTGTTCAAGCGGTTAGACTTGGTTTCGTCTGGCCCAAAGATACGGAAGTTGTCTGGATTCTTTTCGATAACGCCAGCTGCATAGCCACCCATTTCAATCATGTCTTGGGCATCGCGTTCACCAGGTGTATCAAATTCAAGGGCATAGTCACGCCAGTCTGGTAAGTCTAAAGGTTTAGGATCGATACCTCCGTCAGTAATTGGGTTAGAAGCCATCCGTTGGTCACCCTTAGGCGCAATTTCAGCAATTTCTGGACGTAATTGACCCTCTTCAGTAAAGAGTTCTTCTGGACGGTAAGATTTCAACCAATCAACTAAAGCGTCCACATGTTCCATATTCTCAGCGTTCACTGGAATTGGCACTTGGTGAGCTCTGAAGGAACCTTCAATGTCGTTACCTTCCCATGCCTTAGGACCAGTCCAGCCCTTAGGTGTCCGGTAAAGGATCATTGGCCAATTGCCCATAGTTGCCTCTTCAGCTGAACCCTTACGTGCTTCGCCTTGGATGGATTTAATCTTTTCAATGGCTTGGTCTAAGGTTTTAGCCATAAGTGGGTGAACCTTTTCAGGATCGTTGCCTTCAACCACCATTGGATCCCAACCTAATCCTTGGAAGTACTTAATCAAGTCCTCATTGGATTTACGTTCTAAGATGGTTGGGTTAGCAATTTTACCCCCGTTTAAGTAAAGGATTGGTAAGACTGCACCATCAGTCACTGGGTTAATGAAGCTGTTAGATAACCAGCTAGCGGCTAGTGGACCGGTTTCAGATTCCCCGTCACCAATCACAGTGGCTGCAATCACGTCAGGGTTATCAAGAATGGCACCGGTAGCGTGGGATAAGGAATAACCAAGTTCCCCACCTTCATGGATAGATCCAGGAATTTCAGCAGTCGCATGTGAGCCGGTTCCGCCTGGGAAGGAGAAGTACTTGAAGAATTTTTGCATTCCTTCCTTGTTTTGTGGGTATTCTGGATAATGTTCACTCCAGGTCCCATCTAAATAAGCATTGGCTTGCATCACTTGGCCACCATGTCCTGGTCCTTCGATATAGAACATGTTTAAGTCATATTTATTAATGACACGGTTCAAATGAGCGTATACAAAGTTTTGCCCGGCAATGGTTCCCCAGTGTCCGATTGGGGTGATCTTAACGTCATCTGCCGTGACTTCACGGTCTAATAAAGGATTATCCCGTAAGTACATTTGCCCAACAGATAAGTAGTTAGCGGCACGCCACCAGGCATCCACTTTATCTAAATACGCTTTTGAATCAAAATCAGTCATTTTTTGATTTCCTCCTTTGAGCGAGTCGCTCTTATTTCTATTAATAATAACTTATCGCTTACCCATGACCACATGATAACATAGTCACAATCTTTTGAGAATAGCTTAAGAGCAAGATTTTTTGTTTATTTTCTTAAAATACAATCAAAGGAAGAAACGTTAATATGATCACTATTTAAGCGCTATAATGACGGACGTTCTTGGCAATGTCGATCAAGACTGCGATCGATTGTTCAATTGTTTCAATTGTCACAAATTCGTAAGGTCCATGGGTATTTTCGGCTCCTGAGAAGAGATTTGGGGTTGGCAGCCCCTTATGAGAGAGAATAGCCCCGTCCGTTCCACCACGCATAGGTGCTTCAAAAGCTTCCACATTATTTTTCAAATAAGCGTCTCGAGCTAGGTCAATTACCCAGGGGTAATCTTTTAGGACTTCGTACATATTGTCATATTGGTCAACAATCCGATAAGTAATTCGCTCTTCACCGATTTCTTGGTTTAAACGAGCAACTTGTTCTTCAAAATAAGCCAATTTCTCTTGCATTTTTTCCTTATCATGGTCTCTTAAGTAATAAAACTGGTTGAGATGGTCAATCGTTCCTTCTTGGCGGATCAAGAAATAGAAGCCCTCCCGACCACTGGTCTTTTCGGGCACTTGGTCATCGGGGAGACTGGTAGCTAAACGAGCACCCCATAAGAGGGCATTAATCATGGAGTCCTTAGCAGCCCCGGGATGGACACTGCGGCCTGAGATAGTAACATTAGCCTGTTTAGCATAGAAGTTCTCATAAGTTAGGGTTCCGTAACGGCCACCATCAATGGTATAGGCAAAATCGGCCCCAAATTCGTCGATATCAAAGTATTTAGCTCCTCGGGTGCCAATTTCTTCGTCCGGTCCAAAAGCGACCCGAATCTTGCCATGAGGAATTTCGGGATGGTTAATCAGGTATTCCCCAAAAGTAACAATGGAAGTAATCCCTGCCTTATCATCGGCCCCTAGTAAGGTCCTCCCATCAGTCGTTACCACAGTATGGCCAACCACATGCTTTAAGCGCGGAAAGTCCTTTGGCGAGAGCACCATATCCTCCTCTTCATTTAGAACAATGTCTCCCCCATCATAATTTTCAATCACCTGGGGCTGGATATTTTCGGCATTGTAATCGGCGGTGTCCACATGGGCAATAAAACCCACAGTCGGGATATCTTCATCAGGAAGAGTGCTGGGAATGGTGGCCGTCAGGTAGGCATCCTTGGGATTATAGAAGCAGTCTTCAAAGCCCAAGGCCTCGATTTCATCCTTTAACTTGAGGGTAAATTCTTCCTGACTGGGCGTCGAAGGAATAGTAAGCGAACTTTCATCACTGCGAGTGTTGACTTTAGCGTATTTGATAAAACGATTCAGAATTTGCTCTTGTTGTGTATTCATCATTTTTCCTCTTTCTAGTAAAAATGGGATCAAAGAATAGCTCTGATCCCATTATCGGTAGTATTTTATTAAATTTTATTCGCCATATCTTGCTGCACGGAAATAGGATTGAGCCCCATTGGTTTGGTTAATAACTCCTTTGAGCTTAGGATCAATCATATTAGCGAAAGCGCCTTGGTAGATTGGTGCCAATGCTTGGTCATCTTGAACCAGTGTCCGCTCAGCAGCTAGCAAAGTATCCCAACGTTCTTTGGGTTGGTTAGCTAAGGTTGTACGGGCTTGATTTAATTGCCCATCAAAGACTTCAGAATTATAGAAACCAGTATTCAAGGTCGAATGAGATTCAAAGTATTCTAAGTAAGCAATTGGATCAACATAGGAAGGAATAAAGGTTCCTAACATAATATCGTAATCCTTGCTTGCGGCAATGCTTTGACGACTCTTGAGGGGCACGTTACGAATAGTGACTTCTATACCAGGCAGGTTCTTTTGCCATTCCCCTTGTAAGAATTCGGAGGTTGATTTGGAGACATCAGTATCTGAGGTTAAGAGTTCAATATGAATCGAATCTCTACCTAAGTCAGCCTTAGCCTTTTCAAATTCTTCTTTAGCCTTACCAACATCATAGGAGGATAGCGAACCGTTTTGGGCCCGGAAATCTTCGCCGGTTTCTGGGTCTTGGTCATGTTCTTTAGGTATCCAGCCATCAATTGGGGTTGACCCGTCTTTGAGCACGTTTTGAACGAAGGCTTCTTTATCGAATGATGAAGCTAAGGCCTTACGTAAGTGAACATTATTGGTCGGTTCACGGGTAAAGTTAAATTGTAGATAGCCCACTAGACCAGAGGGGTCGACAGTTAGGGCTTCATTATTTTGCTCTTGTTCCACATAAGGGTTGCCAACTTTGGTATATTGAACCTTTCCGTTTTCAAAGAGGTTAAAGTTGGTCGACATTTCTTTAGACACTTGCCAGTTAATAGTATCTAGGTGGACATTGTCCTTATCCCAATATTGGTCGTTTTTCTTTAACTGGAAGCTTTGTTCGTTACCGGTCCAGCCATCAACCACAAAGGGGCCATTGAAGGCTGTGTTATCTTGGGAGGAGCCATAGTTATCGCCAACTTCCTTAGCCAGCTTCTCACTTTGAGGCAAGTAAGCAGGGGTCCCTAGTAAGCCTTTGAAATAAGGAGTAGGCGCTTCTAAGGTAAACTCTAGGGTCTTATCATCGATAGCCTTAACCCCTAATTGGTCGGTTGGCAGCTCACCATCTGAAATGGACCGAGCATTCTTAATCACAAAGAACTTGTTGACATTTTCTGAGATGGCATTGGGATCAACCGCTTTACGATAGGAAAAGACAAAGTCTTGGGCGGTCACTGGCTCCCCAGTTGACCAATTAGCATTGTCTCGAATCTTGAAGGTATAAGTTAAGCCATCTTCAGATACCTCAGGTTCTTCCGCTGCTATTCCTAGTTCATTGCCGCCATCAATAGAAGGACGGTAAAGGCCTTCAGTAACATTGGCTAAGACATTTTGGGTGGGAATATCGGAAGAGGCAATACTGTCCAAGGAAGCTAGCTCCCCATCGGCAGTCGCCGTAATTTCTGTCTGCCGGGAAGACTCACTCCCACTCCCTCCTGAACATCCTGCTAAGGCCACTAGAACACTAAATAATAACCCTAAGCCTTTAACACCTAACTTCATAAGATCGCTTCTTTCTGTTTTATTCTGTTTTATTTTATGAAGAGACTATGACTAAACTCACAGCCTCATTGTTCTTAAATCAGTTTTCTGTTTGATAAGTTGCCGCCCTAAAGTAATTGGTGACATCGTTAGTTTGGTTAATAACGCCAGTGAGTTTTGGATCCACTAAGAAGGCGTAGGCCCCTTGATAAATGGTTCCCAATGCCGCTTCATCTTCCATCAAATAATGTTCTGCTTCTAGAAGCTTTTGGAAGCGGGCTTCAGGTTGGTCCCCCAACTCATTTTGGGCTGTCGCTAAGAGTGAGTCATAGTTTTCTGAATCAAAATTAGCATTGTTTAAGGCACTTTGGCTGTGGAAGTAATCCAGGTAAGCAGTGGGATCTACATAACTTGGATGGTAGGTCCCATATACCATGTCATATTCCCCAGTATTCGTAATTTGTTGGCGACTCTTCAAGGGCACGTTGCGGATCGTTACAGTCAAGCCAGGCAAATTATTTTGCCATTCACCTTGTAAGAATTCCGACGTGGCTTTAGAAGTATCCGTATCTGAGGTCAATAACTCTAATTCAATCTGGTCAAGACCCAGTTCCTGCTTGGCGAGTTTCCATTCAGATTGGGCAAAGTCTAAGTCGTAGGCCCCTAAGTGACCATTCATGGCCCGGAAGTCTTGACCACTAGCTGGATCAGAGACATGGTCTGCCGGTACCCAGCCATCAAGGCTTTGAGAGCCATCTTTAAGGACAGCCTGGGTAAAGGCCTCCTTGTCAAAACCAGACCGTAAGGCTTGACGGACGTGCTTATTTTTCAGGATAGGTTTATCAAAGTTAAATTGTAAGTAACCAACCTTCCCGTTCAGGCTGGTTTGTAGGATGGATTCTCCGGCTAATTGTTCCATATAAGGATTACCCGTTTGCGTATATTGGACATCACCTGAATTGAAGAGATTATAGTTGGTTTGTAATTCTTTAGACACTTCCCAGTTGATGCGCTTCAATTGTACATTTTCAGCGTCCCAGTAATCCGGATTTTTGACTAAGTCAAAGCTGTTTTCCGTCCCGGTCCAACCTTCAACCAAGAAGGGCCCATTAAAGGCCGTCTTTTCTGCAGATGAACCGTAGTCATCACCGACTTCTTCAGCCAGCTTTTGGCTTTGAGGGAGAAAAGCTGGGGTCCCCAACAAGTCTTCAAAGTAAGCCGTAGGAGAAGTTAGGGTAAATTCTAGGGTCTTATCATCCAGCGCTTTAACTCCTAAATTCTCTGGGCTTTCCTTCCCTTCTGAAATTTCTTTAGCCTTGTTAATTGGGAAGAAACGGTTAACATTTTGGGAGAGTTCCGGTGGAGTCACCGCCTTACGGTAGGTATAGACAAAGTCGTGGGCGGTCACCGGTTCACCAGTTGACCACTTAGCATCTTCACGGATTTTATAGGTATAGGTCTTGCCGTCTTCACTAATTTCAGGTTCTTCAGCAGCCATCCCTAGTTCCTTGAGATTTTCACTATCTTGAGGTGCAGGACGGTAGAGCCCTTCAATGGTGTTAGAAGCCACGTTCAAGCTCGGTGAATCGGAAGACTTAATCGTATCTAGCGATGCCAGTTCACCTTCTGAAGTGACGGCGATTTCCTGGCCAGCCTGGTTATTGGCCCCGCCTCCGCTGCTACTACAGCCTGCCATCACCAACACTCCAATGAATAGCAAGCTGATTAGCTTATACCAACGCTTCATTTCTTCCACCTCTTTTTCTCATTTATTTTTACTTATCGGTAAATCTGCTAAGGGCTACTCTTTTCAAAAGCTTTCTATAGCACACTTACTTTTAATAAGTAAATCATCATGCTCTTATATTACTCCAATCCAGAGTGGAAAGTAAACTTAAACGACTTACATTTAGTTAGTATTTTTCCAGCATGATTGATCTGAATTTTCGATAGCAGAAAAATTAACGGTTTTTCCCGGATTAGAAGCAAAATGAGACAGTAAAAAGCCTAAAGGGAATAAGTCTCCCGATAGGCTTTATTACAGTATCTAGTGAAGTAATGGCATACCCTTTGTTGTGACTGTCACACTCTGCTTCAAATGTGTTCCAAGCGCAGAGCAAGCGTCCACTTCAAAAAATGGCGACAAATTCTCTTTGAGAATTTTTACGACATTTTCTTCCAGTGGTCTTGCTCTTTGGGCGCTTGTCACACTCTGCTTGTTACCAGATAACGACGCGGTCTTCTGGGTCTAGGTACATTTTATTTTCTGAAGAAGTTTGGTAGGCGACATGGAAGGCATCCAAGTTCTTGACTTGTTGGTTAGCCCGCCAGTAGTTAGGGGCATGGACGTCAATGGATAATAGTAGGTTTTGGTATTGAGGGCGGGCCTTCATGCACCAAATCCGGGCCCAATTATTGAAGAAGGCAATGGGATCGTAGTTCTCCTCATGGGTCATGGCTTGGTAAGCGGCTTGCAGGCCACCAGCATCAGCAATATTTTCTGATACCGTTAAGGTCCCATTGACCTCGCCGTCTCCTAAAGGCAAACCATCGAACTGATCAATCATGGCTTGAGCCTTGTGGGTAAAGACTTCATAGTCTTCATCCAACCACCAGTTATTTAAATTCCCCTGCTCATCAAATTGAGCCCCATTGTTATCAAAGGCATGGGAAATTTCGTGAGCGATTACTCCGCCAATCCCACCGTAGTTTTCACTGCGGCTTTGCTTCAAGTCATAGAAAGGCGCTTGCAAGATACCCGCTGGGAAGCAAATATTGTTGGCTGAAGGATCATAGTAGGCATTGACTGTTTCTGCCGACATATGCCAGCGACTATGGTCAACTTCTTGATTCCACTTAGCCAGATTGTCTTTCACTCGTTCAGCAGTAAAGGACTTGAGGTTTTGGTAGAGCGGTAAGTCACTATTCACCTTAAAACGTGTATAAATTTCTGGGTAGCTATCCGGATAACCGGCCATAATAGTAATCGCATCCAGCTTCACAATAGCCTTCTTAATGGTTTGTTGGGAAAGCCAGGTATTGTGCTTGAGACGATCTTTATAAACCGCAATCATTTCTTCAATCATGGCAGTCACGTCGGCACGGGCTTCTGGGCCAAAGTATTTCTTACCATAATAACAACCAAAGACTTGGTCAAAAGTATTAACCGTGAGGTAGAAGGCATGTTTTTCCCGACTCATGGTCTTAGGGTTCCCTGATAGAGCTAAACTATATTGGCTAGCAATTTGACGCAAGTCTTCTGACAAGGCCTGAGCCCCATCACGAGCCACATTAACAATCATCCAAGACTTCAATTCTTCAAAATGGTCGGGGCTGAAGAATTCATCTAAAGCTTCAAAATAGCGCGGTTCCGTTACAATGACGGTTTCTGGCTCTTGTCCGATTAATTCCTTAATAATCGCCTTAAGCGAATAGTGAGATGAGTAAGTCTCCACTTCGTCAATGCCCTTAGGATTATAGGACTTGGTATAGTCCGCCAATTCTTCCTGAGACTTCACATAAGGAACAAATAGCGCATCAAAGGCGATAGCTTGGTCGGTATGACGTTGACTCAATTCATCACTAAAACCCATAGCCTTTAAGAGGTCAACGGTCGACCGGCGCCAAATTTCTAATAATTGCTTACCCGTTCCGTTATCCTCTTCGTAGTAGCCCTTATCAGGTAAGATGGTGTTGGGACGACTTAAATAGAGAGCATAGTTTACCGTGTTTTTCATGTCGGCCTCATTACCCAAATTAAAGATAAAATCATGACCAGCTAATAACCATTGCTTAGAAAAGGCTTGAATTTGGCTAAAGTCAGTTAATTCGTCCACATTTTCTAGGTCAGCTTGGATGGGATTTGCTCCCTCTTGGTCCAAACGATCAAAGTCCATAGCTAATTGATAGAGGGCGATCATTTCTTCCATTTCGGGATTATCTAGCTTAATTTCTCCAGCAGCCATTTTCTCAATGTCTGCCATGGATAATTCTTCAATCCCATCCCGTAAGGCCATGAAACCACCTGTTGAGGACTTGTCTTCAGGGATCTCGGCTTGGTCAATCCACTCCCCGTTCACGGCCATATAGAGGTCTTCTTTTGCTTGGGACATATCTACTATCATAAATGAACTCCTTTCAAAATTGAAAAAAACCTAGTGTTATTATATCATAGAACGGATTACATGCATTGACTGCATAAAAGACAAGGAAGGAGTTTAGCCATGCGCATTGATAAAGTGATCGGAATCACGGGAAATGACACCCTCAATGACCGGGAATGGGATGAATTTTCCCGGGACTATACCCCCCACGGTTACGTCGACGGGGTCAGTCGGTCAGGAAACCTTCCCATCATTATTCCTATCCATAGCGACTTAAGACGCGCTGAAGACTATATCCAACGAATTGACGGCTTGATATTTACCGGAGGCCAGGATGTTCACCCCTTGATGTATGGTGAAGACCCAGCTCCTCGCTTAAATGATATCTACCCGAAAAGAGATTACTGGGAAAGAGCCCTCTTTGAAGCGGCCCTCAAGTACCAAGTGCCTATCCTTGCCGTTTGTCGGGGCTTCCAACTGATTAATATTTTACTAGGAGGAACAGTTTACCAAGACCTTTCCTACTATCCCGTTAAGGACCGCCCAGCCATCCAGCACGTGCAAAAACATAGCCGGATGATTTATCCCCACCACTCAGTCACCATTAAGGAAGGTAGTGAAATGTACCGGCTCCTAGGTAACAAAGACAAGGCCCAAGTGAATTCCTACCACCACCAGGCCATCCGTGACTTAGCCCCCAAGTTAGAAGCTACTGCCTGGGCCGCTGATGGAGTCATCGAATCCTACCAATTTGGTGATGATAATGAGAAACACCCCCTCTTAGGTGTCCAATGGCATCCAGAAATAATGATCCAAAATAACGAAGAAATGATGCCCATCTTTGAATGGTTCTCATACTTCTAAATAAAAAACGAGACCCAATCGAGCAAGACTAGGCGACAAAATGTCAGCCACTAGCACTCGGTGAAGTCTCGTTTTCTTTTTTAATCAGCAGCTTCTTCGTTATCCATCATATTGTCTAAGGCAATAGCTAGTCCCACCATCACGGCCTCATAATCTTCATCATAGACATCAAGAACAAAGGTATCCCGAATAGCAAAAATCTTATGGTTAATTGAACCAATCTTCTCGCCATCAAGGGTAAGCGCAAAATTGTTATCTAGGAAATTCCCCTTCAAGTCCAAATTATAGTCAGGACTAGTAATTTTAACCTTTCTCCTAAAGAAACTCAGCCGGTCTTTAATGGTCACTTGACTGCCATCAACAAATTTGATCTGGTATTCTGAAAAGATTTTGAAAAGTTTCCGGTTAATCTCAAAAAGCGGCTGTCCTTGAGGATCAGACACTTTAACTTTGTGGCCAAAAAACCTAAAGTCTTCATCTACTCGGTAACAGACCTGACCCTGGTCGTCTTTGATATTATAGTGGTCCGTGATTTTAAAAATCCTCTGTTTAATATATAAACGGCGCATCGTCTGACACAAGCCCCTTTCCTTAGTCCCAGCAGTTATCGAAAAAAATTACTTAGTCTCTTCTGACTTAAAGGCAGTTGGATCAAAGGATGAACTAGGTTCTACAGCCACTAACCAATTTAAATTATCCTTATCTGAATTGAGGTCAGTGGGGGTGCCTTCAGCCTTTTCATTTTTACCGACAACTTTACCAGACAAAGGTGCTAAGATATCGGTCACTGCCTTTTCCGCTTCAATAGAAACGAAGGCTTCCCCAGCTACCAAGTCTTGGTCGACTAAATAATTAATAAAGGAAATGTCACCAAATTCTTCTTGGCCAGCCTTAGAAAGGCCAATGATCACTTGCTTATCTGCTGTTTGAGTTAACCATAAACCAGTGTCAGTGTATACTTTTTCCATTGTTTACTTCCCCTCTTTTTCTATCCAGTAAGCCATAGTGTCTTCTTTGGCCCCTGTAGTTGCTACTTCCTTGTCTGTCACTAAGGGACATTTAATTAACATCCCATCACTCGCTAATAAATCAGCAATTTCTTTCTGGGATAAGTCATCAATTTTATCCTTTAAGCCCATTTCTCGGTAAGCCGACCCCGACGTGTTAAAGACTTGCTTGGGCCGGTCAGTGTTTTCTAGGGCCCGTTTTATATCTTCCTTACTAGGCACTTGTTTGCGGATATCGTAAAACTGATAGTCAACCCCGGCCTCGTTAAAGGCTTTCTCCATTCGCCGTGAGGTAGAACATTGCTTAAGGCCATATAAACTGATCAAGACGGTCACCTCCACTTAACTTGCGCAATAGGCGATTGAGCCAATGTTGTTGAATTTCTGCTTCACTACGGTTTTGATTGTACTGGATGGACAAGACAAAGCCCATACAGAGCATATTAGTTAATAAGGCTGAGCCCCCTTGCGAAATAAAGGGTAAGGGAATCCCTGTCAAGGGCAAGAGCCCAATGGACATACCAATATTTTCTACAATATGGAAGAGAATCATAGAAACGATCCCGGCCGTGCCTGCGATATAGAAGGAATCGTAGGATTCATAGGCAATGGCAATCATGGTTAAGATCAATAAGAAATAAAGCAGGATCAAGAGACTGCTGCCAATGAAGCCAAAGTTTTCACCAATCGTGGAAAAAATCATGTCGGACTCTCTTACGGGGACATAAACTTCAAAATTACCAAAACCCTTACCCAGCCATTGACCCGAGCCAATGGCCTTGATACTTTGACTCAGTTGGTAGGACTCCCGCCGCGTATTTTCAAAGGGAGCCAACCAGGAATCAATCCGGGCAAATTGATAATCTTGAAAACCTAAGTGATAAAGTAAGTCACGATTGTAAATCACCAAAAAGAGTAAGCCAGCAAAGACGGCACCAATAATTAAAGCAATGGTCAGAATAATTCGCCAGTTAACTCCCGAAGCAAAAATCATACCCGAAAAGATCATCATAAATACCAGGGTCGTCCCAAAGTCATTCTGTAATAGGATCAAAACCACCGGTACTGCAGTCCATAAAATCATACGGCCAATAAATTTAAAGTCCCATTTTAACTGTTTAGAAACCGGTAAAGCGTCATAATTCAAAGCTTCCGTTCTTTGATTAAATTCACTGACCAAGCGAGACATCATTAAGATATAGAAGAACTTCATGATTTCTGACGGTTGGAAGGACAAGGTCCCGATGGTGAACCAAGATTTAGCCCCAAACAAGGTATATTGTTGGCGGTCATAGAAAAACAGGACCAAGATCAAGAGAAAGATCCCGAAACCATACAGGACAGGAACAAATCGGTAAAAGGTCTTCTTGTCAATCTGCATGACAAAGACAATGGCGATAAAACTAACCACATACCAAAAGATTTGCATCAAAGTGGGCTTTAATGAGCCGCCCCCAAATTGTAAATAAGTGGTGGCAAATATCACCGCGACACTCATGGCCATCAGAGCTAATAAAAGCGCGATAATGGTTGGATTAATGGATTTTGCTTGGCTAACTTTTTTTAAACGTTGGCTTCTTGAACGTGCCATACTTACACTCCTTAGTTTAACAGCTAAAAATACGCTTAGTCATTCTTCTGTAAAGCTTCCGCTTGGATCGCCTTGGAGGCCCGCTTTAAAGGACTATAGGCGATTTCCTTATCATTTAAATGAGGAAAATCTGGAGATAGACTGACCTCATACTTAATGCGTTGATCAAGATAGGTATCCGCATGTTTATAGCGATAATAAATGGTATTGACTAAGGCTCCAACAATAAGTGCCATCCCATTTAAATACAGGTAAAGCATTAAGGCAATGAAAACGCCAATGGTCCCGTTTTGAACCGAAGAACCCCCGGCAAACTGGACATAGACGCCAAACAAGCTGGAAATTAAGAGAACCATTACAGCAGCGGTCACCGATCCGGGTAAGGCGTATTTCAAGGTCATCGGTTGGTTAGGAACGACGATATAGATAAATAACATCAAGATAAAGACCGAAATCAAGAGGACAGGCCATTTTAAGCCCAGTAATAATTCCACAAAACCTAGAGGCAAGGGAATAAAATTGTTAATAACGCGCAGAAGAGTCTCGCCAAAGACAAAAAAGAGCGAGAATACACCCACAGTCAAGACTAAGAGAAAGGCGATCAAGAAGGAAGCAATCCGAGTAATTACCGCATTTTTGTGGTCGGGATTGCCATAGACCCGGTTCAAGACCCGCTGTAAGGCGGAGAAACCAGCCGAGGATGACCAAATCACTAAGATGGTATTAATTGAAAGACTCCCGGCACTGGTGGAATCTAAATATGATTCCAAGGTAGGAATCAGCAAAGGCTCAATTTCATTAGGGAGAATGGCTGTAATCCACTCCACTGCCTGGGCTGAATCAAAGGGGAGTAAAGGAATAATATTGGCTACTAAAAGTAGCATAGGGAAAATTGCCAACAAGGCATAATAAGCCAGTTCGGCTGCTGAACTACCAATACTGGCATCCTGGACGCTCTGACTGGCAATCGGCACTAAAACTTCTTTGATTTTCTTCACGGATCTCGCTCCTATCTTGATAGATGTCTTACCCATTATACAATAGATCCGCCTCAGTGTGTCAAACAAGCTGGGACGAGGTTGGCTTTTTAAATTTTCTAATTTAAATCGAAAGAGAATTAATGAAAGCCTTGGCAGTCTGACTAGAGAAAAGGGTTTCTCTCACTGTAAAAACATAAAGGTCAAAGTCTCCCGATATGCCTTCAGCAAAAAAGTAATTGCGGTAGCTTCCTCGGTCGATATCCTTAATATGCAGGTCCCACAATTGGTAGTAGCCCTTATTAGTTTGAATAATCGCCCCTTTGTTAAAGTCGCGCTGGTAGCGATAGCCTTTGCCTTCTAACCAGGAACGAATATTTTTGCGACAATGGCTTTCTTTATAGATCACTTGCATATTTATCACCTAATTTCATTTTATCGAACAGGTGTTCTATTTGCAAGTGAAGATAAGAAAAACCAGAGCGTCTGGCCCTGGTTAATTACGTGATAAATGAGGATTTAGAAAATTAGTTGACCTTTTGCCATTGACCGGACACCAAGTCCATACTGGTTAATTCGCCCGTTTGGTTGTTGTAACGGTAGATAGCAACAAGGTTGGTATGAATTTGGTTATTAGGTGATTGGCGACGGATTTCCACTTGAACAAGATTGTCGTCTACCTTAGAAGGCATGAAACTATAATCTTCGCTGCGGTAAATATTATCAGTGACTTGGTGGATCATAGGCACCACTTTAGCAATAATGTCATTAGAATTATTGGATGGGGTCACTGAACTGGCAGGTTTCTCAGCAGCTTCTGCTTGGCTCTTGCTTGCTGATTGACCTGGTCCCGCTTGACCACTTTCATTATTTGCTTTAACGCTTTTACCCTTGACTTGGCTACTTGCCTTATCTGACTGACTCGATTTTTCTTGGTCAGTATCTTGCTTCTTGTCAGTGCCCGTTTTTTGGCTGCTTTCCTTAGCTTGACTGCTGGAAGTTTGCTCGGTTTTGGCATCGGATGATTGGTGCTTATCGGCAAAAGACACGCCCTGTTCGGAACAAGCCGCTAGCAGGAAAGCGCTAAGTGTAACCGCGATAAAACCTTTTAAATTTTTATTCATAATAAATCCCTCATTTATTTTTAAATAAATCATTTTCTAATCGAGTGTATTCGTATCCACTCTGCTTCACTTATTATTTTACCACAGCTTTTAATCCAAAAATGATCAGCCCATAATCTTTACGTTTTCCTAATTTTTAACTCTGGAAAAGAAAACTTAGGCCTTACGGTAGTTCTCTAGGTCTTTTGGATAAGGCATGGCGGTTTGGGCACCGACCTTGGTGGTTGATAGGGTTGCAGCAATCGAAGACAGACGGAGAGCCTCTTCCAGAGGAGTCCCTTGAGCCATTAAAGCCGCGAAGGCGCCATTCATGGTGTCCCCTGCCCCAGTCGTATCTTTAACATCAGCTTCAATCGTTGGAATCGAAAGTACTTGGCCCTCATGGACATAGGAAATTCCTTGCGAACCCCGAGTAACAATCAACAAGGCATCGTGGGCTTGGCTCCATTCCAACATAGCTGCCTCGATTTCCGAGTCGTCAATGTCACGGCCCAACATTCCGGCAAATTCGGTTTCGTTAGGGGTGACAATATCAGCCAGATCAACAAATTCATTAATCCCTGAGTCAAAAGGTGCTGGATTTAAGATAGTCCTTGCCCCTTTTTCCCGTGCAATTGAAAAAGCCTGCTTGACGGTGGCTAAGGGAACTTCTAATTGGGCCAGGACAATGTCGCCTTCCTCAACCAAAACAGCAAAGTCCTCACCGACTTCAACTAAGCCATTAGCGCCCGGCAAAACGACAATGGAATTATCCGCTTGAACGGAAAAGATGGCTGCCATCCCAGTGAAAATATTCTTTTCTACCTTGATCTGGTCAGTCACTACCCCTTCCTTCTTGAGGTGTTTGAGGGCTTTGTCACCAAAGGAATCATCGCCAACGCTACCAACCATCCGTACATCGCCAGCTAAGCGGGCAGCAGCAACGGCTTGATTGGCCCCCTTGCCGCCCATAAAATAATTGACAGTATCCCCTAAAATGGTTTCGCCAATTCGAGGTAGGCGGTCAGTCACCATGGTCATATCGATATTAATACTGCCAACAACAATTACTTTACTCATTTTGCTCCCTATCTTTCTATTTTTCACGCAACTTTTATGATGAAACTCAAGTCATGCTTTTCTCAATTGAAGCGCAATCGCTTACAATATAATCACCTTAAGTTTATCATCTTTTCTAGTCGCTAACAAGCTAGCTATCAGGACTTAGGAAGTGGATTTTCTTTAATCCAACCTCTTTTTCTCAACCAGCCAAAGACTAAGATGGTCAGCAAAATAAAGCAAAGTGCCCCACAAGTATCCAAGTAGACATCAGCCAGGAGCCCGGTCCGGTTGGGAGTAAATATCTGCCGTAATTCGTCAAAAGCCGCATAGCCAGAAGTCAACAAGGTCGCTAAAGTAGCGCGAACTGGCAAGCTTTTAACATCCATTAATAAGGAGAGGTAGGCGAGACTAGCCAGACTACCAAAGAGGACAAAGTGAGCTCCCTTGCGGATAAAGAACTCAATGAAAGCAAAGTAGCCCCGTGCTTGAATGGAAATTTCCTCTCCAGCATAGGTAAAAGAAAGACCACTTAATAAGTCTTTTCCAGGTTGATAGGCCAAGAGCCTGTTTAATAAAGGGATTACGCTCTGGTCTTCATAAGAAGTCGATGAACTGGGAAAAGTCAATACTAATAGAAGAATTAAAGCAATAAAGGCTAGGTTTCGAATTTGTTTTAAGGTCACAATAGGCTCCTTTTTAGGTCAATTGATATTTTATATCACCCATTTTCTCAGGGCTTGACTTACCCCATGGTCATCGTTGGAACTGGTTAAATAATCCGCTGCTGCTTGAACTTCCTGAGGTGCGTTAGCCATAGCTATTCCTAGCCCAGCTAATTGAAGCATGGGGATATCATTAAAATTATCACCAATAGCTAAACAATTTTCAAGCGGGACTTGGTAGACTTCCGCAATTTCTCGCAAGGCATTTTCTTTGGAGACACCCTTAGCCGTCACTTCTAAGTAATTGTCCTTAGAGAGGTAGAAGTCGCAATGTTTGAAGTTAACCGAATTGAGATAGTCTTCTAAACGACTAATTTGGTCAGGCTGGTCAATTAGGAGAAACTTATTAATCCCAATCCCCTCTTCAAGTAAGGTTTGAGGGTCTTTAATAATCGGTTTATCCTGAGTAATAGCGGCTTCTTCATCCGTCCAAGGGCTCTTGGCACTGGCATACCAGTCCGCTCCGGCATAGGGGTTGATAGAAACCGTAGGGAATTGACTTTGGAGGAGGTTAATCAGTTGCCCGGCTTCATTGGGATCAATCACATGGTTAACCAGGGCTTGGTCGAGTTTTTCCGGATCACTTGGCACAATCAAGGCCCCATTATAAGTAGCGATCGGGTTCTGGTCGAGTTCTAATTCCCTGGCTAAGCCATACATACCCCGGGGTGAGCGGGCAGAAGCTAAGACAAAGGGAATCCCTTGCTTTTTGAGAGATTTTATCTGGTCCTTCAATTGGTCATCGACCTGGTGGTTAGAATCGAGAATGGTTCCATCAATGTCACTGATTACCAGTTTAATCTGAGCTTTCGTCATGATCTTCTTCCTTTCTGTCGGTTTCAATTACTTCCAATCCATCAATCTTTTTAATCGCTTCAGGGGCTTGGCTAGTGATTAGATAATCAATTTCTTCCAGGGTCCCCGCTTGGTAGTGGCCACTTTGTTGGAATTTCTCCGCTCCTGCTAGGAGCACTGTGGTCTGCGAATTTTTGATTACCACTTCCTTAAGCTGGCAGTCAGCCTGGTCGTCATAGGAGATTTTTCCACCCTTTAAACCCGCAGCTCCAATAAAGGCCACATCAAAATATAGCCGGTCAAGTTGCTTAAGAGTGTCTAAGTTAGCAAAGAAACGGTTCTTAGGATAGTACTTGCCTCCTAAGAGGTTAAAGTCTACCCTTTCTTTCTCAGAAAAAATCAGGGCATTATCTAAAGAATGGGAATATACCGTCATAGGTCCTTCACTTAACTGGGCCAATTGGCTAACTACGGTAGAGACATCGAAAAAGTAAAAGCCTTCTTTTAGAAGAAATTTTTGTGCCACCTGAGCAATGGCCCGTTTAGCTCGGGTTGATTGCTTGGAGCGACTTTGGTAAGGAGCAATGACTGGCACTTGCTTAGGCAAGATTAATCCTCCATGGGTACGATGGGCAAGCCCTTGGCCTTCCAGTAAATTAAAATCCCGGCGGACCGTATCTCTTGAAACACCCAAAGCTGCGGTCATTTCCTTAGCCGTTAACCGCCCCTTGTCTTTTAATTCCTTCATGATTACTCTTAAACGTTCCTCTTGATACATGGTGACCTCCTTTCTACCATATTTTTTACTTGCTGACTTTATTTTAGCATGTTTTTCTGCATTTGTAAGTTATTTTAAGTAATTATATGCTTTTATCATTGTTTTTAAGTATCAATAACTTAGTGAGCATTCGTTCTGTTTTAGAAATCTAGTCGTTTCTACTAACATTTCTACTAACTTTTAGCGGACATAAAAAAGAGGCCCCAAGAACATCTACAAATCAATATTCTTGAGACCTCTATAAAATTTATTATCACCCGGGCGGGATTCGAACCCGTGATTCCGCGCTGAGAACGCGGCGTCTTAACCCCTTGACCACCGGGCAGTGCCTTGTGTCATCGCTTGACGACAGTAACTAGAATACGCCTGATCTTTTCATTTGTAAAGACCTAATTTTAATGAATATGGCTTTTTATAATCAATAATGAAAAGAAAGCTGAAAAATTTGCCTAAATCCCATATAATTACTACTATAAGGGATGAATAATCCGTATAATTAACGAAACCAATTTAGGGGAGGTTTTTCTATGACAGAAAATCAACGTCTACTCGACCAGTTTGTGCCTGATCACTATGACATCTACTTGGACATTAGCCGCCAAGATAAGCGTTTTAGTGGGACTACCACCGTCAAGGGCCACGCACAGGGTCAAGACATTGTATTAAATCAAAAATATCTAACTACAGAAAAAGTCACTGTGGATGGGGAGTTAGCTTCTTTTTCACAAGATGATCAAGCAGAGACTTTGACCATTGCTAATGATAAGGAAGGTCAAGTGGAAGTAGAAGTCACTTACCATGCTAACCTGACCGACTCCATGATGGGGATTTACCCTTCTTATTATGAAGTTGACGGTGAAGAAAAACAGTTGGTCGGCACGCAGTTTGAGACTACGTTTGCCCGCCAAGCCTTTCCTTGTGTGGATGAACCTGCTGCTAAGGCCACTTTCTCCCTAGCCATTAAATTTGACGAAGAAGCAGGCGAAAGCATTATCGCTAACCAACCCGAGATCAAATGCGAAGACGGTGTCCACTACTTCGAAGAAACCGTGCGCATGTCAAGCTACCTCATCGCCTTTGTCTTTGGTGACTTACAAAAGAAAATCACCCACACCAAATCAGGTGTTGAAATTGGCGTATTTGCTACTAAAGCTCACGCGGATAAGGAACTTGACTTTGCCTTAGATATCAGTAAACGTTCGATCGAATTCTTCGAAGAATTCTACGACACCCCCTACCCGCTGGAACATTCCTACCAAGTTGGCCTACCTGACTTTTCAGCTGGTGCCATGGAAAACTGGGGGCTTGTCACTTACCGGGAAGCTTATCTCTTAATTGATCCGGATAACGCCTCCCTACCAACCAAACAATTAGTGGCTACCGTGATCGCCCACGAACTCGCCCACCAATGGTTCGGTAACTTAGTTACCATGAACTGGTGGGATGACTTATGGTTGAACGAATCCTTTGCCAACATGATGGAATATGTAGCAATCGATGCTTTGGAACCAGAGTGGAAGGTCTGGGAACTCTTCCAAACTTCCGATGTGCCTGCTGCCCTAGAGCGTGATGCGACTGACGGCGTGCAATCGGTTCATGTTATGGTTAATGACCCAGCCGAAATCGACTCCATCTTCGACTCCGCCATTGTCTATGCCAAAGGAGCCCGTCTCTTAGTGATGGTGCGTTCCTTATTAGGTGACGACGACCTCCGTAAAGGGTTGAAAGCTTACTTTGAAAAACACCAATACTACAACGCCAAGGGCCAAGACCTCTGGGATGCCCTCTCTCAAGCTTCCGGCTTAGATATTGGGGCCATCATGGATTCTTGGTTAGAACAACCTGGCTATCCAGTGGTATCGGCTAAGTTAGTGGATGGTGACTTAGTCTTAAGCCAAGAACAATTCTTTATTGGCCAAGGCGAAGACCAAGGACGTCTCTGGCAAATTCCACTCCAAGCCAACAACGACCAAGTGCCAGAAATCATGACCGAGTCAGAAATCACAGTTTCAAACTTCCAAAAAGGCGACCAAGCCTTAAGACTCAATGTCGGAAATAACTCTCACTTTATCGTTGATTACGATGAAGAACTCTTAAACGACATCATTGATGAATTAGACCAATTGTCGGCTATAGACCAACTCCAAGTCTTACAAGACTTGAACCTATTGGCTAAGGGTGGTCGTTTATCCTACGCTAAGCTGATTCCTTTACTGGACAAATTAGCTAGCGCTGAATCTGCCATTGTTCATGAAAAGATTGCTGCAATCTTTTCGGTATTGAAAGACTTTGCCCGTCCAAATAGTGACGAAGAAGCAACTATTAAGCAATATATCCGCTCACTCTACCATGACCAAGTTGAAAAGCTAGGCGTAGAAGCTTGGAAAGGCGAAAGTCTGGAAGCCGAACTCAGTCGTCCAACGATTTTAGCCGCTTCTCTCTATGCTGAAGATAATGTAGTCATTGAGGGCCTCCATGAACTTTACTTAAACTCTGGTGGTGGAGAAAACAAGGAAAACCTTCCCGCTGACCGCCGTGCCCTACTCTTGAAGAATGAAGTGGTTAACTATGGTAATGATGATCTTTACCAAGACTACCTCACTGCCTACCAAAAATCAGCCAACCCAAGTCTAAAGGCTGACCTCCGTCAAGCCTTGACTGCTTCTAAAGATGAAGCCTTCTTAGACCAAATTGTAGGCCACTTCCAAGAAGCTAATGTGATTAAACCCCAAGACTTGCGGGCTTGGTATCGTGGAGTTCTCGCTAACCCAGTTGGGGAAGAAAAAGCCTGGAACTGGTTAAGGAATAATTGGGGCTGGCTAGAAGCCAAAGTCGGTGGCGACATGGAATTTGCAACCTATATCACTGTCACCGCAGCTATCTTTAATACTGAAGAACGTCTAGCAGAATTTAAAGACTTCTTCGAAGAAAAAGTCGATGTGCCTGGACTAGGACGTGAAATCCGCATGGACATCAAGGTCATCGAAGGCCGGGTAGACTTTATTGAAAAAGAAAAGGATGCTGTCTTAAGCTCTATCAGAGATGCTAATAATAAGTAACAAAAGAAATTAAGTATGCCAGCCAGCATGACTGAAGATTAAAGCAGATGCATTGAGAGGTGCTTCTGCTTTTTGCTTGGTTAAAATATTCAAAAGGTTAGTTTCCCTTTAGAGCAATCAATCATTTGACAAGTATACTTGGCATGTTATTATGAAGTTGTGCCAAGTACACTTGGCGAGAAAGGTGGAACAAAATATGAAGAAAGAAGACAAAGAACGCATTCTAGCTAAATATCGCTCAGACAATCAGGATGAATATCAGCAACATCTTATTAAGAAGGCAGACGACTATGGCTTTGCGGCCATGTGCGTGGTGGCGATTGTTTTGATGGCGATAAAAGCCATTAATGGGCAAAGTATTGCAGATATTGAAGTCCTGTTATTTACCTTTATATCAGTGAATTTCTATAAAAGATATAAAATTAGCCAAGAAAAATCTGCATTAATCCTTTTTATCTTTACTTCGGTATTAAATATCGCCTTTTTCATTCGATTTATAAATAGTAGTTTTGGGGCAGCCTAATGGATAAAGAATTAATCTTACACAACCGTCTCAAAGCAATCCGTAAAGAAAAAGGCCTGAGTCAGCAGGCCTTAGCAGACATGATCGGCGTCTCACGGAACTCGATTTCATCGATTGAAACCGGGCAATTCAACCCCACTGCTAAATTAGCCCTCATCTTGTGTATCGCTTTAGACTGTCAATTTGAGGACATGTTTTATTTTGAAGATGATAATACTTGAAAAAAACGTCTAGTTACAGGGCTAGACGTTTTTCTACTTGGACTTATATCTCATTATTACGCAACTGTTCTACGATTTGATTGGCCTTTTCTTGTTCTTCATCTGAAAATGTTGGGTAGTGGGGGTCGATTTTTTCAATGACTTCAATCAAGGCTTGGGTGGCAATTTTGCGGGCTAGCCAAGGGTTGTCAGCAGGCAAGATATACCAAGGGGCATAGTCACAAGCTGTGTTTTGAAGCATCTTCTCAAAGACTTCTTGGTAGAGATCCCACTTCTTGCGGTCCTCAATATCTGAGAAGGAAAATTCATGGTTCTTTTCCCGCTCCTCAATCCGTTCTAGAAGGCGCTCCCGTTGCTTATCTTTAGACATATGGAAGAAGAATTTGACCACAGGAAAACCATTTTCACAGAGATACTTTTCAAATTGGAGAATTTGCTGGTATCGTTTTTCGACCACTTGGGGATCGTCACGAATTTCTCTGGGTTGGTCATCGGAATCCAAGGAATCGTGCACTTGAGGTGCGATGATATCTTCATAGTAAGACCGGTTTAAGATCGCAATCGTTCCCCTTTCCGGCATCCCTTCATGCATGCGCCAGAGATAATCATGGGCAATTTCATTGTCTGATGGCTGTTGATAAGAAGTGACTTTGAGCGCCTGGGGTTGTAAGGTTGAGAAAATATAGCGGATCAACTCGTCCTTCCCCGCCGCGTCCAAGGCTTGAAGAGCAACTAAGAGCCCATGGGTTCCCTCCGCAGTCAAGCGGTCATGCCAATCCACTAATTGAGGAACCAGACTTTCATAGATCTCCTCTTTTAATTTTTCGTCTTCAGCATCACTCAGGTAAGCCGTCTGGAAGTCAGCCAGGCTGAAATTGCCGTCGGTGACTTTAAAATCTTTAAATTCCATGGCAGATCTTTTCCTTTCTTTATCAATCGTGGTATTCATTACTTTTAATTTAACATGAAAACGCTTTTATAGAAATAGAAAAGACTTGACCCTAGGCTTGAAATAGCCTCTAATCCTTTAAAAGTTACCCTTACGGAACTCTTCAAGGATTAAGGCGGTAGCCCGTGAGTCATTGAGACCGTCGTGGGCGCGGTTTTGAATGCCATAATAACTTTTAACAGTGGTCAACTTATAGTTTGGGGTGCAGATGGGACTCAAACGCGCCATTTCTAGGACATCCATATGGGGTCTAAGACTTAAATCAATGCCAGTATTAGCACGCAGCATGGGAATATCAAATTTCTTGCTGTTGTAGCCGGCCAGAGGAAGATCAGCGATAAAGGTCATGAAATCCTTAGCCACCTGGTCGATTGTAGGCGCCCCCATAACATCGACATCACTAATCCCAGTTAACTGAGTAATCTTATAAGGAATCGTCCGCTCAGGATTAACGAGTTGATCAAAAGTAGCTACTTCCCTGCCCTCCTTAAAATGAACCGCTCCAAGCTGGATAATTTTACTGGAAAAGCCCAGTCCTGTAGTCTCTAAGTCAAAGACGACATACTCACTGGGAACTTGGCTAAAAATATTATAGGTCATGCTTTTAGAATCTCCTTTTAATAGTCATTTTACAATTTATGGATTCCTTCAGTGTTGTTTCAACGATTTTTAAAGTTGTTGCATCTCTATCCTATGAAAATTTTACCCCTTTGGAAAGGAAAAACCACCCTCCTCCTTAACAAGAGAAAGGTGGTCCATATTAAATGCCTATCAGTCTGAGGAGGTAACCTAACAAGGGACCATAGAAGGCATAGTCAGTTTCAGCTAGAACCCGCATGATTTGCGCGTAGTCCCCTACCATAGGTAATAGGAGAGCTTGTCCGAAAATCAGGATCAAGCCATTGGTGAAGGAAGCAGCAATCGCTCCGCGTCTCCCACCAGTACTATTACCGAAGATAGCCGTGATGGCACCGGTAAAGAAAGTCGGAATCAAGGCTGGGAAAACAGGGATAGGGTAGCCAATTAATCCTAAAACAAAGACGCCCAGGAAGCCTGCCAATAAGCTCATTAAGAAACCAACGATCACGCTCGTCGGATGGTAAGGGAAAAGTAAAGGCACATCTAAACCAGGGACAGCATTTGGAATTAACTTGGCTGAAATACCGTGGAAGGCCGGAACAATTTCCGCTAAGAGCATCCGGACTCCAGTAATAATCACCGTAATCCACATCCCAAAGGTAAGCCCATTAATTAAGCTAAAGGTTAAAATATCTTGTCCCTTAGACACTTGGTCAACCACAAAGCTTGGCCCAGCTAAGAGAGAAAGTCCCAAGAATAAGGCCATCATCACTAAGGATAAGGCAATGGTCATTTCCCGTAAGAAACCGAGGGCTTTAGGAAATTGGATTTCTTCAATGTCACGACTGCCCTTACCCACTACTTTACCTAACAAGGCGCCAATCAATAATCCGACTGAAGAAGAGTGAGCTAAGGTAAAGCCTTGACCACCCTTGATATTCTTCATAAAGGGATAAACATAGGCACAGGTTACGGTCAAGTAAACGCCAAGAATAATAGCACCAATAATAACAATGGCTGCAGTCGATAAACTGGTATTAAATTTTAAGAGAGCCGCAATTAAACCTGCATAGAAGAAAGACACATGGGCACTGAGGTGGACAAATTTTAAGGGCGTGAAGCGAGCTATTAAAATATTAAGCACAAAACCGAGAGCAAAAATCAAGGCCATCTCAAAGCCGACACCCTCGAGACCACCCATGGCTTGGTCAAGACTCGGCACATTAACATTCAAGTTAAAAATCTTAATAAACATGGGTTGGAGTGGCAATAAGGCCATCCCTAGAAATTTCCCACCCTCATTGATGAGTAAGAAACCGATCATGGCCTTAATTACAGAAGAGATCACCTTATCGAAAGATTTCTTTTGAATCAATAGTCCAATTAAGCAGACCAAACCAATAATAAAGACGGCCTGGGAAAAGATGGTTTGAATAAAATAAAGTAATAGGTTCATCGAACAGCCTCCTCTTCACTAGCTAGGTTAAGGATTTGGCTTCTTAGGTAATCCTGGTCCAACATATTATCCATGATAATTAAATGTTTGACCTGTCCCTCTAAACGTTCAGCAAAGGCTGAGGAAGTGATAATCACGTCATAGTCATAAGGGTTGAGTGAAGAAATGTCAGCAGCTTCCACACTGCCGTCGATGCCTTCATCGGATAAAATATTTTGGGCGAACACTTTTAACATCACGCTAGAACCTACTCCAGCGCCACATACCGTTACAAATTTCATAAGTCATAGCCTCCTAAATCGTTTAAATCTGCTAAAATGTCTTCTTTATCACTGGCTTGAAGCCACTTCTCTTTAGTTGCTTCTGACTGCAAGAGCTCAGCCAGCTGCATTAAGGTTTCAAGATGTTTTTTGCTATCGGTCGCACTCAAGCACAAGATTAAGTGAACGGGATCATTAGTGGGATGAGAAAAAACAATCGGCCTCTTAAAAGTCACCAGACTAAAGCCCGTTTTCAAAGCGCCCTCTTCCGGTCGTGCGTGGGGGAAGGCAATTCCCGGGGCAATTACAAAGTAAGGCCCCTGCTTATGGTAGCGGTCAAGCATGGCTTGGATATAGTCTTGACTAATTAAGCCATCTGCTTCTAATAAATTTCCGCCAAATTGAATCGCTGCTTCTGGACTTTCGAGTTCGACTTGCAAGGCGATTCGATTGGGGTGAATAAAGTCTGTCATGTGCTAATCTCCTCTACTAATGATCTGAAAACTTCCGGATGAGAACAAAAAAAAGCCGCATAGAAAAGTTAAGCGGACTTGTGTAAAAACTCACAGTCTCACATAACCGCCATCTATGCGGCTTCATTCTCTTCGATTACATCCGGCATAGACTCCTCTTCAATTGGGGTAACCAAAATAAAGCGAGTCTAACCGTTCTTAGTTATCTCACTTTACTCTACGCCAGCCTTGCCAAGAAATGAATACTAAAGTCATGATGTAATCTCCTTAATAATGTTTTGATTTACTGATAGTTTATCCTCTCTAAGTCTCACTGTCAACTTAGTAAAAAAGATCAATAGTGATCGGTGTTAGTGGTGTTATGATTTATTTTTAGGATTCAGTTAATATTTTTAGTGATTTTGTGAGTCGCTGTAATAGTAAAAGCCCTTGTTGGACTCCCTATTGGAAGAGCTGACAAGGGCTGATTTTTTTGCGTAAATAACCTAGCTTTGTTGAAATAAAGCCTGCAACTTTGTACCTGATTTGAACCACATAGCCGCATGTTAATTTCAATGCACGCAGGCGTGAAGCCTGCGACTAGCGGACTTGTATAAGATGTCTGGATGCGTCCTTTAATTTCAATCCACGCAGACGCGTAGCCTGCGACGCGGGAAACGGTATATTTTGGTTCACGTGCATCTATTTCAATCCTCGCAGGCGTGAGCCTGCGACCGCTGTTTTGTGGTATGAAAGTATGCCTTATGTCTATTTCAATCCACGCAGGCGCGAAGCCTGCGACTTTTCAATTTTTTTCTTAGTTTCATCAGTTAAGGAATTTCAATCCACGCAGGCGCGAAGCCTGCGACTAAAACCCTAGTTGTTGCTCCGCTCTCTGTGGCGATTTCAATCCACGCAGGCGCGAAGCCTGCGACCTTACGTTTTGTTACCGAGTCCAGCATTTCAGCAATTTCAATCCACGCAGGCGCGAAGCCTGCGACACTTGTCGTCATAGATCACTAACCCCGCACTTGTCATTTCAATCCACGCAGGCGCGAAGCCTGCGACGAGCCCGTCTTTTGCATTATTAACGGCAACGGAGGATTTCAATCCACGCAGGCGCGAAGCCTGCGACGCACAACTCACGCTTATAAGATCGTGCCAGTCGTTATTTCAATCCACGCAGGCGCGAAGCCTGCGACTAATCTTCCGCCGCTTTATACGCTTGTCTTACAAAATTTCAATCCACGCAGGCGCGAAGCCTGCGACACTTTAGGCCTCTTAGGTAGTCTCTAACCGGGTGATTTCAATCCACGCAGGCGCGAAGCCTGCGACATTAGCGCAATCATTAGCGTATAATTCGACTAACATTTCAATCCACGCAGGCGCGAAGCCTGCGACAGCTCTTTTTACAAGTTTTCACTATATTTTCATAATATAAGTGCCTAAAAAAGAGCAAAATAATCACTTATATTATATTTTTAAGGCCATAATACAAACGAAACTACCGATACAAATCTGTGTGCTTGGGGTTCGTTATAAGAGTAAGACGTCCTTTTCAGGGTGATAGGTATCGTCCCGTCCTAAAGTTTGTACTCGATGATCCCAATTCTTACCCAGATTATAGAAGCGGATCGAATCGACCTCACTATCTATGATATCATCTAATTTCGATTTAACGAGTGCTAATTGCCCAGGATCTAAGCTACATTCAAAAACCGAATTTTGAACCCGTTGACCATAGTCAACACAAACCTTGGCCACCTTACGTAAACGTTTCTGACCAGCCTTACTTTCAGTATTCACATCATAAGTAATTAACACCATCATCTCAAATCACCTTTAACTAATAAATGCCGGATAGTAGTCAATGTCTCCACGAATATACCGTGCTAGTAGCTGCGCTTGCACATAGGGAATTAGGCCTATACTAATCTTTTCTTTCAGATAGGGATGCTTTATTTCCTGTTGCTTTCTTTTCTGCCAAGCATTGATCACTTTTGTTCTGCCGTCATCATTTAACAAGACAGCAGAATTTTCCTTCACTTCAAAGTCATCTGCCTTGATTTGTTTACGGTTAATCAAAGAAACGACTAGACGATCCACTAGATAGGCCCGTAATTCTTCCATCATATCCAAGGCTAAGCCTGCCCGACCTGGTCGATCGGTATGAAAGAAACCAACATAACTATCCAGTCCGACCGTTTCCAAAGCAGATTGGACTTCATGAGTCAGCAAGCTATACAAGAATGACAGAGCTGCGTTGACTCGATTGAGTGGAGGGCGTCTCGAACGAAAGACAAATTTAAAATCTTCTTTCTGGTGAAGGATAAGCGAATCAAATAACTGAAAGTAAGTCCTAGCCCCATCCCCTTCAATTCCGCGCAACTCATCACTAGTTGTGACTGTCGGGATAGTCAGTATACTTTCTTTTATTTTATCACATGCAATTTGTATCTCTTCTAAGTTACCCAAACGATCTTTATAGTCATTTATTAACCGCAAATAATTTTTTCGGCTATTAATTAATTTAGCCTCGATTATCCACTTAGCGCATTGAAGCGCTCTCTCATCATCAGCTATCCGGTACTGTTCCCTGCGCAATAGGACATTACCATTGGTTTTACCGATAAATTTCCCACAAAAATTACCACTTGGAGTCAAAAAAGTTAAGGAGATCTTATGCTCATTACATAATTTAATTAAGGCCGGACTCACACCTACATAATTAAAGGTAACGATATCTTCCAAAATATGAATGGGAAATCGTCTGATGATTTTCCCATCCAATTTGATAATAATGTTTTCTCCTTGACAACCTAAATAATAATCTTCATTGGTGATATATAAAGTATTTAATAATTTTCTCATGTTAGATCATCATCCATCGTCTTAATCATATAGGCCTCATAGTCGAATTCTGGACGCAAAGCATAAGATAAACTTATATCGCGCAAGGAATCACCTTTATCATCAGGAGCTTCACTTAAGCCAATATTTTCCTGCTTAACAAAAGCCTCATGCATTTCATCCGCAAGCTCTTGAACTAGTTGGCGGTATTCCTGCGTAATCTCAACTTTCACTCGATGTTGGGTTTTGCCATAAAAAAGATAAGATTCTTCAATTGTAGTATTCAAGTTCTCTTCTAAGCAAATTACCTCAGCAACTAATTGAACAATATCACGCAAATCCTGCTTTGGTTTCCCCCGTTTGAATTCAATGATGCGAGGAAGCCATTTCCCCTTGCGATTAGCTAACTCGACCCCATGCTCTTCATCTTTAGTGAATTCGACCACATCTAATATTCCTGTTAAGCCAAGTTTCTTGGAAGAGACCGGGACCGCTCGCGAGATAAAATGATTCCGTCTTTTTTCTTTCAAATAAGGATTATCCGCTTTCTCATGCAATAACTGACCTTCGATGGTGTACTGATTATCCGCCCACTGCTGTTCTAAATGAATTAAACACCACTGCCGTTTTGAATAGTAGAAGTGTTGAATTCCTGAGAGCATCAAATAATCGTCTTCATCATAGGCCATGGAAATGCTCCACTTTCAGACCTGCTTCTTGGTATTCTTTCAACTTATCCTCATCAAGATGAATGCCGTAATCGTCATAAGAATGAATATCTAAAGTAGGCACTTCATCGTATTGTAAGAGGTTAAAGACTTTACCACTTGATACCACTCCGATTTTACTTGGGTGGTCGAACCAGTAAATATCAACCACTTCCATACTACCTTCTGGTCTTGCTGCAGAAGCATCATTAACAAATAAAGTGCGCAGACATTCCTTAACTAAGTCAGCATCTTCTTCAGAAAATTGAGTCTTTTCAGCAAAATAAGGATTAATGCTGCCCTTAATCACATAGACACCATAATCGACATATTGCTTAGAACCCATAGTATCTGAAGCTCTGTCATTACCTTTTTCAGCGGCATTAGTGCTCCGAGTAATCTGCATGGAAACGACCTCAACGGGAGATAAGCTCTTGGCCATAGCAATTGAAACCGGGCCACGGATACCAATTGATTTACCATCATAAGTTACCACTTGCCCAAATGACCGTACATCCACCCAATTTTCACAGAAACCTTTAGCCATTTCTTCATTAGGCATCTTTTTTCTTTCATCTTTATCTTCAAAAGCAGCTTCATAACGACTTTGTAGGGAGAGATAACCATCATCGATCCGGTCATTGGCCTTCACAAAGATTTCCTGTCCTTGGTCCTGCATCCGGTTTCTTAATTTACGCTTCAAACAAACATCAGTAATAATTCCATAGCCGCCAATATCAGTGCGGGGATAATTTCCTGCTAGAGGGTCCCCATTAGGATTAGCATTTTTTACTTCAATCGTAGCGATAAAATCAATCTTATGGTCTAAACTCATTATCAATTCCTCCTATTTTGCTTCTACTTGGCTATTTTTACTGCTTTTCTTATAAATTTCACGTTTTTGTGCTTGATAACCTAAGATGAAGTCAAAGCCTACCTTGCGATTGCCCTGCTTTGCATCAACCTTCAAATCATCAATTTGGTTAAGGATTTCCCGCTCAAAACGTTCATAACGACGGTAATATTTGCCATCTTTTTTCAAACGAATTCGGTAAGGCATAATGCGTTCATTGACCACTTGGAAGGCACCCATGGGGTAATTCATTAGCTGACTCCAGTACTTTTCAACATTAGTTACTTTAACTTTCTTCTTGCCATCTTCTGAATCATTGACTGGAGAGGCAGTAAGTTCCATCACTTCGTAAACCGCAGCTAAACGGCCGTATAAATAACTTAAACTTTGGTTCTCTCTATCCACAGCTTCACTCACTTCTTTCTTTTCATAATCCCAATAGTATTTCTTCATAATAGCGCAGGCATAATTCACTAAAGTTAGCCAGGTTTTTCGATAGCGATTCCTTTGCGACACATTGAGAGCCATTTTTTGAATAATATCCAAAGGAAACTTCCGACCATCCACTAAACAGGGCAAAAGCTTTTGATAGACAAGGTTTTGAACCTTGTCTTTGGCTGGTAAAATACGCTTTTCTTCACTAATCCCATAAGTAAAGCGGGCAATATTATAAAATGAAGGAGATTGCACATGGCGATAACCAGGAGCTCCAAAGGTCCAATAGGTCGATTCATACCAGACAGCGAGTTGGTCTACATACTGGTCTAAGGAAATCTCTCTGAAATATTTAATGGCTACCCGTCCATTACTAATCTTTTGAATAAGTAAAACAAAGAAATTTTCCAAGGTGATATCGCGATCTTTTTCCTCCATTTTGCCAATGAAGGCTTGTCGAAAGGCATTAGCATCAAGCTCATCAGGTTTATAATCAATTGTGTCCATAGTTCCCATATCGAGTAGCGATGCATCTGAAGCCGAAAAGGTATTATTATCCTCTTCATTTTCGCTAAAGAAAGTTTGCCCCTCAACCAAGGGAATCTGATTATCCTTAATATGTTTGCTAGACCAGGTCAACAAGACGCAACCGTCCTTCATATAGGTGGCAGTTTCCCGATTATCCATCAAGTACTTCAACATATTATGAATTTTTTGAGAGGTCTCATAACCAATACTTGTTACCTTATCCTTATCAGAAATTCTACCTTTATAGGTTTCAATATGGTTACTTACCGAAATCAATTTGGCATTTCCGATAATCCCCCGGTGATTTTTGGCACAAAACATCGCCTGACCAGATATTTGGCAAATTTGATGAGGTAATTGATCCAATTGCGATTGGACAAAGGCAATATAATTTTGGTGTAGAGCCTGACTATTTGAAACAGAAAAGTCTTTAGCGTCAATTTGTAAGATACGGAAAGTAATAAATATAGTCGAATTGATTGTATTTTTCTTATCTTGCGAGTCAAATTCGATCTTTTTATCTTTTAAGACAACATTTTTCGCATCCGGGGATAAAGAATGGATAATATCTTCAGTCAGACTTTGACTTTTCAAATAATCAAAAATAGTCTTTAAGTGCCCTTCAATAGAACTCCCTTGACTGTATGAAAGCCAATCTTTTAATTGGTCTAAATAAGCTTCAAACTTATCTTGATCAAAATCGGGACAGAGATAGGATAATTGGTCGGCTAATGCATGAGGAGCAGTCTTACTTCCCGACCGCACGATGGATTCATGGGTAATGGGGAAAATAAGGGCCTCCCCTTCCTCTAAATAATCAGCACTATGAAATTTCCCCTGCTCATCTAAAACAACCTCAATAGTATCTTTTTTACCTGCTGAGCGATTAGAATGAAAAATCGGTAATAGAACCGGATCCCCTTTGCTGAGATTTTGAGTTTGATCCACCAGGCCATTTTCTTCACATTGTAAGTATGACTGATAGAGACTGGTTAAGACGTTCATTGTTCTGTTCCCTCCAATCTCATGGCTTGATACTCCTCATCGACTAAGGTCATATTTGCTTCATTGAAGGTCTTAAAATGATAATTATTGACTACTTGCTGCATCTGACAATCTTCAGGCCTACAGAAACTTATCTTGCCTTTCTTCATTTGAATCGGAGTGTAGTTACTGTAGAGTTTTAAGTCATCTTCCGCTTCGTTGCCAATTTGTTCATCTGGGTAGGTGAAGCTATGGAACATAATCCCATAACTAACATTCGACTGCTTATAATAAGATTCTCTAGCAGTTTCATAGTAGTCTTTTTCTGATAAACGCTCGACAAAGCCCATACATTCGCTCGTTCCCAGGAAAATGTTGCGTCGTCCTCCGCGCTCTAAGGACCGTAAAATAATCGCTTGGTGCTTGAATTCATTACGGTCCTTGGCTAGATCAGGACGATTAAGGTTCCATTCAAAATGAAATTTAATTAAGTAGTCAACATCTCTCAGATAGGTGTAGTTACTGAGATCATTACCCGGCTTTTTGCCGGTAGTGATGATTGGGCGAGCGCCCATGGTCTCGGTCACTATTCGATTCATGACCACTAGTTCATCAATAACAATATAAATCGTGGGTTTCCAATAAATTTGTTCAGTAATCCCTTTTATAGCTTGGTAGGTGGGAATTTGATAAGTAAACTTCTCTCCACCGCCCTTAGTGACTGGATCTGTAAACAGCGCATAATCTCCATATAGGCGATAATAAAAGGGTTTAGACTGAAAACGATTAGTCTCTTCCATAAGGACTCCTTTCTATACACAAAATACTTAATTATTTTATAAGATAAAACTCTCCATTCCCTCATCCTTCAAACCAATTTCTAAGGCATCACCACTCTCATCAGAAGCATAATATTCTTCTAACAGAACTAGGATCTTGCCATCCAAATATTCCTCAACCTTGCCTTGAAGCTTGCCTGAATAGTGAACTTGGATAGTATAGGGTTGGAGGCGTTTTAGTAGGCGCTTTAGATGCTTGAAGTCATAATCGTCAATGGCTTGCCGCATTTGGTCCAGCAAGTCGCGGTTATGATAAGGAACGATCACTGAAATGGTTTCTTGATCAATAAGATTAAATTTTTTAGCGACCGTATTAAAAGCCTGAGCAATCATATATTTATCCGATTCTTTACTTTTCTTGCGCACATAATCATTCCAACCTAATAAGTCGATGACGTTTTGATTTTTCAGCGGCCACTTCATCTCGAGAGTATAATCCATATCTTCAGGTGGATTTTTATACAAGTTCTGGTAATAAGAGGCTACCAAGGTCTCTAAGGAAAAACTCTGCCCCAGTTGGTTAATCCCCTCTTGGCGTAGAACCTTTCCAGCAGCTTCCTGACTAGCTTTAATTTCTTTTAAGTAAGTTAAATCTTCTTCAACGTAATCAATTAGTTTAAACAGTCCCTTATCCAAATAACCATTACGATTGCAGCGTCCAGCCGCTTGAACTAGGGAATCGATACCTGCCAGGGAACGATAAACAACATTAAAATCCAAGTCTACCCCTGCTTCGATCAGTTGGGTACTGACCACAATGATGGGTTGATCGTGATTCACTTCCATCTGCCCTTTAATTTTTTCGATTTGATTTAAGCGGTGCTTGGCGCACATATTAGTGGTTAAATAATAGAGTGAATCAGCATCAAAATACTCTTCCAGGGCTTGGACCAAAGTATTAACCGCGGATTTGGTATTTAAAACAAGAAGGATGCTTTGAAATTCTTCAGCATCTTCTTTTATAAGGGCTACTAATTTATCAGTTGAAAGCCTCTGCTTACTAGTTTGATCAATATAATTAAGAGCTTCAATCCGTTCAAATGATTCCTCCGCTTCAGGATGCAAGGAAACCAAGTTAGGTGATGAATCTTGAAACTGTATAGGATAATCTAAAGACTTGTCCGCTAGGAGTGGCTGGGTCGCAGTACATAAGATCACCGTTGTACCCATTACCTCAGTTAGAAAATTCATCATTAAATTAAAGGGATAAAGGACCTTAATGGGTAAGCTTTGAACTTCGTCTAAAATAATGACTGAGTGGGCTAATTGGTGAAAACGTCGGATTTGACTGGCTTTACCCTTGAACATGGTCTGAAAGAATTGAACCATAGTCGTTAATACAAAAGGTGCCTGCCAGGAATCAATGAGGTATTGTTGTTGACGGTATTTCTGACTCTGCTGGTCTTCCTGCCCGTCCTCTTCCACGATATTAGAATGGTGTTCAAGAATAGCATCCTCTATCCCACTTAAAACGCTTTCAATTTCATGTGCGTTCTGCTCAAGAACAGATAAGAAGGAGGTCACATAATAAACATGGTCTTTTTTCATAGTCTTGGCTCGGTTAACCGCATAACGAAGGACTGCTTGGGTCTTGCCCGATCCAGTTGGTAAAGATAATTGTAAGGCTGAATCAGTTGGATCACTAGCACGATCCTTAAGCTGATTAGAAAAGTTCGTCCGCCAATAATTTATAGCTGATTTTCCTGCAAATTGTCCATAATAGTTGGCTTGGTCTTCCACACAATCAAGAGCTTGGTTAAAAATAGCCAACCTCTCCTGCCTATCCCAGCGATGTTCAGGAAGTTCTAATTGGTCCCAGTTGGCTGAATCATAGATATCCCCCTCTTTAAGGATGGATAAGATAAGACGAACTAGACAATGGAGATAGAAATGCAAAGCATTCACCGCATAGGTCTGATTACTATCCTCTTTAATCATCGCTAGGGCCATTTTTTTGAAACGATCCCAAAGCATTTGAAACTCAGCTACGCCCTTTTGGTAGATCTCTTCCAGGGAATAACCATATTTATCTCGAATCAATTCGCTTAATTTTTCACAGTAAGGCAAGATCTGGCTGTCAAAACGATAGTCTCCATTTTCATCATAGTTAAAACGTTTTTCCATATTAATGGTAGACGGATTCTCAAGATCTATAGCGTCAAATAGACCATGGTGGGCATAAATCACGTATTGGAGGACTTGACTATAAATATATCCAGTTTGATTTTTGGGCATCACTTTTTTATTTAAATAATCGACTACCCTGCCCCCAGCAGAAGAGTGGTTAACTCTAACTTTCTTGCCATTCTGGATATAATCTTGAAAGTTTTGATCGGCCTTTCCCACATCATGAAGAACTCCCGCTAGAAAAGCTGTCCAGCCTAAGTTCACTTTATCTCCGGCTTCATAGCAATAGTCGGCCACATTGACCAGGTGGTCAGTTAACTCTTGGACTGCTCCATCTTTATTTTTATGAGCGATTAGCAAAACATCACCTCTACTTTTAATAAAAACTACATAGAATTTATTTTTTATTTACAATTTTATGGTATAATAAAATTGTCAGTAGAGCAATAACCAATTTACTGTGGATTGAAATTATGTGGTTTTTATTATTGATTAAACAAAACAGGCTGGACTTTTTTCGGAGTCCAGCCTGTTGCTGTTTATGTTATTAAATACTCTAGATTACTGAAAATCAGAATTATTCGATTATTATAAAATCTTTAGACTTTATAACATTATTAATGAGACCTTCTTTTTGAAACCTTAAAGGATAACAGTCCAGTTAACATTGTCGTTAGACCAATCGCTAAAGGCAGCTTACTATCTATCGTTCCGGTCTCTGGCAATTTACTTGCTACTTGTTGAGGGTAGTATCATTCTGTAAACCATTATAATTTAAGCTTAAAGTGAATATGAATTGAAATTTTATATCAGCATAGTCAAGTTAACTTCTTGATTTAAAGCAAATATAAAGCCTATTTTATGTTTTATATCAATTTGTTACTTTTTACACCACTTGTCTTTTTAGATATTTTCATTTATGTTGATAAATTTTTATACCTTTTTTGTACAGGTATGTTTTATAGTCAGTAAGTGCTCTTTTATTTTGGTTAATAAGTTTAGAATGACATTAGTTCACTTTAATAACGTATTCGTCAATTTAGTATATATTTCATATATCGGCAGCTCTTTCAATTCGTGTACATAATCTTGCTCGATAGTTTCTAAATACTTATCAGCTAGTACTTTTTTATCTAACAATACTGCAGCTCCAAACTTATATTTTGAATCTAACAAATTATTACTTAATATCTGAACTAATTGTTGATAGTCTTCACTATTTAACTTTTTTTGTCTGTATTTAATTTGTAGTATATTTAATAGCATAGAATATTCATTATCTTCGGTTTCAATTTCCTCATATAGCCATTTTGCAAATTCTAAACACACTTCAAGTGTTCTGTCTTTAACATCCTCATCTTTTAATTGATCAGAATATCCAATAGCCTTTAATAACACATATTCTATACCCTCAATAGGTTGAATTTTATGATACCTTTTACTGATATAAAATATTTTCTTTAAGTCAATATTTGCCAAATTAGTCATAATTTTAAGATTAATTTTACAAAAGTCTATAATTCGCTGCCAATCATCTTCTTTTGATTGTAATTCATCGATATCAAAAAAGTCATAAAAAATATAGCCTTCTGATGTCAGTACAGCATAAAATATCAAATCTATTGATCCACAATCTAAAATATACATGCCTCTTTTTTGAATTTTTTTCATTTGTAACGGAATTTTATTAATAACACTATCCGATACCAATAGTAAATTATACTGCTGTATACCAGAAAGCTTTTCTAAATCAAATTCTAGATTCAAATTTAATTTGTTCCATAATTTTATAACGTTACTTAATTTACTATACTCATCATCTACTTGTGATAAAAGATTTGAGTCATTAGTTTGATAACTAAAATTAATAGAATCTCCAAAAATTTCGAAAGTATTATACTTTATAAATAAACTAAAAAATTTATAATCTTTCTCAACATCCGAAAGAACTTTCGTCATTTTAAAATTTAAATTTGCTTCATTATTGTCTACTACTTTAAATTTGTACGATTTACCAAAATGAATAATAACCTCATGAACATCGGTTCGCTCTCGTATAACTGAATTATAAAAAGTTATCCCATTCACTTTTACTTCCGTGTCCAATTCTTCATATACAGTCAGATTTTTTATTTCTTCTACCGACGGAATCGGTATTGGATTAGAGGAGTATTGAGTATATAATCTCAACTCCTTTCTCTCAATTTTGTCAAATACGTCTAAAAGGCTCTTCCCTGAAAATTCAAACGTTACTTCTCCACCGTTTTGGATACTTGTTTCAAAAATCTGACTCTGGTTTTCGATATTTAAGGAAGAATAACTCATCTCTTTTGGTTTAGCTTTCAAAAAATCTTTAAAAATCGCTAATACCGCTGCATTATCTAGTGGTAATAAGTTTAGTTTTGTACTAATAGTTTTCTGAGCTTCTTTGCCATATAAGAGTCTTTTAATATCTGTTGGTAATAACTGTTTATAGAAAACAGTTTTTATTTCGTTTTCTATGGCGACGACTATATAAATAACACCTCCATCATCTAGATAATTTTTCAAATCAACCACTTGAATAGGATATGTTTTATTATTCATATCGAATGATGTACTTCCTTTTATTTGTACCGGAACTCTTCCCAGAATTGATTCTTTACTTCCAGAAACATCTTTATAAACATAAATATTACCATCCCAACTCGGCTCTTTATCATTAGTTGATAAATATTTCCCAAGGTAAGGATTTTCTAGAACTATCGTTTCAACATAATGAACCGCAATTTCTTCTATTCTTTTACTGTTCAAAATTTAGCCACCTCCTTTAGATTATTTAATGTTATAGCTGAGAATTATACTTAAAATCTCATCAGCTCGAAATACCTTGTCACTATTCGAAATCATTCAATTGTTAACTCGACTATTTCTAAAAGTGTCTAGTACTACCAATTCAGGTGGTTACTACCCTTTTTTTAATATCTCACGCCTATATATATATTTAAATAATAACTATCCCATATCCGTTAAGAATATCTTTTGTACTTTTACATGTGTCAGATATCAAAATATACTTTACCTAAATATATTTTTCAAAAATATCCTACTAATTCACTCTACTCAATCATATAGGATATGAACAATTTATATCTTTTATTTTCAACCATTTGATTGAAGAAAGTAATTATTACTGCTTAAACTTACAATGAAACACCTTAGATCAAATAGTAATTCGCAGTAACATAATTAAGACATATTCCCAACGTTCGTATGCATAGTTTTTTCAGGTCTAATTACCACTTTCATTACCTTTATGTATATAATATTATCAGAAACTATTTTTCTAAAATTAATGTCTTAAGTGATACCATACTCTTTACATATTAGCTAGAAAGATTAGGGAATTGCTTTATACACTCCAGTAAAAGTCTTTTTATAAAAAGCTTAACTACTTTATAATCTGTGGAATATTATCATTTCTTATGAAGAAAAGAGAAAACCTCTTTATAAAATATATACTTAACATTACTATCTCTCAAGACAATTAAATCATTCACTTACATAATCCCTTGTAAAAGTCGTTGTTTTATTATTAGAAACTTTTTATAGTGGCTATCTCAGTATGTTCATTGACTATTTGTTATATTATCCAGTATTCTATTTCATGTCGTTGATTGTTTTAAAAATCAAATCATAACTTTTTAAATCATTAAGCATCAATCGTCGGTTAACCTGATTTTTCTTTATTAAAATTCAGCATATATAATGAGAGTATTAATTTGATCGTCCAAAAATTATGTATCTATTTTTACTACTTTTGAATCGATGTTTTCATATTAATTAAACAATCAGCTAAAATACAATTTTCTTAGAGTTGATGCATTAGACAAATTCCTACCTACCCCTTAGATTTGATATTAGTATAAATCATAAATTAATAGAGCGCTTCTACTAAATTATTGATATTAGAAAAATTACTTATCTCTAATGGAATTGTAACTGTATCCTTTTAAACATACCTATTGTCATTTATGAATATGGCTACTTGTTATTATTTCTCCATCTGGATTAATATCAATTCTAACAAAAAGGTGGTAATACTACTTAAACCGTAAGCTAATCAATTTACTTTGCTCTATTTTTCCACTATAAATATGCAATTCATATTTAACATCTTCTGCTCCATGAACCTTTATTTATCAAAGAGTTGAGAGATAATTTCATATTTTTTGAAAAGAATTTATACTTTTAGCATATTTAAAATTTTTAATTAATTTTTGGGCTTCATAATCATTTAAATTATTAAAATCCATATTCCCTTTTCTTCTAACATTATTAGCTATTCTTATAACATAGTTTACTTTAAACTAAAAATTCGCGTATTTTTGATACAAAGTCAATAAATAGTTTATAATTAAGTCCTCAGAGACTCCTAATTCAAGTAATACAAAATATTTCTCTATAATTATTAATTTTTTATAAATTGGATAAATTTCATCATATCCTTTTAAACGTTTTGGGTAATCATCTAATGTATCTCCGTGAGTCCAATAATTACGCGTTTCTTTTAAACTAAATGCCATTTTATTCCTAGAACCAGATAAAGATTTACCTTCCATTTTTAAAATTATCTCAGCTAATTCCTGTGGAAGTCTCTTAAACAAAGTAACCAATTTATATCGTAAAGAAACCTCACCTTTATAATTAACCTTATCTTTAAAAGAATCTTTATATTCATTATTTTTTATATTTTTATCAATAAAGGTAAGTATTTCTGTTTTTATATCATTATATTCTTGTAAATCCTCTTGTTCTTCTCTAAAAAAGTTTCTATAAAATACTTCTAAATTTCTAATTTTATTTAGTAACCTACTTTCAAGTAAAGTTGGTATCCCCTTATCAGTAACTTCGCTTTCTATTATAAATATTAATTGGTCCCTCTTTTTAAACCAATTAGTTATTATATCATTGAAATTATGAATTATTTTTGAACTTTCCCTTTTAATGAACAATGGTAAACTTTTCGTTCCTTTATTCTGTAAACAAAAATATTTACCAATAACTTGAGGTTTCTTATTTAAGAAATTTAATAGACTTTCCTCATTGATTTGTTCTTTTTCGAACTGGAACATGTCTTCAAATTTTATAGTAAACTGAATATCATTAAAATTTAAATTTCTTCCCGCTATATAGCTATAGATATTTTTTATGTCTTTGGCATACTTCATATATTCTGAAAACTTCATATTATTCTTTTCAAACGATAAGATAAAATTGAAATTTTCACTCCAATGATAATCATGTTTTTTATAATTTAGAGATGCTAATACTTTCTCCTTAATATTTAATTTAATATTTTCAATGTAACTTTCATTCACAATTTTATTAAAATCGTCAACTATTAACATTTCTTTATCTTCATTTTCATTTTCTTCATAATTAAACTTAAATAAAGTTTCGTTATGAAGGTCATTGAGGCACTCAAAATTAAATTTTAAATCAGCTATTAAGGGGTCGTCCTGGGTTAAATTAAACTGATTAAGAATTTTTTCTGTAATTTTCTCATCATCAATTAATGGAATAGAGGTTGACTCCAAAATATAAAAGGAATTGACTATTACTCTATCTCTACTAAATCCAGCAGAAGGTGTTCTATTATGATTTACAAAACAATCATTTAACACTAACAATCTTCCGCTATCACTAAAACCGTACATAGTAAATATTTCACTTGAAGAATCGACTGTACTTGATAAAACTATATAAATTTGGTCTTTAGTATAAAATAAGTCACCAAAAATATTTTCATTTATATTGTATGGATCTAAAAAGAAAAGAGCTGAAATTTTAAATTCTCTATCTAAAGTAAAATCCTTTAAAGGCATAAAATTATTCCCTCCAATAAAATTTATATTTATTACATAATTTTCTTTCGAAAGGGCTTATCTAATCAAAAAGCCCACCTGTGTAAAAATTACAGCTAAAGTCCTTTCATATCCTAATTATACTAAATCTTTCTACCTAATCATAGAACTTATGTTTGATTCCCCCTCACAAAAAAACACCTCTCTCCCTGTAAGTGCTCCTTTCAAATGCTTCAGGCTTTCATATCAATATCCACTCTAATCTATTTTTACATTCTCCTATACATAAGATTTAGTGATTCAGCTTTCTCCTATCTCCACATCAATCTGCATGACTCTTAAAAGCCATTTACTCTGCGTTTTAGACTATAATTGTTCACCAAATATCATGTCCCTAACCAAAAGTTTTAAATTCAAATATAGCTTTACTTGTTGGCTAGCAAATATTTACGAAAATGTCACAGCTATTTTTAGATCACGATGCCATTGATGTTATTTTGTCACAACCTACAATTTCATATTTCTTATCATTACTTTGTCTTTACTTGCGATTTACCTTTCTAAAAATTATAATTAAAGTTTACATATTGAGTCAATGTAGCTCCAATAGCATCGTTGTAATTGAAACCCAGTAGTTGCATTGTTTGTAGCGTATTAAACTGTATCATTTCAACTAAATCTTCTAATCATTGTTGGTATATTTCGGTGCTTATTCTAAACAATTTAATTAAGCTATCTGTCGGAAAAAATCAAAAAGCGAAATACTTAAATAACAAAAAATCTTGATAAATTTAGCCTACAGAGCACTTAAAACTCTTCGCTAACTTATCAAGGTTTTTAAGTTCTAATTTCTTATTTGATGCTTATCTATCAAAATAACATTATTTATAAAGAATACCAGTTCAACACATTTCACAAAAAAACTCCCACCTTACACAGCAAGAGTTCTTCTTCAATATCACTAACGCTACAAACCATCTAATTCTCATGATAAATATCCCGGGTATAGACCTTATCATTCACATCTTCTAAGTCCTTATCCCAGCGGTTGGCGATAATAACATCTGCGTCAGCTTTAAATTGATCGAGGTCACGGTAGATTTCACAGTTATAAAAAGTATCTTCCTTAGCGACAGGTTCATAGATAATCACAGGCACGCCCTCAGCCATGATGCGCTTCATGACACCTTGAATAGCAGATTGACGGAAGTTATCCGAAGCTTCCTTCATGGTCAAGCGATAGATTCCCACCACTTGCGGTTGACGCTTAAGGACTTGCTTAGCGATATGATCCTTACGCGTCCGGTTGGCTTGAACAATTGCACTAATGATATTTTGCGGCACATCTTCATAGTTGGCCAACAACTGCTTGGTGTCCTTAGGTAGGCAGTAGCCCCCATAGCCAAAGGAAGGATTGTTATAGTGAGAGCCAATCCGTGGATCTAAGCCGATCCCATCGATAATTTCTGCTGCATTCAACCCCTTGATCTCCGCATAGGAATCTAACTCATTGAAGAAAGACACCCGCATAGCTAAGTAGGAATTCGCAAATAATTTGATCGCTTCGGCTTCTGTGGAATGAGTTAATAATACCGGAATATCTTCATCTAAAGCCCCTTCTACTAATAAATCCGCAAATTGCCGTCCCGCTTCCCCATGAGATCCCACAACTATCCGACTGGGGTGTAAGTTATCATACAGAGCCCGTCCTTCACGCAAGAATTCCGGCGAAAAAATGATCCGATCAGTTTGATATTTCTTGCGAATGGATTCTGTATACCCCACCGGAATAGTGGATTTAATAACAATTGTTGTTTCAGAACCACTAGCTAAAATATCCTCAATCACTGATTCAACCGCAGAGGTGTCAAAATGATTGGTCTCATCATCGTAATTAGTTGGCGTTGAAATAATGGAAAAGTCCGCTTGACGATAAGCTTCTTGGTGATCAGTTGTCGCTCTTAAGTCTAAGTCTGCATTAGCTAAATAATCAATAATTTCCTTGTCATCGATCGGTGACTTCCCTGCATTAATGAGGTCCACCTTGTCTTGAACAATATCAATAGCTGTAACTTGATGATGCTGTGCCAACAAAATTGCATTGGACAATCCCACGTATCCTGTACCAGTGACTGTAATTTTCATAGTGATCCTTTCATATACATTAATTCTTTAAAATATAACTGCTATGTATTTTTATTACTTTCATAATTTAGTTCAACTGAGAATTTAACTAAATAAATAATTGACTACTTTAACTCAGTCTACGTTTTAGAAAACTAGAAAAGAAATCTATCATTTGATCTCTGTTAAAAATAAACTGTATAGCTGTTGTTAACATAAGAAATATAATCCCCTCAAATACAGCTAAGCGAAGCCAAGCAAACATATTTTCCGGATATACTTTTATAAGTAAGCCAACAGATAACATGACTATAAAGGAAATTATATCAACTGCTATTTGTTTTAAAAATATTTTTATATTTCTATTCAAAATATTTTTCGACAAATAGAAAATAAAATAAATAGTTCGATAAGCTACAGCAATTAGAGTTCCTGCTGCAACACCAATCAGCCCAAATCGCTTCACTAATAATATTGAAAGAACAACATTAAGTAAGGCTTCCATGATTGCACTATTCTGTGTTTGTTTAAAATGACCCGCAGATAATACTACTGCCGTATATGGAATTCTAATACAGAAAATAAGCTTTGCTATGATTAATGTAACGGCAAAATAAGGTGAATAATAATTCGCATCATCTATCCCAGAAGTATATATTCTAACAAAGGGTAAAATTAAGCTAGCAGTAAGAGCAAAAAGTAATGTAGATATAGTATGCATTTGCCATTCAATTTTAGAAAAATGTTTATTTAATTCTTCAATTTTATTCTGAGCGATCATGTGTCCAAAAAACGCTTGAAGCCCGCCAGCTAAAGAAGAAATTAAAAGGTGTATTCCACTAATTACTAAATTGTAAATTGAATATATAGATACATTTTTTAATGTAGAAAAAATTGTCAGAACAATAATATCTGTACTCTCTAGTACTACATAAGCAACATGTTGAGCGACCCCATTCCATTTCTGAGGTATGGTATTTTTATCGAAAGGGTCTTTGTATTTTATTGAATAATTATTTTTAACATAAAAATGTAAGTAAATAGGACGTAATAAAAATACACACCCAGAGATGAATTTTACAATTACAATACTACAATTTAGATAAATCAAAATTACAGAAATTATCGTATTTAATATAACCGTTATAATACTACCTAAATATTGAATATAGTATTTTTGATCAGCATTCAATATAATCTGATCAACTATCCCAAAATAAAATTGAGAAAATAGGCTTATTGACATTGCTAATATCAGAAACCTAGTTGATGTATCAGATAAGGCATGCGTAGTTAAATTTGGAAAAATAATACATAGAATAACCACATAAATTAATAATAGACATGCCAAAGTTTTAAAAAAACGAGTAGCAGCGCTAGCAATTTGGTTAATTTTTTTCTTTTCTCCTGTAACTAATGGTTTATATAAACTTGACTGTATAACCGCTCCAACGCCTAACTCCAGAAAATTTATAATTGATAGAAATTGGGCAATTGATGCTTGTAATCCATTAATTTCAGATCCATATACTTCTAAATAGAATTTAGGTAATACTAATCCGGAAATAATTAATACTACCTGATTAATCAACGAAAATACTGAATTTAAGCGTAGTTTCTTTATATTATCCAACTAATTTTCTCCAACTTTCACTAGATTTCTTTTTATAAGCACCTCAAATTTATAAATTTCAATAATTAAAGCTATAATAATCGAAATTTAATTATCTATTTTAAATTTTTCTCCTAATTTCATATCAGCCATATATGAAATATCTTTATCATAGCCAGCACTAGAGTATAGGGTTAGTTCTCCTACATAAATCTTATTATCAACTGAGTACATATCTACTCTAACCTCTCTAATATTCTTAGATAATTTTTCGGCCATTTTCCACATTTTTTGAATATTTTTTGGTAGTTCAATGGACACATTATTAATCATTGCAGAAATAGATTGGAGATTATATGGCAGCATATTTCCCTTTTTATCGAAATAATAGTAATTTGCTGATCCATTTTTACGTTCTGAACAAACTAATAAACAAACAGCTTCACCATTGAAGCAATAAAATTTATAATCCAACAACTCGATTTTTTCTCCAAAGTTATTTAAAGCAATATTTTTCTCTGCAATAATTCTGGGTTGGACATCTTTATATGCCCACTCTCTATTATGAAAGAATAAATTTTGCTTAAGATGGTTTGATAATCCTTTTTTTATTCGTTCAAGTTCTTGATCTGTTAATTGATTTTTATCATTAATGATATAAACCCCTTGCCAGTCATGAGTTGTTTTTAAAACAAATGTATTTGGTAATTGATCAAAATTAATTTCTGAAACATTATTCCAAACTGCATAATTTGGAACACAGAATTCTTCCCCAATTATCTTTGAAACATAATTTTTTACCTCATATTTATCAACTAGCTTATTATATAGCGGATTATGATCATATACTTTCATCCATTGTACTTTTTCATTAAATGTCTTTGGATTAGATAAGTTTAATTTATATCCCATATGTAATAAAAACTGAAGACTAACAAAATATTTGTCGGAGAGCCAATTAAAGAAACCTTTCCAAGTAAGAATTAATAACCCTAATTTTAAATATTTAAAGTGAATGTAATTTTTTCCTAACATATTTTAATTTTTCCTTTACTGAATATTAATTTTAAGATTAAACATCTTTTATTTTTTATAACAATTAATCATATTGTATGGACACAATTGTCAGTTATAAAAATCCAAAAATAATTAGTAATCTGCTGAAAAAATTAAATATATGCATTATAATTACTATTCCACAAACCAATTTCTAAAAAAATTCTTATATCAATCTTGAATAATTAGTATTTGCAATTAGGTAGGATTAAACTTTGCAAATATACCAATAAATCACTTCATATATAGAAAGTTAGAAAATAAGCACTAGTCAATTAATTTATTTACAATATTAGCTACGATAATTACTTTCTAATTATCCTTATCAAAAGATAGATCCCAAAGATCTCCTAACATTAAATTAGCTTCATCAGGATGTATAATTTCAAATCCTGCCCCATTTGTAAAGGTCATCTCGCCAAAATATATTTTTCCATCAACGTTATACAAATCTACTCTGACATGAGAAAATCCTTCACATAAGATTTCAGCCAGCTCAACCATTAGTTCAAAGTTTTTGGGTTTAGGAACACTTCCTTCAAAATTAGAATAATTGTATTGATTCCAATCTTGTAACTCCCAATCTAAATTATAAATATTTCGTTTATGTTCATCGTATCGATCAAAATCCACCCAACAATAGTAGACTTTGCCACCAAAGCATAAAAACTTATAATCATTAAGTTGCCCTGAAGAGTCTTCAATATATTCTTCAGCGATTATTTTAGGCTGAATATCTTTATAGTGTAGTTCTAATGATTCAGTGTACCCAAAGTTTCGTTGCAAGGCATTATTAAATATTACTTTTTGAAGTTTCCAATCAATTTGGGACTTATCTTTTACTATTAAATTAACACCTGATGAATGATTAACTTTCAAAACAAATTGATCAGGAAGGTTTTCTAAATTAATTTCTTCAAAGCTATCCCACACACCCAGTAAGGGTATGAGATAGCTTTCGCCAATCTTATCTGCTATCCATTGCCTAACTAAATATTTATCACTAAGTTTTGTCTTTAATTGAGAACCATCATATAATTTAGCCCATTGCATCTTTTCCGTGTATCGTTCTCAATTAGTCCAATCCAGGTCTTGATTTGTTCTATTTTTATAAACAAACTTCAAATTATCTTCCATTTGTTTATTTGTAAATTGGCTTCTCTTTATTTCTTTTTTTATTTCCAAATTATTCTTATGAGTAATATATTTAGCGTATAAAGGAGTTAAATTTTTCAGTTTTGATTTAAGCATACTTACTCCTTCCATTAATCAATCATTATAAAATATATCTATATAGATAACTACTTACTTCTTAATATTAGGCGTACATCTTTTTATAAGCTATACTGAACAGACTGATATATAGAGATAATTCAATTTTACAATTTTTCCTCAATGATTTTAACTATTCTTTGAGATGCTTTACCATCTCCATAAGGATTTTTAGCATTTTTCATATTCTGATAATATTCTTTATCATTAATTAATCTATCAAAATAATAGAATATGTTATCTTCTTCCACTCCCACCAATTTAAGAGTGCCTGCCTCAACACCTTCAGGCCGCTCTGTAGTATCTCTCATAACCAGTACTGGGATATCTAAACTTGGAGCTTCTTCTTGGATACCACCACTATCAGTTAATATCAAATAAGAATTAGCCATAAAGTTATGAAAATCAAAAACATCTAAAGGGTCAATTAATTTAATCCTTTGATGATTTAAGAAATACTTATTAGCTAATTCTCTTACTCGAGGATTAAAATGAATTGGAAAAATAATTTTTATATCTGAATTCTTATCTAATACTCGGCGAATTGCTCTAAACATATGCTTCATCGGATTACCTTGATTTTCTCGTCTATGGGCCGTTAGCAATACCAATTTACTATCTTTCGCCCATTCTAAATATTGATTAGTGTAATCGTCAGTTACTGTTGTCTTCAAAGCATCGATGACAGTGTTTCCCGTAATAAAAATAGATTTAGAATCAAAATTTTCTTTTAAAAGATTTTGTTTGGCCAGCTCTGTTGGGACAAAATTAAATTTAGATACTAAACTCACTGCTCTTCTATTAAATTCTTCCGGAAAAGGTGAAAGAATATCTCCGGTCCGTAGTCCTGCTTCTACATGACCAATTGGAATTTGAAGATAAAAACAAGCTAAAGCTGTAACAAAAGTTGTAGAGGTATCTCCATGAACAAGCACCAAGTCAGGCTTTTCCTCTACTAATACTTTCCTTATTCTTTGTAGAATATTAACTGTAATATCGAATAAATCTTGGTTTTTCTTCATAATTTTTAAGTTGTAATCAGGGGTAACTTTAAATTTTTCTAGAACTTGAGTTAACATTTCATTATGTTGCCCTGTCACGCAAACAACTGTTTGAAGTTTTGTGGATTTCTTTAATTCTTTTACCAGGGGGCACATCTTGATTGCTTCAGGTCTAGTCCCAAATACAGTTAATATTTTTTTCATTGATGATTTACCTCCTATATTTCCAGAAATGTTTTATAGTAGAACCTAGATAGACAAAGAGCAATTTTAATTCTTGACCTTACTATCAAATTATATATAATCTGCTCAAATCGACCATTAAAGGAATTTCTATCTAAATTTTTAAGGCCTCTATATTCATGACGAGAATTCAGCATATCCAAAATATTTTCCGTTTTTTCTTCTATGGTCCAAGAACAAGTGGATGTCGATAAGTTCAAAATTTGAGTAAATAATGCATACCAATATTCTCTTAAAATCAATTTATCTTTATTAGGAATATTTTGTATTTCTACAAATTTTTTAAAAGCATCAGCAATATTTATCTCGTACATGTGTTTATTTGGATTAAATGTCTTAACTGCTGATCCCTCACGAGTTGCATCATAGTTATATATAATATCAGTACTTATATATATTTTTGTGATATATTTATAAGCTGTAAAATTAAATAATGCATCCTGCCCAACACATTGGTCCGAAAAATTTACATTATTCCTAAACAAAAAATCTCGAGAATAAACCTTATTCCAAAGTGATTTAATACTTACACTTTCAATGATTTTAAATGACGAACCTATTGCATCTTCCGTCAACAATTTATTATTATCATAACGATGAGTAATTGTAATATTTTTCCCGGCCTTATTTTTAGCGATTTCGTTATAACCACAGAATATAATATCAGGCTTTTCCTTATTTTTTTCAATTATAGCGTTGATTGCAGTCAAAGAATTTTCTACGGTAAAGTCATCAGGATCAACAAATACAATATAATCTCCCTTTGCGTTTTCCAAAGCTTTTGCTCTAGCTACACCAGATCCTTGGTTTTTTTGATTAATAAGTTTAATCCTATTATCATTATTAGCAAACTCTTCACAAATTTTCTTGGAACTATCTTTCGATCCATCATTGACAATGATTAATTCCCAATCTTTATAGCTCTGGTTTAAAATACTATTGATTGAGCGCTCTAAATAATTTTCAACATTATACACAGGCATTATAATACTGAATTGCATTCTTTATCTCCATTCAATTATCCTTAAATGATTAACGTAATTTCAGTTGAATTATATGTTATAAAAACAACAACTTAAGATCAAAACTTTTCTATGAGTCTTTTAATCAAGCGCTATTTTTCTAATGATTTTCTTTTGAATTTATCGTGCAGATAATGACCAATAATTTTATTTCAAGTTTCATGCTAAGTAATCCGTCTCAACCATCCATATCTATTTTTTCTTAATATTATGTATAGTGTTGAACATGAATATGTACTTTTTCATATACTTTTTAATTTACAATAACCATTATCATCCAAAAATATTTTAATTTTTCATCTAATTATTGTCTCAAGATTTTTCCAAATCTACATTTTGTTGTCTAACTTAATTAACAAAGGCGTTCTATACAGTGACTTAAAGTCACCATATTAACGAAATATAAGAAATTTATACAACTCAAATTAACGCAATTAAAGAAACGTTATTCCACATGTATCTACATCTGAGTATATTCGGAAACATAATTTGTATAACTCCCTCGACGAATAAAACGTAGACACTATTGTCAAAAATCTGTAGCTATTAGAAAGACTAATAATGTTTTCCTCTAAAGTGTATAAAAAAAGATTTTAACTCATAATTAATTATACATTGACATAAAACGTAGAACTGTTTCTTCAATTTTAAATTTATCGTCAACAACTTCCTTATGATTTCGTCGATAATTACTTTTTAACTCTAATATCTGACTTATCCAAGACTTATTATTATCATCATTAATATCTAAAAAATTTATGTTATTACTTATTATAACTTCTCGAGAAATATTTTTTGATGCCAATACTGGCAAACCATTTACTTGCGCCTCAATTAAAGATAGTGGTAAACCTTCATAAAAAGAAGGAAAAAGAAAAATATCCATTGCAGATAAGTATTTATTTACTTCGGATGTGTTACCAACAAATATGACTTTATCAGCAATACCATCCTTAAAAACATTTTCTTTAATTCCTTTTTTCATAGGACCTCCACCTACTAACATTAATTTAATATTATTATCTATACTTAATACCCCCTTAAGTATAGATATTAATTTTTTATGATTTTTAACAGGGACAAATGTTCCTGTATGTCCTAATACTATTTCGTCTTGTTGTATTCTATATTTATCTCTGATTAATTCTCTATAATCTTTATTGTATCTAAATTTTTTATAGTCAATTCCATTATTAATTTTTTGTATTCTATCATTTACTTCCCCGAATACCCACTGGCTAGCTTCGTCAGAAACACTTGCTAAAACAATATTTTTTTTCTTAGAAATTTTATGTTGATTAATTTTATGTACAATATTATGGATTAACTGTAACTTTCCTTTATTGGTAGAAGCACTATGGGCATGAATAATAATCTTTGAAACTCTATAATTTAGTGCCGCTTTTATTGCCTCGATATTAGCTAATGAATCTGTATGAAAATGAAACACCTTATATTTAGAATGATTTTCTCTCCAAAAATCATTCCAAACTTTTCTATATCTTATAGGGTTACTACGAAAACTTGGAAAAGGAATGATTCTTCCGCCTAATTCAATAATTTCTTTGTCCATATCTGCTTCATTTTTAGTATGGACTGCAAAATCAAACTGATATTTACTCTTATCTATGTTTCTATAGACATTCATAATTAAATTTTCCATTCCACCATGATTCATAGCACCAACATAGTGCAATATTTTATCCATTTAATAACAGTTTCCTTTCAATAATTAATATAACTATCTAAAATTACTTTTTCTAACTGCATTACTCACTAACTAAATCATAATGGCTATAAGACCTTATAATTAAGCCTTTTGCCTGGATCATTTTATCCCATTAGGTAAATTCTTGTTTGCGTATGCAAAATTATCTTAAAAATGAATATCACCAATATAAGAAATCAATATTTTTGCTTACATACTATCATAATCTTAGAATAATAATTCAAGGCTATTGATGTGATTAAAGCAAGCATCATTACTGCTGATCCATTAATTATTTCTCCTTTGTAGTTAGCTATTATCATAAATAATACAATAGACGCTAGCAAAAATTTGTTAGATATTCTTCGACTGAGATTAATAAAAATTGTTAAATATAAAGTAATCACATAAATTAATCCACCCTTAAAAAGATCATTAACGTAACCAATATCTGAATTAAAACCCAGAAAATATCTAGCCTTTTCACCGAAGGCCCTATGCCCAGTACCAAATATCAATGAAAGGCCTTGGGGAAACTTCAGAAAATCTTGTGTTAACGACTGCGTATAATCACTTCGATCACCATGAAGGATATAATTGAAGACATCAGCAATGGAGGTCGTTAACCATTGCAATTTATCACTATCTTGGAAAAATCTTGGTACCAAAATAAGAAGCGATATGATAAAGAAGGTCATTATTACTGCATTTAAAGATATACGAGTAAATAACTTTTTAAATACAAACATAAGAAGAACCAATACATATATGATAAAGCCTGTTCTATTGTTCAACAGGACACTCCACGCTAAGAATAAAGAATAGAATAAATATTTTATATTCATTTTTTTATCAACTATATATAGCGATAATATTCCCATAAAACTTTGAATGAAAGGTAGGGCAACCGTATATCCACTTCCAATCCCATAAATTCGATGGTTGGTAATACCTAATAAATTGAGGCTAGGATTTTCTCCTTCAATATATAACATGTTAGCAAATTCTTTGAATCCAGGAATTAAAACCATTAGTAATGAAATAACGGCCTGTGATAATCCGATAAATATAATATATTCTAAGAATTTATTGTTTTTATATATCTTTTCATACCATATGAATAAAGATATATAATTGATTAAGTTATAGCACATTACGATATTTGAAACATAATCAAATATGTAAAAACCATTAAGATAGTTTACAATACTAACATAAGCTGTCAAAACGATAAAACATATGAAGATATGTACTACTTTCATCTTTTTAACAAAACTCAGCAATTTTCGATTCAATAATATTATATTCGCTAAACTTAAAAGCAAAAGCACTATTGATGGTGAAAATAAAGAGCTTATAAAACTAAAATTTGGGGTGTAAAGGATATAAAAGGCATAGAAAAATAAAATAATTTTTTTTATATTAATCACTTTGTCCACCCTCTATAATATTCGAATATAATTTTAATAATCTTTCTTCCATCACATTCCAGCTAAAATATTTATTATATATTTCTTGAATTTGAATTGGGTTAAATTGCCTATTTACAGTTCTATTTGAGAAACCTAATAATTTATTTTCAACTGCTTCATATGAATATTCCACTGTTTCTCCTATTGAAAATTGATTAATAATACTATCGAAACCTGTTTCTTCGAACATTAATATTGGTTTTCCTAACATGAGAGCTTCATAAAATTTATTAGGAGCTGAATATATATGATTAGGAATAGTAGGCTCATAAAGAGCAAACAATAAATCACATTGCTTTTCTAAGGATAATGTATCACTATAAGCTAACTTTCCATAATAAAAAATATTTTCATATTTTTTTGACAATGTTTTGAAATCAGGTTCTAGCTTTCCAAAACCGCCAATGTGTAATTCTATATTTTGGTGTTTTGAAATTATATCTGCAATTTCTTTTAAAAACCTTCCGTCTTGTAAAATACCCACATAACATAATGAATAACAATCATTAGTGCCTTGCTTTTGAAAACTTTCATTCAAATTTAAACTACTATCGGGCGTATTATGAATCACTTCTAAATATTTGGGATTAGTCCCGATAATCTGTTTTTTTCTTTTTTCGGTGCAAATTATAACTGCATCCGCATTGTTTATAATATGACGATCTATTTTTTCTATTAACGATTTCAAGTTATTTGGAACATTAAATGCATCCACATAATAATCGAAAATATCATAAACAAACTTTTTAGAGAAAAGTTTAGCACAAATATAGCCAATAAATGCTGTATCAAAATCACACGCATGGATGACATCATACTGATCTTTATTTTTGAATAGCCAGGTAAGCATACATTTTTGAAATTTTGAGAGAGGTAAAATATTTTTTTTGAAACCAGCTCCGAATTCTGATTTAATTCCAAACCTGTAAATTGGAGCATAAAACTGATTAAATTTTAAAATATCTTTACTATCAATCTTTGACTCTCTATCCCAAGCCAAGATGGAAACCTCATGGCCTCCTTTTAATAAGCTAGCTACTTCTTTCTCAACTCTTGAATCTGGATTTACAGCATTACTTCTTAAAAAAATAATCTTCATTATGGCCTCCTTTCTCATTATTTACTATAAATTTTTTCCATTTCCTGATTAATTACATTTTTATCAAAATCGCTAATTTTATTTAAGTTATATCTCCCAAACGATAGTCGCTTGTGTTTATCCTCAATCAATGACTTTATTTCTTTTACATATTCTTCTACTGTATTATTACACAAGTATCCGCCCAAATTATGATCGATTAAGTCGGAATTTCCTCTTATATCAGACGTAATACAAGGAAGCCCGGTTCCCATTGCTTCCATCAATGAAACAGGTAATCCCTCTTGTAAAGAAGGAAAGACAAAAATATCTGTTACTTGAAGAATTTTATCAACATCAGAGCGATAACCTAAGAGCGATACTTGTTCTTCGAGGTGTTCTCTCTTTATTAGCTGGGTAAGTTCTTCCCTTAATTCACCTTCACCAATGATTAGATATTTTATATCATCATTTTTAAGTTCTGATAGCGCTTGAATTATAACTGAATGATTTTTACGAACTGATAATTGACCGACACTTGCCAACACAATCGAATCACCTTTTATTTGTAATTCCTTAGTTAGCTTTGGATCTCTATTCTTAAAATCTTTTTGCTTAAATTTTGAGGCGTCTATTCCAATACCATTAATTTTTACTACATTATTTCTTACTCGAAATTTCGCCGCACGTTCATAATCTTCCTGATTAATCGTGATTAATGTATCAGTATATCTAGCCATCCATCGCTCAATTGGATAAAAAATTAGCCAATTCTTTAGTGGCGCACCTTTAAAGAAGTGAAATCCGTGAGCGGTATAAATCATTCGCGCTGAACTTTTTCGAAATGCATAGCGACAAATCACCGACCCAATCGGTGAGTGACAATGAACTAAATCGTAATCCCTATCAGCCAACTCTTTTGTTAATCGATAGGATTCTTTTATATCTTTAATACGTGACAGCTTACGGGGAATTGGTATTTGAAAACACCTTATGCCGCTATTTTCGAGCTCTTGTTTGAACTCTTTTACCCGTTCATCAGAGGTGATACTTCCTTCTTCAAAATTACAGGCGACATCCACTTGATAACCTAGTTTTTGAAGGATTTTGATATTATTCATATTAAATAAATCGATCATCGAAGCTACTGAAGCGTACATTAGTGCTTTTTTCATCAATAACCCTCTTCCGTTATTTCAATCGTTCTTCTAAAACTTTTAACAGCTTTATTCAAGTTGTCCGATAACACTTTGTCATAATATAAATTTCCAAAAACTTTATTAATAACATTAATTGGTAAAGCAAAACGTATGAAAGGACTTAAGCCCTTGATTAAAGCTAGTTGGTGATTATGAACTTTTGCAATCTCTTTTACCATTTGACTAGTAGCCACATATTCTTCATTTTGTGGATAAAAATCGCCAGTCAATTCTTCATCGATAATTTGAGTTAATGCTGCTGATAGATTGTCGATAAATAGCATACTTCTCTTATTGGAGTAATCTGGAAAGATTGGTGTCTTTTGAGCTAATTTCGATAATTTAGGAAAGTTCCCCTTCGATCCTGGCCCATAAACCATGGGTGGACGAACAATGGCTACTTTAAACTGATCGTCTTCTAATTCTCGCAACCCTGCTTCTGCTTGTAATTTACTATCGCCGTAGAAATTATCTGGGTTGGTTGGTGTGTCTCTTGTAATTTTACTTACCTTTGAGCCAAAGACGATAATAGAGCTCATAAAGGCAAATTGGCCAACACCTTCTGCTTTCGCCTTCTTAGCTGCTTCAATGGTAAGGTCTCTATTGACTTCATAGTATAGGTCTTCCAATTTCGGATCGGAGGAGTTATGAGCAATCCCTGCCACATGCAAGATCGCATCATAAGTCGACCAATCACTTTGCCGCCAAGAACTATCCCTGAGACTTTCTTTCACCACTTCATAATCTTCCGGCCATTGGTTAAGCCATTTCTCAAATTGGTTTCCGATATAAGAATTTTTTCCCGTAATTAGGATTTTTTTCATCTATCTTCATCCTCCAATTCTTGCTTGGCTTTTTTAATGGCTCCGGTGCCACCTTCAACGACGCCTTCATGACGAATCACACTGATAATAGTTCCAAAGAAACATTTAATATCCATGGCTAGCCCCATATTTTCAACATATTGGCCATCGAGGCGGGCCTTGACATCAATCGGAAGCTCATCACGACCATTAATTTGCGCCCATCCGCTTAAGCCAGGCAAGACATCATTAGCCCCATATTTTTCCCGTTCATCGGCTAAATCATCTTGGTTCCATAGGGCGGGCCGAGGACCAATAATAGCCATCTCCCCTTTTAAGATATTAATTAATTGAGGCAGTTCATCTAGACTAGTTTTTCTTAAGAAGGCTCCTGATTTAGTAATAAAGGCAGCTGGATTATTTAATAAGTGAGTCGGCATATCTGCTGGCGTTTCCGATAGCATGGAGCGAAACTTGTAAATATAAAAAAAATCTCTATTTTTACCAATGCGCTTTTGTTTAAAGAAAACTGGACCTTTTGAGTCCAGTTTTATCCAGAGTGCTATCAATAAAAATAGAGGAGAAAGTATGATTAGGCTGATCAGAGCTATTATAAAATCGATGACTCTTTTTACTTTTAAATACATTACTTTCTCCTTTTTATTTACTCTTCTTCAACATCAAGGTGGACAAAGGTGGTCAATTTCTCACTTAACTTATCATCATGGCCACTAAGGTCTAAACCTTCCACAAAGTCTCTGCTCTCTTTCAAGCTCTTGTTGTGGACCTTACCCACGAAGATCTTGTCGTCGACTTTGCGGTCAGTAGTTTCATCATCCAAGAGTAGGGTTTCATAGAGTTTTTCACCTGGACGCATACCCACGTATTTGATCTCGATTTCATCTTCACTGTAACCACTAAGGGTAATCATCTTACGAGCTAAGTCTTTGATGTAGACTTCCTTACCCATGTTGAGGATAAATAATTCCCCACCTTCTGCCAGAGCGCTAGCTTGAATAACCAAGCGACTAGCTTCTGGAATAGTCATGAAGTAACGCCGCATGTCTGGATGGGTCACGGTGACAGGTCCACCAGCCGCAATCTGTTTCTTAAAGAGCGGGATGACAGAGCCCCGACTACCTAAGACATTGCCAAAACGTACCGCAGAGAAGGTGCATTGACTTTCTTCATTGAGACCGGTGACGATCATTTCCGCAATCCGCTTGGTTGCTCCCATGACATTAGGTGGATTATTGGCCTTATCGGTGGAAATCATGACAAAGCGTTCCACCCCATTTTCTTCCGCTGCCCGAGCCACATTATAGGTCCCGTAGATATTATTCTTAACCGCTTCAGTGGGATTGTATTCCATCAAGGGCACATGCTTATGGGCCGCGGCATGGTAGATAATATTGGGTTGGTAGAGTTTGACTAAGTCGTTAATGTGTTCACGGTCTTGAATATCAGCGATAATCGGTACGATTTGGACCCCACTTTGGTTTAAGTGGTTGAGTTCCCGATCAATGAGGTAGATGGAATTCTCCCCGTGGCCCAGTAAAAGTAACTTGGCCGGGCCAAATTTGAGCAGTTGCCGGCAGATTTCTGACCCAATTGACCCTCCTGCGCCGGTCACCAGGATGGTTTTTCCACCGATGGTATCAATGGCCGCTTGGTCATCGAGTTCAATTTCTTCCCGACCCAAGAGGTCATTGATTTCAATATCGCGCATAGCGACTTGAAGGTCTCCGGCCATAACTTTTTCCACTTCCGGCATTTGCTTAACCGAAACGTCTTTTTCATTGGCTAAGCGGATTACTTCTTCCACCTTTTCTGATGGAAGAGATGGCGCGGTAATGGTAATTTGATCCACTCGTTTAGCCTTGATTATCTCTGGAATTTGTTCGATTTGCCCAAGGACGGGATAGCCACGTAAGTAAACGCCCTGCTTGTTAGGGTCATCATCGACTAAACCGACAATAGAAAAGCGGTCACCAGCCTTGGCGAAACTTTCAATGAATAAGTTGCCGGCGTCTCCAGCTCCAACTAATAATAAACGTGGCGCATCAGTTTGAGTCTTGGCTCTGACGTGGTTCTTTTCGTCGACGTAGGTCCGCCACAACATCCGTGCCAATAGCATAAAGGCGGTCGCAAAGAATAATAAGAGGAAACTGTAGCGGTTACTTACCCGGCTGAAGACCATGGTACCGGTAATAAAGGCTACCGCACCGGCGATAATATTAGCTAAAACCAGCTGCCTAGCATCCGAGAAATTAAAGAAGCGGATAATTCCTGAGAAACTATGCTGCTTGAAAGAGACTAATAAATAGACCAGTAGATAGATGCTGGCTATGGTCGCGTATTGAAATAAATTATTATGGACGTAGAACTGGATCAAATAGACCGACAAGCTCGCACTTAGCAAAACACTAAGGGCATCACTTAAGATGATCGTTGCCTGCTTCCTTCTTCGGGTTAATTTCATTCACTAAAACCTTCCATCTTTTTCAATCCTTTAAATGCTGACATCTACTTAAAACAAACCCAAAAACTTCTTCTTCCGAATCGAACTCACCCCACCAATATCAATGGGATCACCATTAACTAAGTCTCGGGCAGTCTGGTCAAAGCGCTGGCTGGCTACCTTACCAAAGTGTTTCTCTACTTGGTCGTAAGCCTGAGCCAAGTCAAAGGGTCGGCGTTTGGGGTGGTGGGCATCTGAAGCCACCACATGAATTAAATTGGCTTCAATTAGGTCTAGGGATAGTCGCTTGACTTGCCGACCTAGTTTACCGTTCAAAGAGGCTGCCGTGACTTGGCCTAGAGCTCCCTTTTCCACTAAATCTTTTAAAATCTCGGGATTCTTTTGAATGGCCTTGTTGCGTTCCGGATGGGCGATAACAGGACGAATGCCCTGAATACCCAGTTCATAGAAGATTCGGTCGGTATACTGGGGCACTCCTCCAGTGGGAAATTCAATCAGGAGATACTTATTAAATTCATCGTAGAAGCAGATCTCACCTTTTTTAATGTTTTCCAGAATTTCGCCATGGAGACGGAGTTCTTGACCAGGAAAGAGGGTGATATTGATCCCCTCTTGGTCTAAGCGACTCTGAAAACTTTGGACCGCTTGAACCACCTGGGGACGAGGATTCATCCAAGACCGGTTCATATGATGGGGAGTGCAGACGATATGGGTCACTCCCTGGTTTTCAGCCTGTCTAGCCAAAGCCAGAGAATCCTCGATCTGCTTGGGACCATCATCCATGCCCATTAAGATATGGCAGTGTAAATCAATCACAGGATCTTACTCCTTCTCGCTTTATTCTTCCTCGTAGTAGTAATAGTAATCTTCGGTTCTTTCAGTCCGGTTCATGATCACCCCTAGGACATTGGTATTGACCTTGTCTAGGAGGGCTTGGCTTTCCTTGACTTCATCCTTGGTACATTGACCATAAGGCACCACCACTACCGTGCCATCTACCCGGGCTGATACCACTTGAGCGTCAGTAGCCGCTAGGACTGGTGGGCAGTCCAAGACAATGATGTCAAAGACATTACGCAATTGTTCCATTAATTCCTGCATTCGTTTCGAAGCTAGGAGTTCAGACGGGTTAGGAGGAATCGCCCCACAGGTTAAGTAGAATAAATTGGGAACATAGGACTTCTTAATCACTTGGTGGATCTCTAGGCGGTTATCGGTCAAGAGGTTAGTTAACCCTCGGTCGTTAGGAACGCCAAAGGTCTTGTGAACGGTGGGTTTACGCATATCGGCATCCAATAAGAGGACCCGCTTATCATCACTAGCAAAGGCCGCCGCAATATTAGCCGCTAAGAAAGACTTCCCTGATGAGGGACCTGGAGAAGTGATATTGAAGGTTTTCAATTCCTTGTCCAGCATAGAGAACTGGATATTGGTCCGGATGGTCCGGAATTGTTCGGCCATGGCTGACGTGGGATTATCAACCACCACCAAACCGGGACGGTCAGCTGGCTTTTTGATTTCTGTTTTTTTCTTTCTACCAAACATGGTTGATAACCTCCTTAAACACGTTCACGTTGCCGCTGACCACGGTCTTGGTCAGGGTGGTAAATTTGTTGTAACTCGTTAGCCTGGTGGGTAACTTTGAGGTCATTTTCAGATAATTCACTGACCCGGCCCAACATGTTCCAGCCAATTTCCTTAGTCAAGAAGTCAACGTCCTTAACAGTGTTATCAGTGAGTTCATGAATAAAGGCAATCACGAGACCCACGCCCATTCCGAGGACTAGACCAATTAAGAGAGCTAAGGCCTTACGTGGCGAAACCGGTGCCTGACTGGCTTGGGCCTTGGAGATGATCGAGACATTATCGATGTTCATCATTTTACGGATAGCCTTTTGGAAGACGTCTGCCGTGGTGTTAGCGATGGTAGCCGCTTGTTCGGGATTAGGATCCTTTACAATAATAGAAAAGACCTGGGAATTATTCTTACTTTCCACTGAAATCTTTTCCCGAAGTTGATCGGGATTTTCTTGTAAATTGAGTTGGTCAATCACTGGACTTAAAACGACTTCATTTCGAATAACATCAGAATAAGTATTAATTAATTGCAGGGAAGCGTTAATGTCCTGGTTGAGGGTATTGTTTTGCCCTTTACTATCGCTTTGGTTAACTAAGATTTCGGTAGAGGACTGGTAGATAGGCGTCGCTAAGACAAAGGCATACCCTGCTGCTAAGAGGACTCCTACCAAACTACTGATAAAGATGACATAGATATGCTCTTTGATGATCTGCCAGAGATCTAATAAACTAATTTCTTCTTCCATCGCTAATCAACACGACCTTTCCTATTTATTGCTTTATGCATGGAAATAGCGCTTGATTAGAGCGCTATTTGACTGGTAACTATCATTTAAGTGTTAGAGATTTAATTCCTGTTTTAAGGCTTGGGAAGCTTGATTGATATTGGCTTCTGGAATCATTTCGTAGTAGACTCCATCAATCATTTGTCCACTGCCCTTCAGTTGCGCCTGGTTAATATGATTGGCCGCTCCCCGGTAATTGGTAAAGAGGTCCTTCATATCCGAAAAGGCCATATTGGTTTGAACGTTACTTCCTATAGTGTTTAAGATTTCTTGGTAGTTAGGAAGCGATGATAAGGAAGCTGCTTCCTTAAGACAAGCCAGAATCACTTGGCGTTGGCGGGCTTGGCGGCCGTAGTCCCCTTCTGGATCATCATGGCGGTTGCGGACATAGGCCAAGGCAGCTTCACCATTTAAAGTGGTCGCTTGTCCTTGAACAAATTGGTGACCATCTTCAGTAAATGAGATCGGTGGTGTTACCGTCACCCCGCCTAGGACATTGATCATATCTTCCAAGCCCTGCATGTTGACAGACACATAGTAGTCAATGGGAATATCCAGCAGGTTTTGCACGGTTTCTACCGCTCCCGCTGGGCCACCATAAGCATAGGCATGGTTGATCTTGTCTTTGTTGCCATTCGGTAGAATAGTGGTATAGGTGTCCCGAGGGATGGAAAGCAAACTGGTTTGTTCCGTCTTGGGATTAACGGTCATCACCATCATGGTGTCTGACCGCCCTTGTTCCGTCCGACCTAGAGAACCCGTATCAATTCCCATTAAGAGGACCGAAAAGGCCTGATTACCTTGGCTCAAGTCAACTTGACCATTCCGCTTGGACTTATAGTCAGCAGCTTGATACATTTGGTCAGAGGTTTCTTTGACATCACTATAGGCCTTAAAGGCTATCCAGCCTCCTATACAAAGAAGGATTCCTAAGATGCCAAGCACCCAGGGCCAAATCCGCCGTTTTTGGGGTCGCTCTATTTGAGATCGATAGTCTTCACGAGTCGAAGGCCGTTCACGATGCGATCTTCTATTATTATCAAAATTATCTGTCATATACTTTCTTTCCTTAAAAGTTTTCTTTAAAGTGATTCTCATTAATTGATCATGATATATGAACATCCCAAATAAGCCTGAAAAATAGGCCTATTTATCAATTTTCATAATAACACAACTTTTTTTGCAATAACATATGAAATTATTATAAAAACGTTATCATTTAGCCAAATAAAAGAGTCTTCTTGGACAAATAAATTAAATAAAGGCCCAGTCTCAGACTAGGCCTTTATCTTGTCTATATAAATTTAATTTTCAGTATTATTAACTTTTTTATTCTTTACTCTTAGCAATAGCATCAGCTACCGCTTCTTTAAGGGCATTGGAACTTAAGGTAGCGCCAGAAATGCCATCAGCATCAGTTGAATTAGCGGCAATCATGGCTTGAGGCAGTTCTGAAAATACTTCGTGACCTTGTTGTTCACTTTCATTGTGATTAAGGACAGTGATTTCTCTTAACTTATCCCCTTCAAGAGTCACCAGCACATTCAGTTCATCTCCCATTCCTGAATGACTAGTCCCCAGGTATTGATTATCTTTTAATTGGAGGTCTTTAGTGGCAGTTCCTTTGTCTAAGTCACTTTGGAGGTTAGCGCTCTGCGTTTCTCCTGCCCCTTTTAACTCAGGTTTTGGTTGGTCTTTTTCTTGAGCGGCGTTTTCACCTGCAATCTTACCAAAAATCAGACATTCAGCGATATTCATTCCCCCTTGGTACATGCCCGGAGTAATCCCACCCAGTTCACCAGCACCGTAAAGATTAGGAATGACTTGGCCATGACTATCTAAAATTTCCGCTTTAGAGTTCCGACGTGGTCCCCCTTGGGTATTTAACATAGTTTGTACGATCGGAATAGCGTAATAAGGACCTTCCGCATCAAAAACCGTCATAGTATCTGCTGACCGACCATAAGTGTAGTCCTTGCCTATTTCAGCAAAATGATTAAAGTCCGCAATTGTAGCTTCCAAAATTTCACTATCAAGATCTAATTTCTGAGCTAATTCAACTAGGCTATCGGCCTTGACTGCTGCTTTGGCATAATCGACAAAAAGGCCATCCGTTTGGGTAAGTTCTTCATACTTCTTATGGTCAAAGATAATATATGGTTTGGCTTGTCCTTGAGGGACCCGCCAAATTCCATGATTATAGATATGACCATGGCGGTTTGCTTCATCTTCCTTGAAATAACGCGTTCCGTCGTCCCCAATGACTAGGATACTGCCGTGGGTCAAAGGTTGGGTACCAAAAGCATGTAAGGTGGCCCTTTCTCCAGCTGGGACATCAAAGGCAGTGCCGTGATACATGCCCAAGGATTCATAGTTAGCCATATGCCAGAGGTCAGCCCCGACTTCAAGTGCCATAGTTACCCCATGGCCTTGGTTATATAGTCCACCTAAGGGAGCCAGACGACTTTCATTGAGATAGTCTTTAACCATTTGCGGGTTGTTTTCAAAACCACCTACAGCTAAGACAACCCCATTTTTAGCTGCGATATTAATGGTTTGACCCTGGCGTTCGACTTGTACCCCAAGAATTGCTCGAGTATCAGGATCTTGGAGGAGGTGTTGAGCGGGTGATTCGAACCAAACATCGATGGAATCGGCCCGATCTACTACCTTTTGCCGCAAAACCTTCCACAAGGCAGCGTCAAAGATCCCCTCATGAACGGTAAGGAAGTTATAAGTTTCTACACCTTCAAATTCTGGATATTCATAAACTGCTGATTCGAGTGGAAACTTATCAAAATGGTCTTTGATACTATAAGGTTCAACTTCTAAATAATCACGAACGTAGTCTTCCATATTAACCAAGCCATCAATATAGGTTGATTTTACTTCTTCGTCTAAATCCATACCCGCCATCAGTTCATCATAATATTTGTGCATGGCTTCCTTATCATCAGCTGAACCAATCAATTGGGCACAATAGCGAGTGTTGCCCCCTTCATGGCCATTAGGAGCGGAATCGACTAAGAGCACCTTAGCTCCCCCGTCACTAGCAAAACGAGCCGCTGTCGCTCCTGCTCCACCAAAGCCGAGGACAACCACATCATATTCCGCTGCGTAGGTCGTTTGTTCATTCACTAACATCTTCGATCTCCTTCCTTTGTCGCTTATTTAAAAATCCGCGTAAGAATACGCTTACATTTACATTCTAAGTATACTATTCTTGTGAAGAAAATAACAGAATTTCTTCTTAAAGAAAGATTTCCATTAATAAAGCACAAATATAAAAAGTGACGAACACTAGCGGCCGTCACTTTCACTCTCTGCTTCAAACAGAATCTCAGAAAAATCTAAACTTATGATAAATTGCTCTTCTTGAACATCCCCTGCCATCTTTATCCCCATCTTCTTGGCAGCGGATTGAACAATATTAAGACCTAAGCCAGAAGCTCCCGACTGACGATAGCTCTGTCCTTGCTGAAAACGTTGGAAGAGGTCTGATACTGAACGAGATAAGAGATGCGTTAAGTCATTTTTAATTACCAAGAAACCTTTTTCATCCAAGCTGATCTCAACTTTTTTATCACCATGAACAAGGACATTCTTGATTAAATTCTCAAATATCCGTTGTAAGAGATGACTGTCTCCCTGAATATAGAGGGCTTGATCTGGCAAGGAAAAGTCCAAGTCCATCCCCTTATCTTGAAAACTATTGTAATAGGCTAGAAAATGGTTGACTAGGTTTTCCTTCAAATCGATTGTCTCTAGGGCTAATGGATAGTCATCGTCTTCAATTTTCATATAAGTAAAGAGCTGGTCCAGTAGTAGGGTCAAGCGGTCTAAACGTTCAGATAAATTGGCCAGGTAATGCTTGCGCTCAGTTTCTGAATCGGATTCATCCAAGAGTTGGAGGTACCCCTTTATGGAAGTCAGTGGGGTACGGACGTCGTGTGAAAGATTCAACAAAAGCTCTTGTTGCAGACGGTCTTTCTTCTCTAAAGCCAACCGTAATGTACGTTCCTTGGTCAGGCTGGCATTAATATTTTTCGTAAGTTGGTCAAAGGCGGGGCTATAGAGTCGCTGTCTAATCAGTTGATTAGTCTCCCGTTGATTAATCTCCTCTAATTGTTGACTGAGATAGACAACTTCCTTTTGGCTAAGATAGAGCATTAACAAGAGACCAATAATAATTGCTAAAGCGATAATCAAATAAAGCACCAGACTCACCCTTTTCATTTTTATTCAGTATAAGCAAAAAGCTCTGGCCTTTCTAGAAGTAAAATAGAAAGAACGCAGAGCTTTAAAACAAGCATCAATGGTCAAAGTGAAAATCCATTTTTTCAATACGGTGATAATTAAGTAAAGTGACTAAAATAATCTGACTGAGGGCTAAGGCCAGAAGTTCTAAGAACTGGCCACTTTGGCTAAATTCTATGCCTTCATAGCGGATAAAGAAAAGCCACTTAGCTAATGGGAGCTGGAGCCATTCACCGATAAAAGCGATTAAAGAGGACAGCATTCCCACGGATATCAGGGCCCCAATCAATACGCTCACAGTCCGACTTTGACTGAGGAGCGTGATTGAAGAACAGATCGCCATAATCATCAGCAAAAGACATTCAATGAGGAGAAAGTGTTTACCTAATGTAAGGAAATCTAAGTCGGTAAAGGCTTGACCTGAGAGATAATGCGTTATCACCCCAAAAACTAGCCCCAATAGTAAGGAAAGTAGTCCATAAATTAAAGCTAGGCCAAATTTGGCAAACAGCCAAGACCTGCGCGCATTTTCTAGGGGCAGGAGGTTCTTCAAGTAGCCCGAAGAGAAGTCTATTCCTAAGAAGAGGACAAAGAATATCCAGGAAAACTTACCCATGTTCATCATGAAGGACCAAGCGGCGCGATCCACTTTAAAATTAGCATAGGCTTCCTGGTGAAAAACTTGATAGGCCTCCTCATCCAAAGTCGGACTAGGCACAGGTTCAAATTCAATCCCTGCCTGCTCATCAGCTGGCTTGGTGGCTTTCTTCTCATAGTTTGCCTGGTCTTGGTCTTGCTTTTGCTTATAGACTTGGTAGTCTTGCCCATAGCCGTAGTGTTGGGTGGCATGGTAGCCAATGCCCCCTATAAGAAACATCAAGCAAATAATCACATAGAGAGCGGGACTTTTAAGCATTTTCCTCAGGTCAAAACGGATAAAATTAAGCATCATTCCCACCCCCAGTCAATTGCATATAGTAGTCTTCCAAGGAATTTTCCGAGTAGGCGAAGCTTTCAAATAGTATTCCTGCGCGTATGAGGCTATGGGGGATTTTTTCGGCTTGATCTAAGTATTCATAAATATAAAGGGTGTGGTCATCGACGACTAAGAAGTCCTTAAGGTCAAGATTTTCTTCCAAGTAGGCTAGGACGGTTTTGAGATCATGACTCCTTAAGACTAATTTATTGCGATTTTCTTTTTCTAGTTCTTGCCTACTCACTTCTTTAACCAGACTCCCCTGGTGGATGATGCCGATCTTATCAATCATCTTAGCCAGCTCACTGAGAATATGGCTAGAGATCATGATGGTCAGCCCTCTTTCCTGGTTGAGCCGCTGGATCAGCTTTCTAAAATCAGCAATCCCTTGAGGGTCTAAGCCATTAGTCGGTTCATCGAGGAGTAAAATATCGGGATCCCCTACCAGAGCTAGAGCCAAACTTAAGCGCTGCTTCATGCCTAAAGAAAAACTCTTGGCCCTTTTCTGTTTGACTTGACCTAGTCCGACCAGTTCCAGAAGATCTTGAACATAATTTGGCCTCCGAATCCCCATAGCCTCACATTTCAGCATGAGATTATCCCTAGCCGATAGGTGGGGATAGAGTCCCGGACCTTCGATCATCATCCCTAATCTTAAATCATGAGCACTGCTGGCTACCCTTTCATTGAAGAAAGTGTAGGAACCTGATGTGGCTTGGATCTGTCGACTTAATATCTTTAGGAGGGTGGTTTTCCCCGCCCCATTTCTGCCAACTAACCCATAAATCTCTCCCGCTTTTACCTGGATAGAGACCTGGTCTAAGGCCACCTGCTGACCATAGCTTTTAGATAAGTTATCGGTTTCAATTGCTAAATTAACCATCGTCTTATTCCTTTCTTTTTCTTAAGCCCTATTATAAAAAAAGAAGCCTCAGAATGAATAAAGGAAAAGCAAAGAAAGTTCAAAGAATGTTAGAGTGCGACAGTCACACCAAAGGACGAAAGCACTAGAGAAAACTGGAATAAGTTCAACAAAGTTGAGCGTTTCCAGTTTTTGAAGTGGACATTCGTCCTGTGACTGGAGCAGGTTTGGAAAGGATGTGAGAACGCCATCAAAGACTTGAATCGCTACGCATACTATATCTGTAACTCGCTGACGCTTCGAACAGCTATAGCAACTGGAGAAAAATTACCATAAGCACAGGGATCTGTGCGTTGGAATTTTCTGAAGTGACTTCAAGGCTGGCGTTCGAACTCAACTAGAGAGTGCGACAGTCACACCAAAGGACGAAAAGTCATTCACTTTGAGAATTCCTATAACCGAAAACCTAACCCCCAGATAGTTTCAATCCAGTCTTTACCACTGACTGCTTTTAGTTTCTTACGCAAGTTAGATATATGCACACTAAGGGTTTTGTCATCCCCAAAGTAAGCTTCCTGCCACGCCCCCTCATAGACCTCTTGCTTAGAAAAGATCCGCTTGGGATAAGTCAATAACAACCTAAGAATCGCCCGCTCACGTGGAGTAAGTGACAGTTCCTGCCCCTGATAGCTAATCAACTGATTAGCTTGATCTAGACTTAGGCCTTGATGGGTAATTATTTCCGTATTAGAAGAACAAGTCCCCTGCTTATTTTTTAACTGTACCTCGATTCGAGCCATCAGTTCATTTAAGTCGTAGGGTTTGACCATATAATCATTAGCCCCAGCCCTTAATAAAGTCACCTTGCTAAAGGAAGAATCTTTGGCTGAAAGAACAATAACGGGAGTATTATTTTCTTTTCGTAACTCGCTAAGAAAGTCTTCCCCTGTCATGCCTGGCAACATCAAATCCAAAAGTATTAGGTCAAAGGCTGTTTTATCAAGATTAAGTAAGGCTTCCGTTCCTGAATAGGCCTGTTTATAATCATAACCTTCTCGCTTTAATTTTTCGCTTAACATGTCTTGGATACTAGGATCATCTTCTACAATTAAAATAGTGGTCATTTCATCCCTCCTGCTTAAAGCTTATAAAAACTTCCTTTGGCTTGTTTGACCATATTAGCATAAAAGCTTGACAAAATCCGCTTGAATTGAGTAGAATATAAGAGTTGTTACTTCTCGGGGTAGCTCAGCTGGATAGAGCAACGGTCTTCTAAACCGTGGGTCGCGAGTTCGAATCTCGCTCTCGAGATAAGTGAGTGCATAATTGAACACTCAAGCAAGTTAAAAAGCTGGTAGATTAATTTCTGCCAGCTTTTTTCTTTTATTCAGTTTTAGGAAGCGGAAGGTAGTCAGGCTTATAGCCCATAATTTGATAGGATTCGCTGTCCTTATCAAATTCAAATTTCTCAATATAGAAACGATTTTGCCAACCCAGCCACTCATTAGCCGCTTCTGGAGCGACTTGGACCGCAAAGGGTTGATAGATATCCTTAACCTGGTCAATAATTGCCTGACGCAAGGCTTCAATATCCTGGCTATCTTGGGCCGACATCAGAATATGGGGACTAGAAGGTGTGAGAACCTCTTGGTCTGACTCCACTTGGTCACGCTTATTATAGATATAGAGCTTGGGTAGGTCTTGCATATCCAAGTCTTCCAGTAATTGGTTAACCACAGCTTCCTGTTCTAAGGCAAAAGCCGAAGAGGCATCCACCACGATCATCAATAAGTCCACATTGCGACTCTCTTCCAAAGTTGAATGGAAGGCATCGATAATCATCGGTGGCAGATCTTGGATAAAACCAACCGTATCTGTCAGGGTAATTTCAAAATGGTTGGGCAGACTAAATTTTCGTGTTAAAGGCGTTAGGGTAGCAAAAAGTTGGTCAGCCTGGTAGGTTTGGGCATCAGTTAAGGCATTAATCAAGGTCGATTTTCCAGCATTAGTATAGCCTAAGAGGCCGATTTTAAATAGGCCTGACTTCTGCCGACGTTCCCGGGTTAATTCTCTTTGCTTTTCCACTTCTTTTAACTCATGGCGGATTTTTTGAATTTCATTACGGAGAACTCGGCGGTCTTGCTCTAACTTGGTCTCCCCTGGGCCCCGGGTACCAATTCCCCCACCGAGTCGGGATAAAACTGTCCCCATCCCTGCTAATCGGGGTAAGAGGTATTCATTTTGGGCCAAGGCCACCTGCAACTTCCCTTCTTTAGACGTTGCCCGGCTGGCAAAAATGTCTAAGATTAATTGGACCCGGTCAATGACGGGACAGTCAATAGCCTCTTGCAAATTGCGGTTTTGTGAAGGCGACAATTGTTGATAGAAAATCACCAAGTCAATGTCTAGCTCCTGACTTAGGTCATGAATTTCTCTAACCTTGCCGCTCCCAATCAGGTAACGGGCATCTTCTTGGTCACGCTTCTGACTTTGCCGGCTGACCACTTGGCCACCCGCAGTTTCTACTAAGGCTGCTAATTCATCCATTTGCATGGTGAAACCTAAGTCAGTGGTTTGTGGGAGTTGTAAGCCGATTATTAATACATTTTCTGGCATAGAAACCTCCTTTCACTCTCTATTCTTCTAGGAAAGCTGCCACATCACTAATCACAGTAGCTAAGCTATCCTCTTTTTCGACTAAATTATACCAGTGAACCTGGTCCATCCGGTTCTTTAGCCAGGTCAACTGCCGTTTGGCATAGCGTCTCGAATTTCGTTTTAGCAAGTTGAGACTAGTTTCTAAGTCCTCTTCGCCCCTTAAATAGGGAAAGACTTCTTTGTAACCGATGGATTGCAGGCTTTGACTTTTAGGGTCTAGGTCCTGGTCTAAGAGCCACTGGGCTTCTTTGAGTAAACCCTGGTCTACCATCAAGTCCACCCTGTGGTTAATCCGCTCATACAAACGCTGGCGGTCACAGTGGAGGCCAATGAAGTAATAGTCATAGGGGCTGTGGTGGTCGTCATGGGTTTCCTTGGCTTGGGAGAAGAGCTGATCAGAAAAAGTTCCTACCTCTAAGGCCCGGATCACCCTTTTAACATTATTGGGATGGATCTTTTCCGCAGCTTGGGGATCTAATTCGACTAACTTTTGATGGAGGGCTTGGTTACCGTGACTGGATGCAAAATCTTCCATTTCCTGTCTATAATCTGGTCGGGGTTCAACCTGTCCTCCTAAAGAGAGGTCGAAGAGAAAAGACTCCAGGTAGAGTCCTGTTCCCCCGACTAAAATGGGCAAGTCTTGATCAGCTTCGATTGCTTGAACTGCCGATTCAGCATCCCGCTTAAAATCAGCCACCGTATAAGGCTGGTCAACTGATCGGATATCCAGTAAATGATGGGGAATCCCCTGTCTTTCATCTAAAGTGGCCTTAGCGGTACCGATATCTAAGCCTTGGTAAACTTGCATAGCATCGCCATTAATGACCTGCCCCTGGAAGTGCTTAGCCAGTTCAATACTTAGGGCGGTTTTACCTACAGCGGTAGGTCCACCAATACAAATGAGCTTAGTCTTCATGAATATCTTGCCTTCTTTGTTGACGATAGTCTTGAGCCTGTTTCAACTGGTCTTGGGCAGCCCGGCGACTGGCTTCAGTCATAACTTCACCGGTAGTCATGTGGCCAATCTCACCAATCCGTTCCTCTTCATTCAAGCGGCTAACTTGGGTTTGGGTCTGGTCTTCATCACTGACTTTAGCGATATGCAATTGTTGGTCAGCCATAGCAGCCACTTGGGGCAGGTGGGAAATACAGAGGACTTGGGCCGACAAGGCAATCTCAAACATCTTGTTGGCAATGGCTTGAGCTACCCGGCCACTCACTCCAGTATCGACTTCGTCAAAGACCACAGTCGATGTCGGTCGACTAGCCTGTAAAATGGCCTTAATAGCTAAGATAATCCGCGAAAGTTCCCCACCACTGGCAATTTTATGTAGCGGGCGTAGGGGTTCGCCGGGGTTGGTTTGAATATAGAAGGTCACTTCATCCGCTCCAGAAGCAGCAAAGCTCTTTCTTTGTTTAAAGTCAACCGCAAAGCGGGTATTTTTCATATAGAGATCTTCTAATTGAGCCTCGATAGCTGCTTCCAATTCTTCTGCCACAGACAGGCGTTTTTGATGGAGTGCCTTGGCAGACTTGGCAATGGCTTGTTTGGCCTGCTTAAAGTCAGCTTCCAATTCTTCTTGATGGTTTTCCCGGTCTTGTAAGTCTTGGTAGTCCTTTTGAGCTTCTTGGTAATAGTCTAGAATATCAGCAATACTTTTTCCATACTTGTGTTTCAGTTGGTCTATCGTGGCTAGCCGCTCTTCAATTTGGTCTAAGCGTCTGGGGTCGTAGGATAAGGAGTCCAGGTTATCGCGAATACTGTAAGCGAGTTCCTGAACACTGTAATATGCGGATTGAGCTTGTTCATAATAAGCCTTATAATCACTATCCAAGTCTTCAATTTGCCCTAGGGCTTGGCTGGCTTCACTCAGTAAGTCCACCGCATTGCCTTCCCCTTCTGATAAAGCATTTAGCGCCTGGCCTAGGGAAGCCACAATATTTTGATAGCTTTGCAGTTTTTGCCGTTCTTCAGTTAATTCTTCGTCCTCGCCTTCAACCAATTGGGCCAGTTCAATTTCATTAAGTTGAAACTTCAATAAATCGAGACGTTGGGCCACTTCTTGCTCATTTAAGGCAAAGTCTTTGATAGCTTTTTTAGCCTGACGGTAATTTTGATAGTCTTTTTCGTAGGCTTCCTTCTCTTGGGCAATCCGCTTGCCGGCATATTGGTCTAAGAGGTCCAGGTGGTTTTTAGGGTCAAGTAAGCTTTGGTGTTCATTTTGCCCATGGATTTCCAGTAAATAATCGCCCAATTCCTTGAGCAGAGAAACCGTTAAGGGTACGCCATTCACCTTGATGGTATTACGCCCCTTTTGGTCTAAGGTCCGGGTAATTAGTAATTGATCATCCTCAAAGGGAATTTCTTGGTCCTTGAGAAAGTCCCGCCCGGCTTGAGAAAAATCGGGTAAGTAAAAAATCCCCCGTAATTTTAAAGCCTTGGTTCCATAGCGGATAAAGTCGACTGAACCCCGACCCCCGGCTAAGAGGCCCAGGGCATCGATAATAATGGACTTTCCTGCCCCCGTTTCCCCAGTGAGGACCGTCATGCCTTCATCAAAGTCAATGGTCACTTGGTCGATAATGGCAAAATTTTCAATGACGATATTTTGTAACATGACCCTTTTTCCTTTCTAGTGAAATTGTTGGTGGGCGGCTTGGACGACTTCCTGACTATTGACATGGGCGGCAATTTCGCCCTGATGGTCTTCTTGGTGGTTTTGGAGCAGGGTTAGAAATTCGATATTTCCAGTTCCGCCAGTAATTGGGGAATAGGTCAGGTCTAAGATATCGTAGCCCATTTCAGTCCCGGCTTGGAAGATCATTTCAATGACTTCCTCATGGATTTTGCCATCCCGGACTAAGCCTTTCTTCCCTACCTTATCCTTGCCCGCTTCAAATTGAGGTTTAATCAAAGCCACTACCTTACCTTGGTCTTTAAGGATGGCCTTAAGAGGCGGCAGGATGAGTTTTAAGGAGATGAAGGAAACATCAATCACGGCAATATCTGGCACGCCTTCAGTAAAGTCTTCCGGTTGACTGTAACGGAAATTGGTCTGCTCCATCACGGTCACCCGGTCATCATTACGGATCTTCCAATCCAGTTGGTTGGTCCCCACATCCAAGGCATAGGAGTGTACCGCTCCGTTTTGTAAGGCCACATCGGTAAAACCTCCGGTAGATGAACCGATATCTAAAACATTTAAGCCGGAAAAATCTAAGTCAAATTCTTTGATGGCCTTCTCTAATTTAAAGCCACCCCGGGACACATAGGGAATTTCATGGCCTTTTCTTTCTAAGACGGACTCCACTGGGATTTTTTCCCCTGGCTTGTCAATCCGTTCTTGTTTTTCATTATAGATCTTACCCGCCATAATTAAACGCTTAGCCTTTTCCCTGGTATCGGCTAGGGCTTGGCGGACCACCATAATATCTGCACGTTCTTTTGTCATGGCTATCCCTTTCCATAATCCATGCTGAGGTAACTGAGAAAATCTCTTAATAATTGCGGATCAAAATCCTCTGACTGTTTACTTAAGTCATCAAGGGCCGCATGACAGGCTTGCCGTTCACTAGCTAAGGCTTTTAAAGCTCCATCCTTACCTAAAAGACTAGGATAAGTATTCTTATCACTTTCTTGGTCCCCATGTGACTTCTTGCCACGCTCTTCATCGGTCCACATGACTTCCTGGAGGTCATTTTGAATTTGATAGGCGATGCCAAAGTGTCTAGCGTAAGTGGCTAAGGATTCTTGGGCTGCTTGACTAAGGTCCATGATTAAGGCAGGAGCCATGATGGCAAAGTATATCAGGGCTCCAGTCTTCTTAGCATGTAAATTTTTGAGTTCTTCGATTTTTAACTGCTTTTCTTCACTGGCCATATCCATAATCTGGCCGTCTACCATGCCCGACTTACCCGCCGCTTGGGCTAAGAGTTGGACGAGTTGCAAGCTGAGCTTAGGATCAATGTCTGCTTGCCCTTGGCTTAAGACTTCAAAGGCTAGGGTCAGTAAGGCATCTCCTGCTAAGATAGCCGTGGCTTCGTCAAACTTTTTATGGTTGGTAAGTTGGCCGCGACGGTAGTCATCATTATCCATGGCCGGTAAATCGTCATGAATCAAGGAATAGGTATGGATATATTCCAGCGCACAGGCTGGTGCCAGGCCTAAGTGATAATCATAGCCAAAACTCGCTAGGGTGGCTAACAAGAGGCTTGGACGGAGGCGTTTGCCCCCATTTTCTAAGGAATAGCGCATGGAGGTTAGCAGACTGTCCTGGCTATCCTGGCCTAAGTGGTCGATTAATGCCGCCTCTAATTCGCTGTCAATGCTTTGGCGGAAGCTCTTCAAATCCATTATTGGTCCTCATTTCCCTTGGCAACTTCAAATTCTTCCAATTCATCCTGGTCGTTCATAAGTTTAGCCATGGTTTTTTCGGCTTTTTCTAAGCTTTGGCTACAGTAATTAGAGAGCTTGACCCCCCTTTGGAAGGCATCCATGGATTCTTTCAGAGGGATGTCACCGTTTTGTAATTGGGCGACAATGCCTTCTAATTCCTTTAGGGCTTCTTCAAAGCTGAGTTCCTCAATCTTACTATTCATCATCATTCTCCTTATTCTGTAATGGCTGCAGGGCTTCCTTCTTAGATCCGATAACCTGGCTGTTTAAGTAACCATCAGCTAGTCTGATGTGGACATTATCGCCAATAGCGACTTGGTCGACCGATTCCACCGGTACTTGGTTTTTACTTAAGTAGACATAGCCACCCGATAAACGCTTGAGGGGGGACAAGAGGTCTAACTTACCAGCAACTTGCTGTAATTGGTATTGCTTACGTTCCAAGAGTTGGCCTTGAACTTGGCGTAATGACTCACCTAGGCTAGCTAACTTGTGCTTGTTTTCTAAGACTAAGAGCTTAGGGCTCAAGCCTTGTAATTCCGATTGGACCTGTCTCAGCCGTCGTTCCTCTTGGTAAAGCTTGTTAGACACCAAGTCATTCAAACGGTTATCTAAGTCGGCCAACTTAAGCCGATAACCGTCATACATTTTCTCCGGTTGTTTGAAGAGATAGGATGACTTGACCTGCTCTAAGCGATGTTTGAAGTAGTTCAAGCGGTTGAGTTGGATTTGAATCAGGCGCTGCTTGTAGTCGTTAATGGTAAAGACCAGGTCATTGAGGACCGGAGTAGCCAGTTCAGCCGCCGCTGTTGGGGTGGCCGCCCGCTGGTCACTGACATAGTCCGACAAGGTGGTATCGGTTTCGTGGCCAATGGAAGAAATGACTGGGGTCTGACAGGCCGCAATGGCCCGAACCACTTCTTCTTCATTAAAGCACCACAAGTCTTCAATAGAACCCCCACCCCGGCCAATAATAATGGTATCGTAATCGCCACTCTGGTCAGCTCTTTGCAGGTTCTTAACAATACTCTTAGCGGCTTGTTGACCTTGGACCACAGTCGGATAAAGGACAATCTGGACAATGGGATAACGACGTCTAGCAGTGGTAATAATATCCCGAATAACTGCCCCCGATGGTGAGGTCACGACCGCAATCCGCTTGGGATACTTAGGGATGGGCTTGGCTTCAAAAGTAAAGAGCCCTTCTTCGCCTAGTTTCTGCTTCAATTGTTCGAAGCGGACATAGAATTGACCGATCCCATCCGGCTGGATATGGTCAATAATGATGGAATAGCGGCCCGTCTTTTCATAGAGACTCAGTCGGCCGATGACTTGGACCTTCATACCATCTTCTAGGTCGAAATTGAGTTTGGAGAAAGTCCCCCGAAAGATGATAGCTGAAATATAAGCGTCATCATCCTTGAGCCCAAAATATTGGTGCTTATTCTTTCCCCGGTTACGAAAGCCTGAGACTTCACCTACCAAATGGACAGTTTGCATGTAGGGGTCGCGGTCAAACTTAGCCTTAATGTATTTGGTTAATTGCGAGACCGAGAGATACTGGTCTTGGGCATCATTCATTAATAACCCTCGTTTCTATGGCGCGGATTAACTGGTCAAAGATTAGGGTTGTGGTTAAGGGGCCAACTCCTCCTGGAACTGGGGTCAAGAAACCTTGCTTACTTTCCAAGGCTTCAAAATCAACGTCCCCGCTGACTTTCCCCTTTTCATCATAATTAGTTCCAATGTCAATGACTACTGCGCCCTCCTTTACCATATCGGCTTGGATAAAGTGAGGCTTACCGATCGCCACACAGAGGATATCGGCTGCTTGACTAATGGCTGTTAAATCTTTGGTGTGGGAGTGGCAAACGGTAACGGTAGCGTGACGAGAGAGGAGTAATTGCGATAAGGGCTTACCAACAATATTACTCCGGCCGATAACCACGGCTTGCTTACCCGCAATTTCAATTCCAGAAGCTTCGATTAAACGCAAAGCAGAAAGCGCAGTATTTGGAATCATTTTAGGAGTCCCTTTTAATAAATAGCCCAGGTTGAGGGGATGGAGCCCATCCAAGTCTTTTTCTGGGGCGATGGCTTCAATCACTGCTTGTTCATCGATATGCTTGGGCAGGGGCATTTCCACCATAACTCCGTGAATATTAGGATCCGCATTTTTTTCTTTAATGGCTTGGACTAGTTCCCCAGTAGAAGTGGATTCTTTTAGGGAGATAAAATCATAGATTACCCCTAATTTTTCTGCTAGACGGCCTTTGACTTTAGCATAGGCAGCACTGGCATCATCACTCTCCACTAGAAAGGTTACCATCCGTGGCTGAATGCCCTGGTCTTTTAAGGCAGCCACCCGCTGGCTCAAGTCGGCCTTCAGGGGCTCTGTAATCGTCTTCGCTTGCAATGCTTGCATGTTATCGCTCCATTCACTTTACAAATTCTCTTACCACTAAGTATATAAGAATTTTCCCTAAAACAAAAGTCAGGAAAACAGGTCAAAAAAGCCCTGAACCACTAGGAGAAACCCAGTCCAGTAGTTACAACTACCTGCTATGGTTCACCCAGTGGTGGTCAGGGCTGACTATTAAAGCACATGGTTATTTAAAAGGAAGTATCTTAAAAGCGTCTGTTTCCCTAATTAGAGGTCTTCATCTGACTGCTTGTCTTCGGCTGTTTCTAAGATACTAGAAAGAACGCCATTGATAAAGCGCCGGGAAGCTTCATCGGAATAGCGACGGGCTAAGTGGATAGCTTCATCGACCGCAACCACTCCCGGAACCCGGTCATGGTCCCCATAAAGAATCTCATAGGCACCTACTCTTAAAATAGCCAGGTTCATCGCCTCCAAGCGGTTAAGCGACCACTTCCCTTGGATGTGGTCTTCAATGGCTTGGTCAATACTTTCTTGATGGGCAGCAATCCCGTCTAAAAGTTCTTGGTAATACGACGGCAAGCTGAGCTCCTCATCTTCTGAGACAGTCGTTTGCTTGAAGCGCTTGTTGCTCTTCATTTGCCCTTGGCTCTTCTCCAAGGGTAAACCTTGACTCTTCAATTGGTCCAATTGCTCTTCATCAATTTCTTCATAGCTCAATTGATCTTCCAAATCGTCAAGATTGGCTAATAAGTAAGCAAAGCTCTCTTCCTTCGTGCTTTCTGGTACCATGGCCTCTTGATAGAGGGTGAGTACCGCTAGTTCACGTATTTGTGATAATCCTAAATTCATTATTGCCACCTAACTATTGTTCCCAAATGGCGAGATCGCAAACCACAACATTGACCCGGTCTACCAGAATATCTGTCATTTCATAGATCGTTTCTTTGACATGTTTTTGTAAAGCCAGCATGGTTTTAGGGATGTCGCGGCCATATTCACTGACGACTGCCATTTCAACCACCACTTGGCCGGACTCATCATTATAGAGTCTGACACTGTTAGCTTTTGAAAAGAAGGCTTGAAATGAGCCTTGGTATTCATTGATCGGTAGCGCGCCTTCGATATGCTCACAAGCAATGCGGGCTATGGTTTCAATCACTTCTGGGGCTATATTGATACTTCCCTTAGCATCCACTTCATGGGAAAGGACATCGTTTGCTGTTGATGTTGTCATATTATCGCCTCTCTTCATGACATCATTCTTTATGAGATAGACAAAAGAATTTTTACTTTGCTATGTGAAAACTAAGCCCGGGAAATGTATTCGCCGTCATTGGTGTTGATGACTAATTTATCACCCTTGTTAACAAAGAATGGCACGTTAACGACTAGGCCGGTTTCCATAGTAGCGGGTTTGCTGCCACCTGATGCGGTGTTTCCTTTGATCGATGGTTCAGTTTCAGCAACTTCGAGTTCTACGGTGTTAGGAACTTCTAGACCAATGACTTCCCCTTCAAATGAAACCACAGAAACGATCATATTTTCTAATAAATATTTTAATTCGTTTTCAATTTTTTCAGTTGGGATTTCGATTTGTTCGAAGGTAGTGGTATCCATGAAGACATGGGAGTCCCCAGCTGCATAGAGGTATTGCATTTCTTGGGAATCAATATGGGCAGTTTCCACCTTTTCCCCTGCACGCCAGGTCTTGTCGGTTACGGCGCCTGAACGTAGGTTTCTTAATTTAGACCGAACAAAGGCACTGCCCTTACCTGGTTTAACATGTTGGAATTCAATAATCCGATATAAGTTGCCGCCGTCTTGGATGGTTAAGCCATTTTTAAAGTCATTTGTTGTTATCATTCTTTATCTCCTTTTTTCTTGAAATCATTTCTATTTTAGCATAGACGCGCTAAATTTTCCCTAACTAGCTTGATATTTTACAAAACAATCAATTCACGTGGGGATTTAGTGATGTATTCGTTACCGTCTTCATGGATGAGTAAGTCATCTTCAATCCGGACACCACCTAGGTTTTCCAAGTAGATTCCTGGTTCATCGGTAATAAATTGGTCTGCTTTTAGGACGTTTTTACTGTTGGGACCAGCCATTGGGGCTTCGTGGACTTCCAGACCGATACTGTGACCAAGAGAGTGGCCAAAGTTCTTTCCATAGCCTTGGCCTTCGATATAGTCTCTAGCAATGGCATCCAATTCTTGGCCGGTCATACCAGGTTTGAGGGCTTCTTGGACCATGCGATTAGCATCAAAGACAATTTGGTAGATCTTCTCTAAAGTGGAATCCACTTGTCCCACAGCCACGGTCCGAGTCATGTCGGAACAATAACCTTGGTAGTAGCAACCAAAGTCAATGGTAATTAACTCATGGTTGGCAATTAATTTATCCGTAGCGACCCCATGAGGCATGGCTGAGCGTTTACCGGAAGCCACGATGGTGTCAAAGGAAATTCCACTAGCACCGAATTCGCGCATCTTAAAGTCCAGAGTATTGGCAATATCAATTTCACTGATTCCCGGTTTAATATAACCCAGAATATATTCAAAAGCCTTATCGGTAATTTCACAGGCCTTTTTGATCTTATCAATTTCATCAGCATCTTTCACTTGACGGAGAACTTCAATCATTCCGGAAGCTGGCACCAATTGGACTTCTAAAACATTTTCAAAGTCGTCAAATTGCGCGACTGTCACATGTTGTTCTTCATAACCGAGTTGGCTAACCCCGTTTTCTTGGAGTAATTCTTGGATCAGACGCAAGGGGGAAGAATGTGAGGCAGAACCACCTGCTTCAATGACCTCATAACCTTGGCACTGGAGTTTCGCTTGCTCGGTGTAACGAAAATCGGTAATAAAGTAAGCGTTCTTGGTTGTTACTAAGGCTAGTCCACTTGTCCCAGTAAAGCCAGTCATGTAGCGCAAATTATAGGAATTGGTCACTAAATAAGCGCCCAAACTTTCTTCTTGCAAACTCGCTTGGAGCTTTTTGATACGTTCTTTCACAATAGTTCCTCCTTATTTACTGAGTAAGTAATGTAAATCGTACACTCCATTCTACCACAAGTTGAGAAAAATATTTTATAAACTTTATTTGATGCCTCTTTCTTAGGTGACATGTAGTTTTTACACAAAGTCGGTCAAATTTTATAGAGTCAAAGATAAAAAGGCTGTGGCTTGAACCACAACCTTCTTTAAAGACGAAATTTCTTTCATTTGCTATAGCTGTTCCAAGCATCAGCGAGTTACAGATATAATATGCGTAGCGATTCAAGTCTCTGACGGCTTCCACACATCCTTCTTCTAATAACTTAGATCATAGACCTTGTCACTAGCATAGATGGTTACTCGACATAGTTGCTGGTCATTTTGAGTGTAATAGTCAACTTGGCCGAGGTTAAAGTAAAAACGTTTGTTGAGCTTTAGATTTGCTCGTTGATCTTTAATCTGTTGACTGATTTCCTTATCTTGCTGGTCTTTGAGTTTGGCTTTGACTTGCCTGAGCTCTTTTTCTTTAGCCTCAACCATTCTTTTCTTCTTAGCTTCTTCCTGGGCCTTTTCCTCTTCAGGAGAAAGCTCCTCAGCCTTTTCTTCAGCTAAATCTTCCTCCTCTAATGCCGCTTGCTCCTTATTAGCCTCTTCTTCTGCTCTTCTGGCGTCCAGGTCTTCTTGGGCTTGGTCGTAATTTGGATAGACATTAACCAGTAAGATTTCTGTCTCCTCATCCTCATTCTCCAGCATCTCCTCTAAACCAGGTCCATTAACTAGGACCTCTTCTGAGTCTGAATCTGTATTGACTTGGATAAGATAAACCTGGTCGGGATTAGATATATCCACTTCCCCTTGATCGATTATGCCCGCAAAATACTCCCTATTTAATGAAGAAATTCGTTTATAAGCGTCTTGGTCTTGATTCTGTTTTTCTTTATCTCGCTTTAGACTTGCTTCTTGTTCTTCGCGCTCTTTTTGCTGGGCCTCTTTCTCCTTATCTTGGATCGCTTTTTCGATCCTTTTCTCTTCTTTAGCGAGGCGGTCTTCATACTTGGCTGACATTTCACTTTCTACCTGGTCCTCAATTTTCAAGTATTCGTGCTGGTAGGCCATTTCTGCCAGGCTATGGGCCAGGTAACCTTCCGCTACTGTCCGCATATTGGTGATATTGACTTGGTAGAGCTTGAGGCTAGCTAGCGACAACAAGCTCAGGATAAAGAGCAAGGAGAGGGAGTAAAAGAGGATGGAGCCAGACTTATCCTTAATCACTTTCCCTAGCCTCCTCTCTAAAGGAAATCAGTGCCTGGTATTCTTTTTGATCGGCCAAGCGGCAATTTACCCTCACTTGGTAAGAATTGACCATGGTGAAATTTACCCATTCCACCCCCATCAGGTAAGGTTGGTGGCCACGACCAGAGACCAGACGGCGGATCATTGAAGACTCCTGGTTACTGTAATACTCCATCTGAATCCGTTGGCCACTAGCCAGTTGGTAGTTCAAGCGAGTGCCGGTCGCCCAGTTGAGCCGACTATGACGGGCTTCTCTTTGCAGCTGCATCAAAAAAACGCCCCAATCATCTTGTTGGATATCCTTGACGGCTTGGTAGTGGTTAATCTCCACCTCGACCACCAGGACAAAGAGGGATTGGATCATAAAGAATAGGGCTAGGGCCAGGACTGCTTCAATTAAGGTAAAGGCCGACTTATTCCAAGTCTTCCACACTTTCCAATTCAATGCTGACTGCCTCCACTTCTTCTCGACCGGGAACATAGGCGGTCCCCTGGATAAAGTCTACTTGGCTGGTTTTTTCTTGGCCCACACCGGCTAATATCTCACTATACAATGCTTCCTGCTGGTCTAGAGCAGCTTGCTGGCGCTTGAAGTGCCTTAGCTGTAAGGGAATCATAGTGACAAATAATGACACAAAGGAGGCAATCAAAAATAAAGAAACCAGGGCTTCGACTAGCATAAAACCCGTCTTATTCCTTACGTTTTTCCACCACATACTTGCCCACTCCTAACTGAAATTTCACCATGTAACGCCCCTGAGGGTAGCGTAGGGTAACCGTTCGCGGCTGGATATAGCCGGTCCCTGGTTGGATGCTGACCTTTTGGTAGGACTGAATTCGGGTATTCTTAGGCAAGAGAATAATATCTTTGATATAAGGATCCTGCCCTTCCTTAGCCTGCATAATCCGCACCTGGTAAGAGAGAAAATAAAGATAGTAGTATTCGCCCTTGATAATGGCCTCCTTTTGACAGGCTTCGTAACTCTGCAGTATTTCCTGGAGGCAAGTTTCAATAGCTAAATTTTGACTGGCTTTTTGACTTTGAATCATGGTCACCGTAAAGATCACCCCCACAATAAATAAGGTTAAGACCATGGACAGGAGAGTCATCCCTGCCTTAGTCCGTACTTGCTTAAGCTTCATTCTTATTCAGTGGATATGGCATTGAAGCGGTCTGCCTGCTCTTGGCTTAAGTATTCTTCTGCCACCAATTGGTCAATCGTCCCCTCTTGGCCATCATGGTCATTTTTGTAGAGGATCTTCTGGGTTTCAACGGTTTGTATGAGGGCTTCGTCCCCGGTTTTCTGGGCACTGTCGCGCTGATTCATGATATTAGGTAAAAAGAGTAAGATCAGTAAGCCTAAAATAAAGAGAACAACGATCATTTCTAAAAGAGTGAAGCCTTCTTGCTTATGGACACCTAATTTCTTCATCATTCGATTCGCTTTATGGTTTAAGACATTCATCATCCTGGTATCTCTCCTATCATATTAAACATGGGTAGCATCAACATCAGATAAATGGTTACGATAAATAGTGCAATCACGATAAATAAGCCATTCTGAACCCAACGCATGAGGAGCTTGACCTGGTCTTGGTAATTCTTCAAACAGCGCTGGCTGTAAAGACGCATCTTGAGCGCCAATTGACTCAGTAGCTCCCCTTGGTGGACAATGGCGGGGAATTCACGGGTAAAGATATTAACGGTCCTTAACTGACCGACAATAGCCTGGCCTTCTTCATAAGAATGGGCCAGATAATGACCAAAGTCATAGAGAAATGGGACCTCTTCTTGCTGGCCAAAAGTGTCAATAATCTGCTTAATGGAATAGCCCACCTGGAAGAGTTGGCTGAATTCATAGGCGAAGTAATAGGTGTAATAAAGCCGCAAGAGTCTCCCTAAAATTGGAATTTTGACCAAGGTCTGGGCTTGAACTAAGGGACCCACCTTTTTCTTCCAAAGTCGAAAAAGCAAATAGAAAAGCACTAACGCCATGACAAAAATTCCTAAAAGTAAGGGGAGGTTTTCCAAGCACCAAAAGAGTAAACCTAGGACTCCAGAGTCAGGGCTGGCTTGTAGACGGTCAAATTGAGGTAAGACAAAACCTCGCATTCCCAAAAGCATGGCTAAGAGTAAGACCACTAGAAAGATCGGATAGCGCAAGCTTTGCCTGATAGTGGCCTGCTGCTGGGCCCTCTCCTTAAGATAGGAACTGATCGTCTTTAGCCCTGGGGCAAAGTCACCCCAGCGTTCAGCTACTTGGATTTGGAATTGGATATCCTTTGCCAGTTTCATCTCTGCGGTGGTTTCATAGAAGAAATGTCCTTCAATTAATAAGGCTTCCATAGCCTGAAAAGTCTCCGCTTGCTTAGGATAGAGAGCCGCTAAGAAGGAAAAGATATCAATCATTTGAAAACCTTCCATTAACATGTCAGCGATATAGGCAAGCACTTCAGCTTGGAGGGTTTTATTCCAAGAGGAAGTAATTTCGTAATTAGCAATTTTCTTCCAATTGATAGGCCGCCAAAAGTTCGGCTTGGATTTTTCCATGAGTATAAGCCTCCTGCAATTTACTATTTAAAGACTTAAAGTCACTGGCTATTTTCCCCTTGGTGAGGTAGTGGGCCAGCATGCGGGCATTCATCCACTCACAAAAGAGTTGCCGTGAGGCCGCTTCTCCTGTGACGGGAATAAGGCGCTGGGAGGCTACAAACAAGAGCGTTTGCAGTAATTGTTCTTGGCTGAGTCCCAACTCTTTCATTCGGCCAATAACCCCGATGCAGTTCTTGGCATGGATAGTGGCAATCACCAAGTGCCCGGTTAGGGCTGCCCGCATCACCATTTGAGCAGTTTCTTCATCACGGATTTCACCGATCAAGAGAATATCGGGATGGTGGCGGAGACTGGCCTTGATCAGCCGTTCATAGGTCAAGCCTGCCTTGCGGTTGACTGAGATCTGTAGAAAGTTGGCTTCCTTAATTTCGACCGGGTCTTCCATGGTGATCACCTGGCAGGCGCGTTCCTGGTAGACCTCTCTTAAGAGATGATAGATGGTTGAAGTCTTTCCCGAGGCCACCGGGCCAGAGAAAAGCATGAGTCCACTTTTTCGATAAAGGTATTTCTTCATCTCCTCTAAGTCTTCAGCCTCTCGCTCACTGTACTGCCACTGACTTTGGTCATAGAGCAGACGGATCACCAAGGATTCCTGCATGAGGTAGTTGGCTAAGGTAGACAACCTAAGTTCAATTTCTCCCTGGTCTAATTGATAGATCAAGGCCCCTTCTTGGGGTAAACGTTGCTCGCCCACATCTAAATGACTAATATACTTCAAATAGCGAATCCAGCGGCTACCAAAGTCTAAGTCAAACTGGCGCACCGGCTTTAGAATTCCCTCTTGGCGGAAATAGACTTGGTAAAGACCCTTTTCTGGCAAGAGATGGATATCATCCACCCGAGCTTGGTAAGCTTCCCTGAGTATTTCTTGAGTGACTTCCTGCAAATTATCCCTCCTTTTCCTTCATTAAATACAGTGAAAGGCTTAGGCGTTAACCGCCTACTTATTGGTCCGCAAAATCTTTACTTTTTATTTTTAATTTTCTCAGCTTTTTAAGCTAAAAATCAGTTTGCTGACTCTCATCCGTCTGAGGCCAAAAATGTCAAATTGCTAAAACGCTATCATTTTTATCCATGCAAAAATCGTCAGCAAGCGCCGACTTTTTACTGTTTTTGCAAGATTTCATCCCGGGTAAAAATGACTTTAATTGCCTTCTGTCCTATAATGAATTGCAGAGCTCAAACTGGCTTTGTGCTTATAAAATAAAAAAAGAAGGATGGTGGAATAGATGGATAAAATCATAGAGCAATTGCACCATATGGAAGTTGATGCCAATCGTCATCTTGAGAGTGTTCAAGAAGAAAAATTAGCCTTGCGTCAAGACTATGATCAAAAAAAAGCTGATTATAAGAAGCAAGCTCAAGATAAGTATGACGAAGAATTAGCCAGGGTCCAAGCCCGTAACCAAGACTTACGCGAGCAACGTACCCAAGACTTGCAAGCAAGTTACAACCGACAAATGGAGCAAATCAAACAGCTCGTTGATCATGATCAAGACAGCTACCTCAAGGATTTCTTCAATCAATTACAGGCACTCGGAGTGACAGGCGATGACTAACTATACCGCTATCAACACCAAGGTCCGGGCCATGAAGGGGAGCCTTGTCTTGACTCCAGAAGAAATCGATGACCGCTTAGCAGGTTATACCTTGTCAGACCTCTACCAGGTCCTCGACCAATTGCCCTCCTACCACCAAGTGATGCCCAGCGAACAGAATAAGCTTGACCTCACTGCGGAAAACTTGATTGAACTGATTGATCGGGGCTTGCGCTATGACTTTCTCAAGCTCTACCGCTTTTCTGGTTTCGAACAACGGGCGGCCTTGTCAGTCTATGGGATTCGTTTTGAACGCGAATTTATCACCAAGGTGCTCAGAGGCTTGGAACGCCAAGAATCGGTCCCCTTTGTCGTCAACCCCTTTACTGACTACTTGGAAAAACACCGCCACTTTCACATCGGTGAACTGATTACCAAGACATCGGTCCTTGATGCTATTGATACCTTTAGAGATACCGATTACGGTAAATTCTTTGAGGATTACCATGATTATTTCCACGACCACGACTACAACCATTACATTATCAGTACCGTCTTTGAACAATACTGTGCGGTCTTGGTTTGGAAGAAGGCCAGTCGGGTACTTAATGATAAGGCCCTGACCCGCTTTAAGAAGTTATTTGGTAGTGAGATGGATTTAGCCAATATCCGGACCATTTTTCGTTTGAAATTCTACTATAAGGTGGATGAGAACTTTATCCGGTCGCAACTCTTTAGCCCAGGTCGCTATCTCAATGAAGCAAATATCAGTGCCCTCCTGGCTAGTCAGGACAAGAACACTTTTTTCAACCTCTTGACCAACTTGGGCTACCAAGATTTATTCAAGAGTGGAGAAAATAAAGTGGTAGGCCTCAAGCAACAAAAGGCTTGGTTAAAGACCATTGAGCACCGTTTTGCTAAGAGTTTACCGCAGTCGGTTTTGCCCCTCTTTGACTATCTCAGCCTCAAAGAATTGGAAGCTGACCTCCTCAAGGAAAAGGTCGAAGCCATTGCCTACCAATCCCCTGTTACTATGCCATTCCATAATTGAAAGGAGTTCCTTGGATGATTACAAAGATGAGTATGGTCAACATATCTGGTCCCCGTGATGATATCGACCGGATGGCTGACCAATACTTAAGTCATTATGATATTCATTTAGAAAATACGCTAAAGGAATTATCAGAAATACAGACTTTAAAACCCTATACCAGTCCTGATCCCTACCAACCCTGGGCTGATCGGATTGATAACTTATTACAAATCACGAGTGATGAAGAAGAAGAATTAGAAGGCGATTGTCGCGACTTAGACTTTGACTATATCAAGCGTCTAGTGACTGAGGTCGAAAAAGATTGCTCCGATGTCCAAGGGCAATTAAATGAAGTCAATGAATCACTGGAAAAGTTAGAGGCTGACTACCACACCTACCTGCCTTTTTCTGAAATCGACTATAACTTAGCCGATATTCTTTCCATGGAAAAGATTAAGTTTCGCTTTGGCCGCTTTACCGAAGCCAACTATCGCAAGTTTAAAAAATATATCGATAATATGATTCCTTCCATCTTTATTCCATCTAAGACCGAAGACGGCTATGTTTATGGCCTTTACTTTGTGCCTGCTGAAGCCCGGCAACGGGTAGACGCTTTGTATTTCTCCTTAGCATGGCAAAGAATTTACCTGCCTGAAGAAAGCGGGACTTTTAAAGACATTCTCAGCCGTTACCAAGGCGAAATCCAAAAACTCAAGAAGATGCAAGCTGATCTAGAAACCAAGCTTAAAGCCTTCCTCCTACCTGTTAGAGACAACTTACTGGAAGCTAAACAACGTCTCCATAAGTTATCCAAGGCCTTTGGCGTCCGCCGCTATGCAGCCATTACCCGAAATGAATTTGCTAAGAAGGAAACCCGCTACCTCTTAATCGGTTGGATGGATGAAGATGATGCCAAGTCCTTAGTCAACGACGTCAAAGATGATCCTAACGTGACCATCTATATTGAAGACGATAGTGATGAAGATAATATCGAACCTCCCACGAAATTGAAGAATAATTTTTTTACCAAACCCTTTCGCATGATCACTAAGATGTATGGGACCCCCAATTATGAAGAGATGGACCCTACACCCTTAGTGGCGGTAACCTATTCCTTAATGTTTGGGGCCATGTTTGGGGACGTGGGCCACGGACTCTTACTCTTTTTACTGGGTTTAGCGTCCTACCATCTACCTAAAGTCGCCATGGCCAAGATGTTCTTGCCAGTGGGTATTTCGTCGATGCTTTTCGGTTTCTTATACGGTTCCGTGTTTGGAATTGAAGACAAGATTATTGAACCGATCTGGTTGAGTCCAAGTAAGGCCATGACCAATGTGCCCTTCTTTGGAACTTTGAACACGGTCTTTGTGGTGTCAGTTTGCTTTGGGATGTTCTTAATTCTCTTAACCATGCTGATGAATTTTGTCTTACGGCTTAAAGAAGGCGAAAAATTGGAAGCCATCTTCGACCGCAATGGCCTCATGGGCTTAATTTTCTACGGATTAATGGTTTTAACCCTGGTCCTCTACATGACCGGTCATTCCTTACCTGCCCTAGGCATTATTATTGCCGTGATGGTGATTGCCCTACTCTGCATTGGTTTTAAGGAACAAATCATTAACTTTATTGAAAAGAAAAAAGCCGATAATGAAGACGGAATCGTGATTCAATTAATCACCGTTTTCTTTGAAGCTTTTGAAACCTTATTATCCTTTATTTCCAACACCATTTCCTTTGTCCGGGTGGGTGCCTTTGCCATCAGCCACGGCGTTATGATGGGGATTGTTTTAATGTTTGCCAATCTAGAAGGTAATAACCCTAACTGGTTGGTCTTTATCTTAGGTAACCTCTTTGTCACTGGATTCGAAGGTTTGGTTGTCTTTATCCAAGTCTTACGGCTAGAATTCTATGAACTCTTCAGTCACTTCTACAAGGGCGACGGGATTGAGTTCAAGAGCGTCTGGTCATCAACCAAGTCATAATTCATAAGTTGTCGATTTAATTCAATTTAATTTTTTAAAAAGGAGAATGAAAATGTCTATTGCTACTATGCTTAAATTAACTATTGCCCTAACCTTTATCCTTGCTTTTGTCCTTCCAGGCGCTTATTACTTCTTAGGCCATGCCGGTCGGGAACGTTATAAGAAAACCTTGGCTTGGAATGTCTTTGCCCTGGTATCAGGAATTGCCATTGCTTTAATTATTGCCTACCACCCAGAAGTGGCCTTTGCGGCTGGTCAAGAAGCAGGCGCTGCTAGTGACGGTTTAGCCCGTGGCTTAGGTTTTATCGGTGCTGCCCTTTCTACTGGTCTCTCCTGTGTGGGTGCTGGTATTGCCGTATCTAACTCTGCTTCTGCAGCTCTTGGTGCCATTAGTGAAGACGCTTCTATCTTTGGTCGTTCATTGATCTTTGTTGGTTTGGCTGAAGGTATCTCCCTCTTCGGTTTAATTGTTTCCTTCTCTATCCTAGGTCAACTTTAATGAAACAATATCTCATTAGCGATAATGTGCATTCCTTAACCGGGATGAAACTGGTGGGCGTTGATGGCGTCTTGATCAAGGACCACAATTCATTTGAAGAGGCTTTTCAAGCAGTCTTGGAAAGAAATGATATTGGTGTTTTGATGATTTCGCCCCAGCTGATTGCTGACCACCAGGACCTAGTCGATGAGGTGCGATTCAACCGCTCAACACCTCTGATTGTAGAGATGTTAGGCCCCAATGAATATGCATCCGAACAATCCTCAATCGCTGACACCATCCAGCGTGCCATTGGGATATCCATTTAGGAGAGGAGCCTAGTATGAAACTTGAAGAAAAAATGGCTTATTTTAAGGATCAAGTGACCCAACAAAGCCAAGCTGAAATTGACCAACAAATTAACCAATATCGGCAAACGCTAGAAGACGATTACCAAAAATTTCAAGTACAAACTGATGAAACCTTTGCTCACCGTTTAGTTAACGAAAAAGAAGCCTTACGCAAGGAAAATAATAAGGCCATTTCTCAAATTCAAATCAACCAACAACGGGAATTGTTCTTAACCGAAGAGAACATGAAATTGACTCTCTTCCAAACCTTCACCAAGCAAATCGAAAGCTATCAAAAGAGTGAGGCTTATATTGAACAATTGAAAAAAATGCTGAAGAATATTCAAGCCTACGCAGGTCGTGAAAAATACGACCTCTACATCGATGAAAATGATAGTCATTTAAGAAGTCAATTAGAAAGTTATGCTTCCCACCCTATCATTATCTCTGACCGCCCCTTCATGGGCGGCATCCGGGCGGTATTAAGAGAGCGTCAAATCTTAGTAGACTACTCCTTCTTAACCTTTCTTGACCGCCTCAAAGAAAACTTTGTCATTAAGGAGGCTGATTAATCGATGGGAGAAAATACAATTTATGCCATTAATGGCCCCATTGTTACCGTCAAGGGTAATACCGATTTTTCCATGCAAGAATTGGTCCATGTCGGTAAGAGTCGCTTAGTTGGCGAAGTCATTCGTATCGACCAAGCGAAAACCACCATCCAAGTCTACGAAGAGACCGCCGGCTTAAAACCAGGCGAACCTATTTACGGGAGTGGCTCAGCCATGACGGTTGAACTGGGCCCTGGTCTCTTGAACAATATCTACGATGGGATTGAACGGCCCCTAGAAGATATCGCTGAATCCAGTGGTTTCTATATTAAAAGAGGCGTCAATGTCGACTCGCTCGACCGCCAAAAAGCTTGGCAAATCACCCCGACCGTTCAAGTCGGTGACCAAGTATCAGCTGGGGACGTCATCGCTGAAGTCCAAGAAACCCAAGCCATTAAGCATAAAATCATGGTCCCTAATTCTGTGGTCGGTGAAGTGATTGATGTAGTAGCTTCTGGTTCTTATACCATTGAAGAGACCCTAGCTACTATCCGCCAATTTAATGGTGAGGAATACCAAGTCAAGGCCTATCAAAAATGGCCGATTCGTACCCCACGCCCTGTGGCGAAGCGTCTAGAAAGTACTACCCCACTGCTCACTGGACAACGGATTATTGATACCGTCTTCCCGATTGCTAAGGGGGGGACAGCGGCCATTCCAGGTGGTTTCGGTACTGGGAAAACCACCATGCAACACCAAATCGCTAAGTTTGCCGATGCCGATGTCATTGTCTACATTGGTTGTGGGGAACGGGGCAATGAAATGACCGAAGTCTTGGAAGATTTCTCTAAACTGATTGACCCGCGTTCTAACGCCCCATTAATGGAACGGACCGTCTTAATCGCTAACACTTCCAATATGCCAGTGGCAGCTCGGGAAGCTTCCATTTATACCGGCCTAACCATTGCCGAATATTATCGGGATATGGGTTATGACGTAGCCATTATGGCCGACTCTACTTCCCGTTGGGCGGAAGCCTTACGTGAATTATCGGGCCGTTTGGAAGAAATGCCAGCTGAAGAAGGTTATCCTGCCTACCTGGCTAGCCGGATCGCAACCTTCTATGAAAGAGCCGGCGACATGGAAACCCTCAATCACGATAATGGTTCAGTGTCAATTATCGGGGCGGTCTCCCCTCAAGGTGGGGACTTCTCTGAACCCGTGACCCAAAACACCAAGCGTTTTGTCCGTTGTTTCTGGGGACTGGATGCCAACCTGGCCCATGCCCGTCACTACCCAGCCATTAACTGGATGAATTCCTATTCTCAATATGTGGATGACTTAACGGCTTGGTATAATAAACAGGTTTCCGAAGAATTCGTGGAAAACCGCTCACAAATGATGGCCCTACTCCACGAAGAAGATGAATTAAATGAAATCGTTAAATTAATTGGTTCAGATATCTTACCTGATTCGCAAAAATTGACCCTTCAAACCGCACGAATTATTCGTTTAGGTTTCTTACAACAAAACACCTTCCACGAAATCGACCAAGCGGTGCCGATTGCTAAGCAAGCCAAGATGTTAGATGTGATTCTCTATCTACATTCCCGCTGCCAACAATTGGTTCAATGGGGGATGCCAATGTCTTACATCGCTAAGGCTGATATTTTTAACCAATTAATTACCATGAAGTTTGATGTGCCAAATGATGACTTGGAAGCATTTGATCATTATTATGAAGATATCGATCGTTTCTATGAAAAAGCAATGCAAGAAAATGGATAAGGGGGAAAATAAATGGCAATTGAATATTTAGGATTAAGTTCGATTGAAGGCCCTCTTGTCGTGGTCGACGGTGTTAGGGGGGCGGCCTATGGTGACATTGTCCGCTTCCGAACTAACCGTTCTGACCAAAAAGTGGGTCAAATCATCACAATTGAAGGCGAACATGCCCTGATACAGGTTTTTGACTCGACTACTGGAATGTCCTTGGATAACACCCATACCCACTTTACCGGTAAGGGGATGGAATTAGGCCTAGGTCCTGATATCTTAGGACGGACCTTTAACGGGATCGGCCAACCCATTGACGGCTTAGGCGCTATCCACGCTGAAGTGAGCCGTGATGTCAATGGAGCGCCCCTTAACCCGGTCTCACGGATCTATCCGCGTGACTATATCGAAACCGGTTTTTCCGCCATTGACGGCTTAACTACCCTGATTCGCGGGCAAAAGTTACCGATTTTCTCCGGTGATGGGATGCCCCATAACCAACTGGCTGCTCAAATTGCTAAGCAAGCCAAACTCGGTGACGGCGTAGACGGCGAATTTGCGGTCGTCTTTGCAGCCATGGGGGTTAAACACGATGTGGCCGATTTCTTTAAGCGGTCCTTTGAAGAGAGTGGCGCTATGGAACACGTTACTATGTTCGTTAATACCGCTGACGATCCCGTGATGGAACGTTTGATTACCCCACGGATGGCCCTCACTACCGCGGAATACTTGGCCTATGATTTAGGTAAGCATGTCCTGGTTATCTTAACCGATATGACTTCCTTCTGTGAAGCCCTGCGTGAAGTTTCTAATGCTAAGCAAGAAATTCCATCCCGTAAAGGTTATCCTGGCTACCTCTATTCCGAGTTAGCTACTATCTATGAACGGGCGGGTATTGTTAAAGGGCGGCAAGGTTCAGTGACCCAAATTCCAATTCTAACCATGCCTAACGATGACATCACCCACCCGATCCCTGACCTTACCGGTTATATTACTGAAGGTCAGGTGGTATTGGACCGGAGTATTGAAGGGAAAAATATCTATCCACCAATTAATCCCCTGCCTTCCTTGTCACGTTTAATGAAGGACGGGATTGGGGACGGCTACACCCGTGAGGACCATGACGCGGTCTCTAACCAACTCTTCGCCGCTTACTCCCAAGCTATTGATGCCCGTTCGCTGGCATCGGTTATCGGGGAAGAAGAACTTTCTGACTTAGATAAGAAATACTTAGCCTTCGGGGAAGCCTTTGAACAAGAATTTATTGGGCAAAAGCAAGATGAGAACCGGACTATTACCGATACCTTAAACTTAGGTTGGGACCTACTCCGGACCTTCCCACGGACCGAGTTAAACCGGATGGATAGTCAATTACTCGACAAATATTATGAAGACACCACTTATTCTTACAAAAAAGATGCCCTAGATAAGGATAGTAAGCAGGACGGTGAGGACTAATGGAAGTCAACCACACCCCTACCAAGGGGAATCTCATGCAGGTTGAAAAAACCTTGCGCTTATCCAAGAACGGCCACGAATTAATGGACCGTAAACGGATGATTTTAATGAATGAAATTATGTCCCTGGTGCAAAAGGCTAAGAAAGTCCAAGAGCAATTAAAGGAAGCCTATCAAAAGGCCTATGAGTGCCTCTTTGAAGCCCAGAGTGAGATTGGTTTACATACCATTGCGGACTGGGCCCAAGATGTGCCCCAATCCGATAGTCTTAGCCTCAAAGTTCGTAGCGTGATGGGCAGTGAGGTGCCTGAGGTCGACTACCAGGCTGAAGCCATGCAACCGGCCTATTCCTTCTCTCAAACCACCACAAAAATGGATGAAGCCCGGATTGCCTTTGAAACTGTTAAGGACTTAGAAATGCAACTGGCCCAAGTCGAAAACGCAGCTTACCGGCTAGCCTCAAATATCCAAAAAACCCAAAAACGGGTTAACGCCTTGAAAAATATCACTATTCCGCAATTACAAGACGCCCAAAGAGACATCTCCTCGGCCCTTGAAGAAAAGGAAAGAGAAGAATTCACCCGTCTCAAAGTGGTTAAACGCATCCTTACTGCCAAGGATGAAGCCCAAAAAGAACGCATGCGGTCTGAAGCATAAAAAAGAAGCCCCTAGAGGCTTCTTTTTTATGTCTATTAATTTATCCTTCTTGCCTTATATCTCCAAAATAAAAAGGAAGCTGATTGATTCCAGCTTCCTTTTTATTTATCTTAAGCTTTATTTTTTAGCTTGGTTTTTAGCTTCTTCCTTGCCGTCTTTGGCTTCTTTTTTAGCGGTGTCTGCAACGTCTTTTGATTTTTCTTCGACTTCTTTACCAGCTTTTTTGGCTTCGTCTTTAGCATCTTGGGCAGCTTCATCGACATATTCCTTGGTGTAGTCGTAAGCTTCTTTGACGTCATCTTTAGCCTTGTGGTATTGTTCGTTGGCTACACGGCCAGTTTCTTGTAAGGAGTCTTTAAGGGTGTCAGCACTTTCTTGTAAGTTAACGCGGATGTCGTTAGCTGCATCTGAGGTTGCTTCGTAGATGGTGTTACCCTTTTCGATAGCAAGATCAGCATAGTCCATGGCTGTATCTTTTAAGTTGTTCGCTTGGTCATTGATGTCTTGACGTAATTCTTTACCAGATTTTGGTGCGAATAATAATGCGGTTACAGCCGCTGCTGATCCACCGATAATTGCTCCGAGTAAAAATGCACCTGTTTTATTTGACATAAAATATACTTCCTTTCCTTTTTAACACATTCACACTAATCGGCTAAAATGCCTTGGTTTCAGATTGTTCTTGAGCCTTACGCATATCGCGTTTTTTCTTAAGTAATTTAGCTGATTTTCCAATCTTTTCAAAGCCAGAAACCTTGGGATCAACCTGGCTATTTTCACTGGCTTGACGTACTTTCTTATAACCAGCTTTGGCTTGATCAACTTTTTCATCCGCTTTATTGGTGATATTCAATACCAAATCGCGGGTAGAATCATTCACATCGGAAATGGAAACCCCAACATCTCCCACTGCTTGGAATAAAGGATCAACCTTAGCTACCTTACCGTTAACGTCTTCCAGTAGTTGGTTGGTCTTGTTAAGTAGGCCTTGAGCTTCTACTGAGATACCGTCGACATCGCGTCGGAGAACGGCAATTGTTTTATTGGCCTCATCAACTGTATTCACAACTTCCTTAACGGTTTGTGTCAATTGACGGATAAATAAAACAAGAAAAACCACTAAAACAGCGAAGGATACTGCAGCAATAATTGCCGCTATCTCACTCCATGTCATGCTATACATCACTCCTCACATCTTTAAGTGACTTTCTTATTTTTAATATACCTATATGATACCATTTTTTACCTATAATACAAAATATAATCGCTTCCAGTGGCTTGGCTTTACCTTTATTGAAATAACGTATAAACTATATCTATGAATAAGAAAGGAAAGTCTCAATGCAATTCATCAGTCAATGGTTCACCAATTATCTGGGCAATATCGATATTGAAAGTATTTTATCCCACTTACTGACCACCCTCTTACAGTTGGTTCTAACGGTAATCTTGCTCTACATTATTCGTCGGATTACGGTGCGTTTGATTAACACCTACTTTGACAAAACTGCCCGTTTTTCCAACAATAACTACCGTTCCAAAACCATGAAAGCCTTACTCACTAACATTACCCAGTATGTTTACTACTTCCTTCTGGGTTATTCCACCCTAGCTATTCTTGGCGTCCCAGTTGCCACGCTCTTAGCTGGTGCTGGGATAGCCAGTATTGCAGTAGGTATTGGCGCTCAGGGCTTGGTTACCGACATGGTCAACGGCATGTTCATCCTGCTAGAACACCAGCTAGACGTTGGTGATTCCGTAGTGATCGACCAAGTCAGCGGGATCGTAGAAAAAATTGGGATTAAAACCACTGTTATCCGTGGTTTCGATGGAACGATGAATTTTATCCCTAACCGTCAAATTGAAGTTGTGGTCAATAATTCACGAAACCCTATCCGTAGTGAAGTCGACCTGTCTTACTTTGCTGATACCGATATTAATGAATTCGTCACTGTCATTAAGAAACGTCTTGATGATTTGGCTCCCGACGAGAACCTATCTAAGCCACCGGTATTACTAGGGGTGACTAGAAATATTGACCACCAACTCGTTTATCGCATCCGCTTCTTCTGTGTAAACGGCAGCCAGGAAGATGTTCAAAGCAAGTATTATGAAGAACTCACCAATGCCTTAAGAGAAGCAGGCATAGAACAACCTGACTCCCAAAGAGCTGTCTCTCATATCAGCGTCGATTATAAACATGCCGAAAGTAAAAACGATGGCGAATAAAAAAGCCATGACAAATGTAGTGCCCCCAAAAAGTTGGACTAAGAATTCAACTTATGGGGGTTATTTTTTTGGATAAATATTCTTTAGAGTTTAAATTGAATGGTTCTATAATCTTTTGAAAAGACGGCTTTTTTAGCAACTCACTAAACTGTATAGTCAAGCCATTGTCTAAACTCGCAGGCTAAATGATATTGGTGTTTCTTAATCATGTAATTTGGTAAAAGTGAAGGAAACTCAACTAAAGCTCTAAATCGTAAACCATTCCCTTCTTTTTTAATTTGATGACGAACTCCGCCGATAACAGTTCCGTCTTCTAATTTTGCTGCTCCAGCTGCTTGCACAGTGAATCCTTCACCAAGCGTGGAAGTCAGCCCTGTTTCATCACCATAATATGCAAAGAAACGAGTTGGCAATGGCGACCCTCCAGTAATTTCAACGACCTCTTGCACATTTTTAGAAGTGCTGATTAGAACGAAGTGATCAGGATTAGTAGCTAGATTCATATATAAATGCTCATCCGTATTTTCTAACATAATTTTTTCTATCGAATTCATAACTTCTTCTGGTGTTTTTTTAGAGATTGGAATAACAAACTCTGTAATACTATATTTTCTACCTCTTGATAACATAGCTGCTATTTTCGAAGCAAAATTGCCGATAGTATACTTTCTTTTAAGAAGTTTTCTAAAAGTTTCTGGATGATAGGCAGACTTCAATTTTCCTAACTCAGACCGTGCATTGTCTACATCTTTACTTTCTAGATAGGAACTAAACTTTTGACTAAATTTAAAACCATGTTTCTTTAAGAATTTGTATTCTTTTTCTAAACGGCCAAGTTCCCATTCATCAATCTTTTCTTTAGAAACTACTTGTCCGTCAATTTCAAAAATCATTTTTTTCATGTTAATCTTCCTTTCTTGTCAGACTCACTTGATATTCTTTGATTGTATAAGATATTTTTTCTAGAATCTGTTTAATGGTTGAAATTTGGTCTGGTGAGAATGATTCTAACGATTCATTTATTGAGCTATAAAGCTCTTCGTGTAAATAATTATGTGATTCGTACACCTTTCGCCCATATTTTGTTAACGATATGAGTTTAGTTTTCTTATTTCCCTTTTTTTGAGAAACACTTATAAGATTCATTTTCTTTAAAGTGGGAATCTGTTGGGATACAGCTCCTTTGGTAACGCCTAATCGATCAGCTAGTTCCGTAATACTAGTTTCAGGATAATTTCCAATCACATCGATCAAGTGAATCATACTCGTGCTGAGTTTTAGATCATTAGTTATTCTGATTGGTCGTTTTTGAATATGAGTCATTAAATTATTTACTTTGATGAATTCTTCTATAACTTGATTAAACTGAATTTTATCAACCACATAAACACCTCTTTCTATTCCTTTTACCAATATAGTATAGCCCTAAACAATAAAACGCAAATAATTTGTTTAGGGCTATACTAATTTCTATTTTTATTTATCAAATTGATGTATAAATTGAAAGATATTTCACTACTACTTAGTTTTCTTAAAAGTGATACAACATTTGAACGACGTAATTTCAAATGTTGGATTGCTTTTAGATAATCTTTTACTTATTCACAATTGCTAATAGTCCAATTTTTATTTTTGTTTAGTTTTAATCTATACTGAAAAACACTTGTTGTTTTGGACAACTCATAAAGATACACAACACCAACAATTACTTGAATCGCTTTACCATTTTGTTTGTAAATAGGATTCACTAATTTCAAGTTAGTATTAATTGGTCACATTGCGTCTTTTTCAACATAATACTCCAGTTCTTTTTCTGAGACTGCGGGATAAAGTTTGAAAAATGTCTCTAAAAACTCAGGGATTTCTTCTGTGGTTTTGGCATCAATTTCCGAATCACTTTCTACTTGTTTTACCTCGTACTTTGCCTTATCAAGTTTTGCAATCATGGTAGGCAAACACGTCACAATATGATTCCTATTTTCATCTTCAAAGATCATCACTCGATAAGCAGAAGAAATTGATTGTGTCTTTTTCCCTTCCGTAATCTTTTGCTCCACTAAAAACGAAACAACAAATTTCTCTGAGCTCTTCTCAACGTCTAAGATTTTTACTGGTTGAACTTCAGAACTAGTAGGAATATCTACTCAAACCATCTCTTGACTCAAAGCGAGTCCTTCTTCTGTGAGGTATTGTCCAAGAGTACTCCTTCTCTTTCACTACCACTTTTTCATGAGTTGTATACTGATCAATGGCGGTGAAGTTTTTGTAGATTCCAAAAGCAAGGCTACAAGGCAATAAAAGCCAAAGGCCAACTCTCTACAAATATAAAGTCCAACTTATTAAGGTCACCAAAAAAGGTCACTGACTTTCTACAGTAAAATACTATTAGACAAGCGCAAAAAGGAGGCTAGGATTTTCATCCTAGCCTCCTTTTTGCGCTTGTCGCACTCTATTCCAAACGTGCTCCGGATGCAGATCGACCTCCACTTCACTAAAGGCCAGCGAATTCTCTTTGAGAATTCACTTGCCCTTTAGCTCCAGTGATCTTACCTTTTGACGCACCAGTCACACTCTATTCCAAACCTGCTCCAGTCACAGGACGAACGTCCACTTCAAAAACTGGTAACGCTCAGCTTTGCTGAGCTTATCCCAGTTTTCTCCAGTTGCTATAGCTGTTCGAAGCGCTAGCGAGTTACAGATATAGTATGCGTAGCGGTTTCGTCCTTTGTTGTGACTGTCGCACTCTATTTTATGGCAGGAATTTTTCGGGGACTTTTTCGCCATTTCTTTGGTAGAAGGTGACTTTTTCTTGGTCAGCTTGCCAGTCTAAGATGGCATAGGTGGGGGTGAGATAGTTACCACGGGGGAAACTTACGGAACCTGGGTTAATTAAATGCACCCCATCAAGGACCTGGTCATCCATGATATGTGTGTGACCATAGACAGCAATTTGACAGTCTTGTTTCTTAGCATATTCAGCGTATTTCTCTACTCCCGCCTTGACCCCATAAAGGTGGCCATGGGTATAGATCAGCCGGCCTTCTGGTGTATCGATAATCCGCTCAGCCTGGTAGGGACCAAAATCGCAATTTCCCTTCACCGGTTCAATCACATTCCAGATACTGTCGCTAGCATCTAATTCAGAATCACCGCAATGGAGCATGAGGTCAACTTGGTCTTGGTAGCGTGCAACCAGGTCTGATAAGATCTGGCTATCCCCATGACTATCTGAGATTAGTAATATTTTCATTGCAATTCCACCTTTCCTGCTTCAATATCGGCTTTGAGTTGGGCCATGGCTTGACCACGGTGACTGATCTTATTTTTTAAATCAGGGTCAATTTCTGCTGTAGTTTTTTGGTAGTCTGGAAGATAAAAGATTGAATCATAACCAAAGCCTTTACTACCCCGCTCTTCCCTTAGGATTTCTCCGGCCAAGTGACCAATATAATGTTTATAGACTTGGCCATCCGAATGACTTAAAACCAAGGCACAGGTAAATTGGGCTTGACGCTTGCCATCAGGAACAGCTTCCATAGCTAGTAAGACTTTTTGGCGGTTGGCTTGATCATTCTTGTCTAAGCCAGCATAGCGGGCCGAATAGATTCCTGGTTCTCCATTTAGGGCTTCAATTTCCAAGCCAGAGTCATCAGCAATAGTGGGAACCTGTAAGAGTTTTGCTGCTGTACTGGCTTTTTGACTAGCGTTTTCTAAAAAGCTGGATCCCGTTTCTGGAATATCATTGATTTCGGGATAATCTAAAAGGGTCTTGATTTTAAAACCTAAGGGGGCAAATAATTGTTGAAATTCCCTGGCCTTGCCAGGATTTTTGGTGGCGATTAAGAGGTCATTATTAGCCATGGTCTACTCCTTTTTTGCTTCTAATTGACTGAGGGGAATCCGACTGACTGGAATATCTTTTTGCAGCCAGGTCTTGGCAATGTCCTTAAACATGGTCACCCCTCCGGTAGTATAAAACTGATAAGTGGTGGCTTCTGGGTTCCATGAAGATTCCGCTAGATTATAGAGGTCGAGAATTGCCGAAACATCACTCACGGTTTCTGCTCCGGAATTGACCAAGCGTACCCCTGGCCCCATGAATTTTTGGATCAGAGGAGCTAATAAGGGATAATGGGTACAACCCAGAATCAGGGTATCAATAGCTGTCTGTTTCAAATCATAAAGACTTTCAGCCACGATCTTCTTAGCAATCGGCGAGGAATATTGGCCACTTTCTACTAAGGGCACGAATTTGGAACAGACCAAAGGATACAAGGTTAAATGCTTGTTATGGTCCAATAAAACATTTTGATAGAAATGACTATTAATGGTGGCTTCAGTAGCCAAAATCCCGATATGGCCGTTTTCACTATATCGATTAGCTGCCCGGGCACCGGGGTGGATAACACCAATGACCGGTATATTCACCCGTTGGCGGATCCGCTCCAGTGACACTGCTGTCGCTGTATTGCAAGCAATCACAAGCATTTTAATATTTTGCTCCAGGAGGAAATCAACTAATTCTTGGGTGAATTCGTTAATCTCTGCCTCTGGCCGGGGCCCATAAGGACAGCGGGCATTATCCCCAATATAAATTATCGACTCATTGGGCAACTGACGCATGGCTTCTTTGACGACAGTTAAGCCACCCACTCCTGAATCGAGAAAACCAATGGGACGCTTCATGGTGACACTCCTAACAATAAAAACTCAAATCAATACTTCTATTATAGCAAAAGTGCTTTTCTAATTATAGTAATCACTTAGCTAAAAATATTGAGGCTCAGGTGCTTAACAGAAAGGAGTCTTTTCTAATGTTATTTTTTATTACAATTTATTGAGACCTTAAAAGTTTAAATCTTCCGGAAAGCCCTAATTTGATAGGATTTACTCTGCTTTTAATTAGCAATGATTTTATTAGTCAGTGGATCAATATGATATATTAAATGACATAATTAATGACATTAATTTATATTACATGGTATTATAATTATAAGTACTTATTTACATACAATGTTCAATCATATTGAGGAGCGATTATATGATTACAATTAATTTTGATATCGTTCAGACACTCGGCCTTGCAGTGCTTGCCTTATTTTTTGGTAAGTGGATGACCAATGTCTTTCCGGTGCTCGAAGAATATTCCCTGCCCCCTGCCATTGTAGGTGGCTTAGCCTTTGCCTTAGTCAACATGTTTTTACGTTTGACTAACCTGGTCACATTTAACTTGGACACTTCCTTGTCTACCCTATTTATGGTGGTATACTTTACCACCATTGGTTTTTCCGCTAGTATCCAAGCCCTATCACGGGCTAAGGGTGTGGTGATGAAGTTCCTCTTTATTGCCATTTTAGCCATTTTTATTCAAAATATCCTAGCCCTAGTCTTAGGTAAATTCCTAGATATCCCCGGTCCCTTGGCCCTATTGCTCGGTTCCCCTGCCTTAGTCGGCGGCCCAGGGACGGCGGCAGCTGTCTCCCCTACTATTGTCAACTTGGGTTATGACAATGCGACCTCGGTAGGGATTATTGCAGCTACTTTGGGAATTGTATTGGGCTCACTTTCTGGTGGTCCAATTGCCTCAGGTATTGCCAAAAAATACTCCCTATCCGCTAAAGATGAGAATGCCTCAGCAAATACTAGCAACCGCTACCACCGCCATCCCCAGCACCAACGCTTAACCGCTGAACGGATTGGTTATATGTTGTATGGCACCTTACTAGTGATTTTTGTAGGAACCTTTGTCACTGAAATCATTAACACAGTCGTAGGAAAATTAGTGGGTGGAATCACCTTCCCCGTTTATATTGGTCCGATGATTGTGGCAGCCACCGCCCGTAATATTTCTGATGCCAAGGAGCACTCTATCCTTGATGATGCTGCTCTGGATGTGACTTCAGATATCTCTCTCAATCTCTTTCTAGCCTTAACCATGGTGGGATTAGAGTTATGGACCATTATTGATATGGCTCTACCCATGCTTTTAATTATTGTGGCAGAAACAGTCGTTACTCTAGCTTTTGCTCGTTATATTGTCTTTCATACTATGGGGAAAAATTACGACTCGGCCGTGATGACTGCAGGATTTATTGGCTTTGGGATGGGGTCCTCCTCCAACGCCATGGCCTGCATGCGGCAAATCACTCATGAATATGGTGCTAGCCCTTTAGCCTTTCTAGCAGTTTCTATCGTGGGAGCCCTCTTTATTGATTTTATCAATATCTTTGCTATCTACGGCTTCATCCATCTGATTGCTTAGGCCAGCTGGTAGTCATCGCTTAACTTTCTTTTCCCTGATAATTTGTTTATGATAGATATGAACAATGTTCTATTTCACAGGAAAGGAAGACCCTCATGCGGATAGCACTCATTGCCCACGACAGTAAGAAAGAACTCATGATCCAATTGACCACTGCCTACCAGGATATTCTCAGTCAGCATGACTTAGTGGCGACCGGGACCACTGGCAAACGCGTCAGTCAAGCGACTGGTATCAAAGTCCATTGTTACCAATCGGGTCCCTTAGGTGGTGACCAGCAAATTGGAGCTGAAGTTTCACAAAATCAGATCGATTGCGTCATCTTCTTAAGAGACCCCTTAGCGGCCATGCCTCATGAACCAGATGTGAATGCCCTGATTCGTCTTTGTGATGTCTACAATGTTCCCTTAGCGACCAATATTGGCAGTGCAGAAGTGCTAGTCCGCGGCTTGGGCGCGGGGTTAATCAATTGGCGAGAGGACTATGCCGAGGGACAGGTTAACCGCGACATTCGCGAAAATCTCAGTCACGGCAGCGTCAACCGCCCACTTAAAGAAGATTGAGCAAAATAATAAGGTCAACTCAGACTTCTCGATTAAGAGAGAATCCGAGTTGACCTTTTCTTTTTTACTTATTTTCTAGTGCTCAACCTGCCGCCAGTTATGGTTATTCCACCATAATAGGGCTGACAAGACAAACACTGAAAGGTATAAGGCATAGACGACAAAATCAGTATTTAACTGGGTTCTTGCCATCAAAAAGTCGTCAATGGGAAAGGCTGCGTAATAAATCGCATTCATAAGGATAAGAAACATACTAAGATTAGCTCGAAGGTAAATCGACGGATTTATCTTCGAGCTATTTCTTTTTTTAGATATAGTGTAAG